>SVCF01000031.1 GCA_015058475.1 Clostridium butyricum | reverse complement strand
TGGGTCTTATCGGAATGGGTAACAACCCAATGGTAGGAGCTACTGTTGCAGTTGCTGTTGCTGTAGAAGAAGCTATGAGCAAGTAGAGTGAACTTTTTGTTCAATAATAATAAAGTTCAGAACTTAATAAAATAGTTCCGAAAAATAAGCCAGTACAAAGGTTGAAAAATACCAATGTGCTGGTTTTTTTGTACCCTAAAATAGGAACTAGAGCAGGAATAAAACCAGGAAACCGATCATTGCTATGCAAGGCGAAAGAACAGTATTTATGAGAAATAAGAAAGATTTGATAATGAAAGAAACAGAATAATCAGCAGGAAAATAACAAGGAAATTTAATAGGGAAAAGATAAGAAATTTTTCGGAACTTTATTATTAAGGAATAGTTTCTGGATTTGTAAAGATTGTTAAAAGATTATAATATTTGCTTTTAAATAAAATACTTAAAAAAACGAATTGATTTTCAAGACATGTCATTTGAAGAAATTTACAGTGACGTGTCGTATCTTTTGCATGTTTTTAGGGAGGAGGAGCTATTAAACATTACAGACAAGATTACATTAAAATTAGTACATATATTAAAAAGAGAAGAGTACAATATTGCAGATTATGTAATAAAAGAATTAATGTTAGTAAAAAGAAAAACTTGTAAATAAACATAAATAATGATATAATAAAAGAATATTAAGTAAAAGATTTTTTAGTTGTACATTTCTCCTTATTAGGGAATTATATTAATTAATATTAATCTTTAATGAATAAGGAGGAATTTAATATGACAGATAAGACATTAGTATGTAGAGATTGTAATGAAGAATTTATTTTCAGTGTAGGAGAACAAGAATTCTACAAAGAAAAAGGTTTTGATAATGAACCTGTTAGATGCTCAACTTGCAGAAGAGCAAAAAGAGAACAAAATAATAGAAGATAATTTTAGTGAAAAAAGAGTTGTAAGATTTTTTTACAACTCTTTTTAGTTTTGAGAAAATTGTAATTTATATGGTATTTTTATATAAAATTATCATTAAATATGAAAGAAAAAGAAAGAATGTGAACAAATGGGAAAATTAATAAAAATAAATATGTATTCTGAAAAGAACCATATGAACAATGAATACACTGATATAAAAACATTAGAAAGTAGTTTTAAAAAATATAATAAATGGTTAGTAGAAAATGATAAATCGGATAAAATGGAATATTATGCTACATTTTTAAATATGTAAATTTAATATATAATAAAGAATATTGTAATAATAAATAGTTTTTATTAAAAAACCATTTATTATTATTGACTTAGTAAAATATTAATTAAGGAAAGAAGATGATATATTGGAGAAAACAGTTTTTGAATATTTAGATACAGATTATAGATATTTAAATAATTATATAAGAGCTATAAATACAAACTTATTTGTAGAGCCAAAGAAAGCAATTCAAAAGGAAAGAAGCTATGTAGAAAATTTAACTCAAGAAGTAGCTAAATTGGAAGGCTATGGACTATTGAATGGTATGACACAATTTGAACGACTAAGAAAATTAGAGAGTGAAGGAATTTTAAATTATAACATAGAAAAATTATTTCACATGGTTAGAATATTGGAAAATAAGGCTGTTGGTTCTGATGCTAAAGGAAAAATTGAAGCAGCATTAAATATAAATAGAAGTATATATAACATAACAAATTGGTTTGTTAAATCATATGTGTATCCTAAATTTGAACTAGTATCATATAAAGATCCAATACCACAAGAAGGTAAAATATATGCAGTTAATGATGATGAAATTGCAGATATAATGAAAAAACAATATGATTATAGCATTATAGAGATAAATAAATTAAAAGAAGTAAATACAAGAAAGAAATGTTAATAATAGTAGTATAGAGGTGGCAGTAAAAAGGAACATGGAGCAAATATTATTAATTTTCAGAAGAATAAATATAATAAAATTCAATGAATTAAAGATTCAACCATTAAATAAGATTGCTATAATTTTATTAATGGTTGAATCTTTTTTGTAATAAAATTACTTTTTTATATTCTAATCTAATAGGGGGAGATATGCGATGATAAAACATGATTAAATAGAAACAAGTTATAATCTTAGATTTAGAGAAATAGCAATTATAGTAGGAAAGACAGAAAGTCGGTCGAGAGTGATATTTATGAGAAATAAGCATAAGCTTTTAGAAGAGTTGAAGGAGGGATTGAAATGAAAGAATTAGAATGTTATGTTATACATGATCTACTTCCTAGTTATGTAGAATTTTTTACATCAAAAGATACAAATAAATTAGTAGAAGAGCATTTAAAGTCATGTGATGAATGTAGAAGATTGTGCAACAGTTATAGTACAGAATTGCAGATACCATTAGAACAACCAAATACTAATAATAAAAAGACTATTAATGGAATGAGATTTAAATTTTTATGGTATCTATTTTGGCCTATGTTTTATGGGGCTACATTACAGTTTAGAGAAGAAGGTTCGTTAGAATTTATGGTAATAGCCTTAACTATAACAGTTTTTTCATTAATATCTGCGCCAGTATTAGAATATGATTTTGATACAGATGATAGCAAGAAAACCTTTTATAAAAGAGAAGAAAAAAATATTAATTCTGAAAAGGGTTCTTTTTTTACGCAAGCATTTTTTTGGGTGATTCCTATAATCATACCAATTTTATTTAAAATTACACCTTTGGTAATTTCGTATTTTAATTCATAATAAATTTATTTTAATAAAAACAATGAATTTCTTTATAGGAACATTGTTTATTTTTAATAGTACATTGAAAGTATAAATTCAAAAAAGGAGGAGAAAGATGGGGGAAAGAATTGAGTTAATATATCCAGAATATCTTGATGAATTTAAATGTATAGGTGGAGAGTGCGAAGATAATTGCTGCATGGGATGGGATGTAGATATAGATAAAATTACTTTTAAGCAATATAATGAAGTTCAAGATGATGAAATAAAAACAATAATTCAAAATAATGTTTTAAAAAATAAGAATTATACAAATGAGAATTCTGATTATGCAAAAGTTAAATTAAGTAAGGAAAAGAGATGTCCATTTCTAAATAATAATTATTATTGTAATATACAGTGTAAATTGGGAGAAAATTATCTTTCTAATGTGTGTGCATCTTTTCCAAGAATACTTAACAAAATAGATAATGAATATGAAATGTCTCTTGATGTAGCGTGTCCAGAAGCGGCTAGGCTTATTCTTTCAAAGGAAAAAGGATTAAATCTTATTGAACGTGAAAAGATACTTAATAAATACATTATAAATGATGTAATAGAAACAAATTCAGAAGAAACATGGCTGAAATATTTCAAAGAAATTAGGAATTTCAGTATTAAGATAATAAAAAATAGAAACTTTACTTTAAATGAAAGGCTTTATATATTAGGGGATTTTATAGAAAAGTTAGAGTATGTTGATTATGAAATTGATGATGTATATAAATTTATAGATGAATATAATATAAATGCAGTAAAGAAATTATATAAGAATGACAAATTAAATTATATTTTTCAAGTATCTTTTTTTAAGAATATGGTTGATTCTTTAAATATAGCTAATGAAATTGACAGTGTTAATTTTAAGAATTACACAAGAGATTTATTAAATGGAATAAATGCTGATAGTAATGATGATATAAAAATAAATGCACATAAGTATATGAATGTTTTTGAATATTATATGGAAAGTTATATAAACAATAATAGTTTTGTTTTTGAAAATTACTTGGTGAATTTTATGTATAATAATCTATTTCCTTTTTCAGAAGGAGAGTATATGTTTGATTCATATATAATGCTATTAGTAAGGTATTCATTAATTAGATTTTATTTAACAGGAATGTATTTAAATAATAAGACAGAATCAAAAGATAATATAATTAAATTTATTCAAGTTTTCGCTAAAGCAATAGAACATGATAAAAATTATTTAGAAGAAGTACTTGAGTATATAAAAGAAAATGAATTTGATAATATGGAGTTTGCGAATATGCTTATATAATTTATAAGATAATAATCTATTGTAATTCTTCATTGGAAAAGTATATAATTTAAGAAGCTACTAAATCATTGGCGAAATATTAATACAAAGAGGAAGAAAATAACATGAATGATATTAACTTAGAAAATTTAAATGGAGAAGAAATTTGGGAAAAACTTTACAATAAAGAGCTTGATTGTAAGAAGAATATTTTAGAGTATATAGAAATGACTAGAATTCTTATAAAAAAACAGGTGGAAATATATCAAATAGAGTCTACATACAATTTTATTTATAGAAATATAGATAAAATGTCTGATAAAGTGAAACCTAATACAATTATGTTTTTACAGAATAAATTGAAAGCACAGCTGGGAAAGTATGTATCTGTAAAAGATCCTAAAATGCAAAGTACATTTTTAGAATTTTTTAAAGAAGCGTACCCAAAAGGTGAAAGAAGAAAAGATTTTACTTGGGTTCTTATAGATATAAATAATATATCAGAAGAACAAATATGGAACACTTTAATCTATATAAATAGACAGTGTTTAAGTGAAGAATTAATTTTAGAAGATGAAGAAATAGAAGATATAATAAAGATGATAGAAAAACTAGTAAAGAAAAACAACAAAAAATATATTAATGATGTTAGAAGTCTAGACACATTAAATCATATTCTAAATATTAAAATAGTTCAAGAAAATGAAAGATTTATAGTTAAAAGAATTCGTGAATAGAAAATTAATTTAAATATATTACAATTAAGATTGAAATTTATAAAATAATCCAGGTTTAATGAATTTAATATTAAGCCTGGATTATTTTATGTGAAGAAAAAAGTTATTATTAATAATTTAGTTACATAAATATAATATGAACATGATAAAGTTGAAAAATAAATAAAATATGAATTTTATTTATAGTAGGGAGGTTTTAGATATAAATAAATCATTGGTACGAAGTTTAATTACATATGTTTTTATAATAATGAGTATTTATATTTCAATTTCATTATTTTTTAAAAGTCACTTTTATTTTGGAACAATAATTAATGGAATAAATATTTCAGGAAAAACAATTGAACAAGCTGAGAAAAAAGTAATTGAAGAAGTAGATGTTTATAGTATTACTTTAGAAGAGAGAGATAATATAACAGAAAATATAAGAGGTGAGGAATTTAACTTAGAATATATAAAGAATGATTTTTTAGAAGATACTATAAGAAATCAAAATAGTTCAGCTTGGATTTTTAGAATATTAAAAAATAACCATTATGTTTATGATAAAATATTCACTTATGATAATAATCTATTAAAAGAATGTTTTGAAAAATTGGAGTGCTTAAATGAAGAAAAAGTTATAGTACCTAAAAGCGCTAGCTTAAAGTTTAATGGAAATGAGTATGAAATTATAAATGAGGTCTATGGAAATAAAGTGAATAAAGCCAAGCTATTAGATGAAATTGAGAGATCCATTAGGAAAGGTCAACTAAAAATAAATCTAGAAGAAGTAAAATGTTATGAAAAACCTAAATACAATTCAACGTCCTTAGAGCTTATTGAGGCAAAAAAAATATGCGATAAATACGTATCTTCTAAAATAGTATATACTTTTGATGAAGTTACAGAAAATGTTAATGGAAACTTAATTTCTAATTGGATAACTATTTATGATGATTTAAAAGTAAAAATTAATGAAGAAAAAGTTAAAAAGTATATATCAGATTTGTGCGAAAAATATGATACTTATGGGAAAACAAGAATAATTAATACATCCGTTGGTAAAAGTGTAGAAGTTAAAGGCGGCAATTATGGATTTAAGATAGATAAGAATAAGGAAACTCAAGAATTAATCTATAATATAGAAAAAGGCTATAGTGTGGTTAAAGAACCAGAATATATTCAAAGGGCAGAAGTTAGAGGGAAAGATGATATTGGAAAAACTTATGTGGAAGTTAATATTACAAGACAACACTTATGGTTTTATAAGGATGGAAAGTTAATTACTCAAGGTAGTGTGGTTACAGGAAATACTCAAAGAGGGTGGAAGACTCCAAATGGAACATATAGATTAAATTATAAACAAAAAGATGCTGTACTTAGAGGTGAAAATTATGCATCAAAAGTGAAGTATTGGATGCCTTTTAATGGAAATATAGGTCTTCATGATGCAAGTTGGAGAGGTGCTTTTGGGGGAAATATTTATAATAATGATGGAACACATGGATGTGTAAATTTACCAGTCTATTTAGCTAAAAAAATATTTGAGAATATAGAAGAGGGGGTGCCGGTAATCTGCTATACGGAATAGTAAAAAATACAGCTAAACTTTTTTAAAGTTTAGCTGTATTTTTTAGACAAATTCGTCTACGTTGTGACCTTTAAGATTAGATTCACCTAGGTTAAAAGGCAATTCAGTTTCAGACTTTGTAGTGGTCTTTGTAGTTCCACCTGAAACATATGTTTTTCCACATTCAGGACAAACAGAAGTATGTAAAGCAACACTTTGAGATACAACTTCTTTACCTTTAGACTTAGCACTAGCTTGTTCATTTGCAACATGCTCCATTTCATGACTTTTAACAACAGAAGCAGAATCTTCGGGATCAATATGTCCAGCAGTTTTAAAAGATACACTAGGATCATCAGAGCCATCCAAATATTTTCTTTCATTACAGGTCTGACAAGCTTCTCCAGTCTGAACTTCTTTAGAAGAAGTATTTGAATTTACAGTCATATCTGATGAATGAGAAGATACATTTAAATTTTTTTGGAAATTATAAGGTTGATATTGATAAGGATTAGATATAGAATTTATAATCATATTTACCCCCACCTTTCAATAAAATCTACAATAATATAAGAATATTATACCATAATATAAATTAGTTTTATAAATATAAAGAATACTAAGGAAATTAAATTTAGATAGTTTTTGCGTTTTTAAAATATATTATGTTATAGTTGTATTGAAAATATGAAATAATAATGTTTTATTTAGAATTGGAGAAAAGTAGTGAGAAAGTTTAAAAAAATTTATATAGAAACAACTAATATATGTAATTTGAATTGTAATTTTTGTCCTAAAATATCTAGAAATTTAGAATTTATGAGTGTAGAATCTTTTGAGAAGATCATTGATAAAATTGTACCATATACAAAACACATTTACCTTCATCTGATGGGAGAGCCATTTTTAAATAGAAATCTTAAAGAATTCTTAGATGTGTGTGATAAAAACAATATAAAGGTTAATATAACAACTAATGGAACTTTAATAAAAAATGTAAAATATATTTTATTAAATTCAAAAGCTGTTAGACAAGTGAATTTTTCTCTTCATAGTTTTGAAGCAAATGATACTAAAATAGCATTTGAAGAGTATGTAGATGAAATTATTAATTTCATAAATTTATCTAGTGAAGAAACAAATATAATTTCAGTTTTAAGACTTTGGAATTTAGATGCAAAGTATAAAGCAAGCAATAATATGAACATAGACATATTAAAATTATTAAAAGAAAGATTCAATATAGAAGATGATTTACGACAAATTCTAAATGAAAAAAACAGTTTTAAGATAAAGAATAATGTGTATATAAACATGGGAGAAAAGTTTAAATGGCCATCTTTAAAAGAAGAGGAGATTGGAGAAAGAGCTTTTTGCTATGGTCTTAGAGACCATATTGGAATTTTAGTTGATGGTACTGTAGTGCCATGTTGCTTAGATAGTGAGGGAAGTATACCTCTTGGAAATATATTTGAAAGTAATTTAGAAGAGATATTAAATTCTAATAGAGCAAAGAAAATATATAATGGATTTTCTAATAGAAATGCAGTAGAAGAACTATGTAGAAAATGTGGATTTATAAATAGAGTAAGATAGTAAAGTTAGATTATAAAAATGCTATAGTAATATGATCGTTAAAAAATTAAAACTTCAAATAAAGTATGTATATAAAATTTATTATGTGTCAATAATCCCAAGTAAGGAGGGATTAGAATGATAAATAATAAAGTAAAATTGTTTGTAAGTATGACTATAGCTTTAGCACTTATATTTTCAGCTACTTATATTTGTATGGATAATTATTATAATAAGGAAAGCAAAGAGCCAAACATTGCAACTCAGAATACAATGAATGAAGGAAATATTCTCAATGATAAAGTAAAAGTGGTTTTGTTTGCTGGTGATAAAAAAGAAAATGAATACTCATTATTAGAACTTAAAGAGAAATTCAACATAACAGAAGATTTAACTGATAGTGGGCTTATTAAGTTGCTAGAAAAAGAAGGATATGTACTTAATGTTGAAGCTAACAATGAAATGATGTTTAAAAGAGATGTAAGCAAAACATTGGAAGCCAACAAATATTATATTGGTGAAAAGAATGGTTTTTTAGCAATATATAAAACTGATGATGATGGGGAGTTAAAGATTGAGAATCCATCGGATGTATATTCTGATTTTAAGACAGTTGATAGTTTTGGAAAAATAGATAAAGAGAAAATAAGAAATTTTGAATTTATGTATAATAGTAAAGAAGAAGCAGAAGAAAATTTATCGGAATTTTTATCTTAAAAAATAGTTAAAGTATATTAATTTTAAAAATATATACCCTACAGAATTTATAAAGTTTAAATGCTTATTTTCTGTAGGGTATTTTAATTTGTTATTGAAAGATTAAGCGTAAAATGATAAAGTAATACTTAGATTTTAATGTAGAAAATTAATACGTTTTTAGGTAAGAAGGGGAAGAAAAGTATATGTATGAATATATAATAGGAAAGTATATGGGAATAAATAAAGATTATATAATAGTAGAGAATAATGGAATTGGTTATAAAATCTTTACGTCAGGAGCTACTATGTCTTCCATGCCTAAAATTGGAGATGAGGTAAAGCTTTATTTAGAGCAGATTGTAAGAGAAGATTTTATAGGTCTTTATGGATTTGACTCCAGTGAAGAACTTGAAATGTTTAAATTATTATTATCGATAAATGGAGTAGGAGCAAAAGCAACATTATCCTTATTATCTATAAGTAGAGTTAATAATCTAAAGTATGCTATTATGATAGGTGATGAAAAACATCTTTGTAGAGGTGTTGGAATTGGTAAAAAAACTGCAGCGAGAATTATATTAGAGCTTAAAGATAAATTAAAACCAGATGAATTATTAGATTCAGTAGAAAATCTTACTGAAGAAGATAACAATGCTATGGCATCATCAGAAGCTTTAAGTGCTTTAATAGCTTTAGGATATAGTGAAAAAGAAGCAGAAATGGCATTAAAGAATGTTGATAAAAATGATACTGTTGAAAATATAATCAAAAATTCATTAAAGCAATTAATGATGTAGTTATACATTAAAGGCGGGGGTGAAAATATATGGAAAGAATAGTTACGCCAAAAGAAATGAGTGAAGATAATAATTCGGAACTTAGTTTAAGACCGCAGAAAATATCCGAATATATAGGACAGCAAAAAGTTAAAGAAAGATTAGATATATTTATAAGAGCAGCTCAAAATAGAGAAGAAGCCCTAGATCATGTTTTATTATATGGTCCACCAGGACTGGGTAAAACAACTTTGGCCAATATAATAGCAAAAGAGATGAATGGAGATTTAAAAATAACATCAGGTCCTGCTATAGAGCGTGCAGGTGATTTAGCAGCAATACTTACATCTTTAAAAGATTATGATGTTTTGTTCATAGATGAAATTCATAGGTTAAATAGAAGTGTTGAGGAAATACTTTATCCAGCTATGGAGGACTATGCTTTAGATATTGTCATAGGAAAAGGAGCTGCTGCAAAGTCAATAAGAATTGATCTTCCTAAATTCACACTTATTGGTGCAACAACAAGAATAGGGATGCTTACTGCACCACTTAGAGATAGATTTGGTGTTTTATGTGCTATGGAATATTATACAGATATGGAACTAAAAGAAATTGTAATAAGAAGTGCGAGTGTATTTGGATGTGATATAACTGAAGAAGGGGCTCTTGAAATAGCAAGAAGATCAAGAGGAACACCAAGAATAGCTAATAGATTATTAAAGAGAGTTAGAGATTATTCAGAAGTAAAATCAAATAAGCTAATTTCATTAAAAGAAGCTAGAAATGCTTTAGAATTATTAGAAGTTGATAATCAAGGGTTTGATAAGGTTGATAATAAAATATTAGAATCAATTGTAGATAATTTTAATGGAGGACCTGTTGGCATAGAAACTTTATCTTATTTTATAGGAGAAGAACTTGGAACAATAGAGGATGTTTATGAGCCATATTTACTTCAACAAGGATTTATTATAAGAACTCCAAGAGGAAGAATTGCAAGTGATAAGGCATATGAACATTTAGGTAGGATTAATCCAGCTAAGAAAAAAGCTGATAATATACAGGTTAATTTATTTAATGAAGAATAGATTAATTAGTGATAAAGAGGAGATATGTAAATGGACGTAAAGGATTTTGATTTTTATTTACCAGAAGAATTAATAGCACAACACCCATTAGAAAAAAGAGATGCTTCAAGGCTTATGGTGTTAAATAAAGAAACGGGAGAAATTACTCATAGAACGTTTCATGATGTTATAGAATATTTAAATAAGGGGGATACTCTAGTATTAAATAATACTAGAGTAATGCCAGCAAGACTTATTGGAGAAAAAGAAAATACTGGTGGAAAGATAGAATTTCTTTTACTTAAGAGAATAGAAGGGGACAAATGGGAGTGTTTAGCTAAGCCGGGGAAATCAGCGAGAGAAGGAAGAAGATTTACATTTGGTGATGGTAAACTCAAAGCAGAAGTAATAGATGTTTTAGAAAATGGAAATAGAATAGTAGAATTTTATTATGAAGGAATATTTGAAGAAGTATTGGATTCATTAGGTGAAATGCCACTTCCTCCATATATACATGAAAAACTTGATGACAGAGAAAGATATCAAACTGTGTATTCTAAGGAAAATGGATCAGCAGCAGCACCGACTGCTGGGTTACATTTTACACAAGAACTGTTAGGACAAATAAAAGAAAAAGGAATAAATATTGTTTATTTAACTTTACATGTTGGTCTAGGAACTTTTAGACCAGTAAAAGTTAATAATATAGAAGAACATGAAATGCACTCGGAATTTTATATCTTATCTAAAGAAAGTGCAGATATAATAAATGAAACTAAAAAAAGAGGGAATAAAGTAATTTCAGTTGGTACAACATCTACAAGAACACTTGAAACTATTGGAGATGAAAATGGATTTGTAAAAGAGCAAAGTGGATGGACTAATATTTTCATTTATCCAGGATATAAGTTTAAGGTTGTAGATAAACTAATAACAAACTTCCATTTACCAGAATCGACTTTAATAATGCTTGTGTCTACACTTGCTGGAAAAGAAAATACAATGAAAGCATATGAAGAAGCTGTTAAAGAAAGATATAGATTCTTTTCATTTGGAGATGCAATGTTTATTAATTAGAAACTGGAAGTTAAGTGAAAAATAATAATTATATTATTAGAAAATGATGAAGAAAATCAGCGAATTATCAATAATTGTATATTATAAAAATGGCGAGGTGACATAGCCATTATATATAAATAAATTAAAGTAAGAGGTGTCGCTTGTGAGCAAAAGATATACACTATTAAAAAAAGATGGAAATGCTAGAAGAGGGCAATTTGAAACCCCTCATGGAACTATACAAACTCCAGTATTTATGAATGTTGGAACATTAGCTGCAATAAAAGGTGCAGTATCAAGTATGGATTTAAAAGAGATAGGATGTCAGGTTGAATTATCTAATACATATCATCTTCATTTAAGACCAACTGATAAAGTGGTTAGAGAATTAGGAGGCTTACATGAATTTATGAATTGGGATAGACCCATCCTTACAGATTCAGGTGGATTCCAAGTATTTTCACTTTCTGCTATGAGAAAAATAAAAGAGGAGGGTGTTTATTTTAACTCTCATATAGATGGTAAGAAAATCTTTATGGGTCCAGAAGAGTCTATGCAAATTCAAAGTAATTTAGCATCAACAATTGCAATGGCATTTGATGAATGTATACCAAACCCATCAACTAGAGAATATGTTATAAATTCAGTAGCAAGAACTACAAGATGGCTTGAAAGATGTAAGTTAGAAATGGATAGACTAAATTCTCTTCCAGATACTATAAATAAAGAACAAATGTTGTTTGGTATAAATCAAGGTGGAACATATGAAGATATAAGAATAGAACATGCAAAAGAAATAACTAAAATGGATTTGGATGGATATGCAATTGGTGGTCTTGCTGTTGGGGAAAGTCATGAAGATATGTATAGAGTCATAGAAGCAGTAGTGCCACATCTTCCACAAGATAAGCCAATATATTTAATGGGAGTTGGAACTCCAGAAAATATTTTAGAAGCAGTTGATAGAGGCGTTGACTTCTTTGATTGTGTACTTCCTGCGAGAAATGGAAGGCATGGCAATGTTTATACTAAAGAAGGTAAACTTAATTTAATGAATGCAAAGCATGAGCTTGATAAAAAGCCAATAGAAGAAGGTTGTCAATGTCCAGCATGTAAAAATTACACAAGAGCTTATATAAGACATTTATTCAAGGCAAAAGAAATGCTTGCTATGAGATTATGTGTACTACATAATTTATATTTTTACAATAAATTAATGGCAGAGATAAGAGATGCTATTGATGGTGGATATTTTAAAACATTTAAGGAAGAAAAATTAAAAGAGTGGGGAAATAAAAAATAAGACTTAAAAAATACATTGGGATTAACATAGCTAAATATATCTTTATTGTATAAGAAATTATAGTAATGGCTAAAATAATATAATAATGAAGTATTTGTAAAAATTATAATGAAGTTTAAAAAGTATATATTGGTAGTATATATGAATATATTAATAAACAGTTAACAGTAACTAAATAATGTTGATATTATATAATAATAGCTGTAAACTACTTATCATGGAAAGTGATAATCCATTAAGAATAATATTGGAGGTGGCAAAATGAGCGATTCAATTATGGCATTGGCTATAAATGTTGGACCTATTATTTTAATGTTCATAATATTTTATTTTTTATTAATAGTTCCAGAAAAGAAAAGAAAGAAAAAATATCAATCTATGGTTAATGAATTAAAAGTAAATGATGAAATTGTGACTAGAGGTGGTATCATAGGTAAAATATCGCATATAGATGACAAAACTGTTACAATTGAAACAAGTACTGCTAAAACAAAGATTAAGCTTGATAAAAGTGGAATAGCTTACAAAACAGCAAACGAAGAATAAAATTATCATAATACCTTTGCATATTTCATAAAATGAAATATGTGGAGGTGTTATTTTATGGAAAAAAGTAAATATTTAAAATCTGTATGTAAAGGAACTATTGGGTCAATACTATTAAGCCTTATGGGAATAGTAATTTTATCCGGAATGATGACAAAGTTTGTATTCAGTGAAGGTACATTTAATATGCTATATGTTGTAATCTCATTAATAGCTCTAAGCATAGGTGCCATAATTGGAGCAAAGAAAAATGAAACTAAAGGGTGGCTAGTTGGTTTTGGAGTAGCAATAGGATATTATTTAGGATTATTCATATTATCAAGCTTGTTAGATGGAGAAGTTTCATTTAGACTATTTGAATTGGCAAAGTTATCAATAGCAATAGTTATCGGTACTTTAGCAGGTATGCTTGGTATAAATTTATAAATATGTAGATGTTTAAAGTGAAAAAATTTACATATCTATAAGAAAAAATAATTGTTTAGTGAGAAGTTATAATTATATTTTTGAAGGATAATAAATACTTTATTAAGAAATTATAGTGTGCTATAATGAACAATGTATTGATAGTAGGATAAAAAAATTAAAATTAAGAATTATAAAAGTTGAAATATATTTTTATGCTTCTTAATTTTAAATATGATTTTAGTTACATAACAATATAAAATGTTAATAAATTAGAAGTCTAATTTAATAAGTTAAAAAATCTTAATAAAGCAAAGACATAATATTTGGAGGGGATCAACATGAAGAAAAAAAGCAAAAGTTCAGTACTATTTGTTTTAATAGTAGCTGTAATTGGATTTTTAGCTTTTGCAGGATTTAAAGGTTTTATTCTATTTGGATATGAATTTAAATCGTTTGATAAAGTATTAACAAAGGGTCTTGATTTACAAGGTGGTACTTCTGTATTAATGGAAATACAAGAAGATAATGTAACTAAGGAACAATTGGAAAACACTAGACAACACCTTGAATTAAGAGTTAATTCTCTTGGAGTTGCTGAAACGGTTGTCACTACAGAAGGTGATAAAAAAATCAGAGTTGATATTCCGGGATATAGTGATTCTAATGGACTTGTAGAAAGTTTGAGTAAATCTGGAAATTTGGTTTTTAAAGGACCTGACGGAGAAGAAATCTTAACAGGTAAAGATATTAAAAATGCAACAGCACAATTAAATCAATCAACAGGTGGTTCAGAAGTAGGATTAGAATTAAATGCTGAAGGACAAAAGAAATTTGCAGAAGCAACAAAAAAATATATAGGTCAAGCTATTTCGGTTTATATGGATGATGAGCTTTTAATAGCTCCAACTGTACAAACACAAATCACAGATGGAAGAGCAAGTATTACAGGCTCAAAAACTTTAGAAGAAAATAAAAAACTTGCAGGAATAATAAATTCTGGAGCTCTTCCTGTTACAGTAAAAGCTGTATCAGTTAAAAATGTTAGTGCTCAGCTTGGACAAGAAGCCCTTCCAAATGCTATGAAGGCAGCAGCTGTCGGAGTTGGATTAATTTTTGTGGCAATGGTGCTTATTTATAGAGTTCAAGGTGTTATAGCTGATATTGCATTAACATTATATATATTGCTAATATTATTTATTTTTGTAGAAGTAGGAGTGACATTGACCCTTCCGGGAGTAGCGGCACTGCTCTTAACCATTGGTATGGCAGTTGATGCTAATATATTAATATATGAAAGAACTAAAGAAGAATTAAGAAAAGGATTATCAGTAAGATCCGCTGTTAAATCAGGATCAGAAAATGCACTTTCTTCAATAGTTGATTCAAATGTAACAACTATTCTTTGTGCTTTAATTCTATACTTTATAGGATCAGGGTCAGTAAAAGGATTTGCCATTACTCTTATGATAGGTATTTTAGTCAGTATGTTTACAGCGTTGGTAGTAACTAAATTACTTACTAATTTAGCTGTTGAAATGGGATTATTGAAAAAATTATCACATTTTGGAGTAAGTCAAAAAGAAAATAAAAATATTCTTTTCGATATAATTGGAAAATCAAAAATATGGATTTGTGTGTCAACAATTATAATAGTTGTCGGACTTGGAACTATGTGCTTTAAAGGGTTAAACTATGGATTAGACTTTCTAGGTGGAACTCAAGTGACAATACAAGTTAGCGATAAAGCAAATAAAGAAGAAATGGATTCAATAGTTAAGTCATATGCTGAAGATGCGGTGACAAGTATATCTGATAAAAATGAATATGAAATAAAATCAAAAGATTTGGATAGTAGTAAGGTATCTAAAATAATGAGTGATTTAAAAGAAAAGTATAACTTAAAAGATACTGCACTATTATCTCAAAATGAAATAGGTGCATCTATAGGAAAAGAATTAACCAGAAGTTCTATACTATCAGTACTTGCAGCATTTGTAATGATACTTATATATGTTGGAATAAGGTTTGAATTCAAATTTGGTAGTGCAGCTGTAATTGCTATAATACATGATGTTTTAATTACAATTAGTTTTTATGCTATTTTTAGAATACCTGTTAACACTCCATTTATTGCAGCAATATTAACAGTAGTTGGATATTCAATCAATGATACAATAGTAATCTTTGACAGAATAAGAGAAGATTCCAAGAAGAATAGAAGATCTAATGCGATTGAAATAGCTAATAAAGGAATAAATGATACATTAAAGAGATCAATATATACATCTGTATCAACTCTTATAACAATTATTGCAGTGAATATATTTGTACCAACAGTTAGAGAGTTTTCTACACCTCTTATAGTAGGTATAGTAGCGGGGGCATATTCTTCGATATTCATAGCTTCACCGATATGGGTATTCATGAAAGAAAAATTTAATAAATCCCCAAAGAAAAAGTTAAAAAGTATATAATTACTGGTAGATAATTTAAAAGACCTCCAGCAGTATTAATGGAGGTTTTTTGATTTTCTAATAAAGTAATTGTAAAAATGGTTAGAATCATATATAATATATGTGTTTTCTAATTTTATGGAGGAAGAAGCCATGCGTAAATTCTGGGAAAGTATATATTGTCCGAATTATATTACTGGATATGACCCATTTGAACTTAAAGGTATGAAGAGAGCAATTAATAGATTAGCTTTAGCTATTAATAACAGACAAAAAATTGTTGTTTATGGTACATATAATGTTGATGGAATTTGTGCAGTATCATCACTTATCCTTTTACTTAGATATTTAAATGCAGATGTTGAATATTTAATATATGATAGACAAGATAATGATGTTAGAATAAATTCAAAAGATATTAAAGAAAATGTAGATTTTTTAGGTGCTGAGCTTCTTATTGCTTTAGGTGTTGGATTAAAATCACAAGAAGAGGTTGATTTATGCAAAAAATTAGGTATAGATTTAATTGTTATTGAAAATGAAGTGACTGATCTTGTTGATGATTACATTTACATTAATCCTAATCAAAAAGGGTGTCAGTATAAATACAAAAACTTATCTACAAGCGGATTAGCTTTTAAGCTAATGCAAGCAATTTCAATTTATTATAATATGAAAAGTATTAATAAATATTTAGATTTAATACTTATAGGTGTAAAGTGGTCAAATGTAACATTTAAGGGAGAAAATGAAGTTTTTATTAAAGAAGGAAATAAATTTTTGGTAAATACTAATAATAATGGGTTAAGGTCAATAATAGAATTCAATAAAATAGAAGAATTTAACAATGATGGCGTTAATAATATAATTGAATTTTTAGTTCCACCAATAGGAGCTGTCGGGGTTACTGATAATGCTAGAATAGTATTAGAACTTCTGACGACAAATGATAAAGATAGGTCAAACCAAATTGTTAAATACTTATACAGATTGAAAAAGAATAAAGTTTTAAGCAATTAGCACAAAAAACAGTTTAATATTAATCTTGTTAAAGTACAGGTTGTGGAGGAGTTAATATGGATTTTAAAGAAAAAATAAGAGTAATCGAAAATTTCCCTAAAGAAGGTATAAGTTTTAAGGATATAACAACATTAATTGGGGATGGAGAAGGTTTAAAAGCTTCAATTGATAAAATTGCTGAGTATTTAAAAGAAAAAAATATTGATGTTGTAGTTGGACCAGAAGCGAGAGGTTTTATTTTCGGAGTTCCGGTTGCTTATGCATTAGGAGTAGGATTTGTTCCAGTAAGAAAACCTGGAAAATTACCATATGAAACACTATCAATGAAATACGATTTGGAATACGGACAAGATGAACTAGAAATACACAAAGATGCAATAAAGCCAGGTCAAAGAGTTGCTATAATTGATGATTTATTAGCTACTGGTGGTACTGTAAAAGCAGTTGCAGATCTTGTTGAAAGAGCAGGTGGGATAGTTGTTTCATTAGATTTTGCTATCGAGCTTACAGGATTAGAAGGTAAAAAGAAATTGGAAGAATATGATGTTTATTCATTAGTTAAATATGAGTTTTAATTAAGAAGGTTGCTATTTATAGATAGAATATAAAATTCTGTTTTTAAATAGCCTTTTTTTATTAAAATTTAAATACGGATGATGTTATTACATTATTGAAAATAATTCGAAAATAATATATAATTATTAATTATTAGAATGTTGAGGCTGGTGCATAAAACCAGCCTTTGATTTACTTTTATATTTATAGTGATAGAAGGAGAGCAAATCCTTATGGTTGATGAACTATTAGAAAAAATCCAGAAAAATTGTCATAATGTTGACGTTGATATGGTTAAAAAGGCATACTATTTTGCAGAAAATGCTCATAGAGACCAAAAAAGAGAATCAGGTGAGCCTTATATAATACATCCATTAGCTGTAGCAGAAAATTTGGCTGATATGGGAATGGATACAAATACAATTGTGGCAGGTTTACTACATGATGTAATAGAAGATACAGAATGTTCTTATGAAGATACAAAAAAATTATTTAATAAGGAAATAGCTGATCTTGTTGAAGGTGTAACTAAACTTACTAAATTAGGTGAAATGGAATACAAGACAAAGGAAGAACAGCAAGCTGATAATGTAAGAAAGATGCTTCTTGCTATGGCAAAGGATATAAGAGTTATCATAATAAAACTTGCAGATAGATTACATAACATGAGAACACTTAAATATATGTCACCTACTAAGCAAAAAAATAAGGCTAAGGAAACGTTGGATATCTATGCTCCTCTTGCACATAGATTAGGTATGTCTAAAATAAAATGGGAGCTTGAGGATTTATGCTTTAGATATTTGCATGAAAAAGAATATTATGAATTAGTAAAAGATATAGCAGAGAAAAGAGTAGAAAGAGAAACATACATACAAAATATAGTGGATGATCTTTATGGGAAACTTGAATTATCTGGAATTGATTCAGATATTGATGGGAGACCAAAACATTTTTATAGTATATATAGAAAAATGACTACAAAAAATAAAAGTTTGGAGCAGATATTTGACTTAACAGCTATAAGAATATTGGTTAACTCGGTTAAGGATTGCTATGCTGCACTTGGTATAGTTCATACTATTTATAAGCCAATACCGGGGAGATTCAAGGACTATATTGCTATGCCTAAACCTAATATGTACCAATCTTTACATACAACAGTAATTGGACCGCAAGGAAAGACATTTGAAATACAAATAAGAACCTTTGAAATGCATAAAACAGCAGAGTATGGTATTGCTGCTCACTGGAAGTATAAAGAAGGGGATAGTGGGGCGTCAGAGCAAGATAAGGAAAAGGATTTTGAGAAGAAACTAGTATGGCTTAGAGACATGTTAGAATGGCAAAAAGAAACTTCTGATGCAGAAGAATTTATAGAAGGATTTAAGATAGATTTATTTTCAGATGAAGTATTTGTGTTTACACCAAAAGGAACTGTAATTAATTTGTGTAGTAAGGCAACTCCTATTGATTTTGCATATAGAATACATACAGATGTTGGGAATAAATGTGTGGGTGCTAAGGTAAATGGAAAAATAGTTCCTTTAGATTATACTCTTAAAACTGGAGAAATTGTAGAGGTGTTAACATCACCAAATTCAAAAGGTCCAAATATGGATTGGCTTAATATTGCAAAAAGTAATCAATCAAAAAGTAAAATTAAATTATGGTTTAAAAAAGCTAAAAAAGAAGAAAATATTCTAAAGGGTAAGGAATTACTTGATAAAGAACTTAAAAAACAAGGCGTCAATTATGGAGATATTGCAAAAGGTGATATTTATGAAAAGATGCTTAAAAGATATAATATCCATAACCTTGAAGATTTCCATGCATTATTTGGAATCGGTGGATTGTCAGTCTCTACTTTTGTTTCAAGACTCAAAGAGGATAATGGTATAGGTGTAGATAAAACATCTAAAGAAAAAGAAAATGCGGAAATTTTAAATAAGTCAATAGAAGAACAAATTGCAAAATCTCTAAGAGAACAACCAAATAGTCAAGGAATAACGGTAAAAGGTGAAAGTAATCTTATGATTAGATTTGCAAAATGTTGTGGTCCGGTTCCAGGTGATGATATATTAGGATATATCACTAAAGGTAGAGGTGTTTCAGTTCATAGAAAAGATTGTGTTAATTTACAAAACTTAATCGATACTGATAAAGACAGAGTTGTTGAAGTTAATTGGGGAGAACCTAAAGGAACTGCATATTTTGCTGAAATCCAGGTTAAGGCAGATGATAGAGAAGGACTGCTTGCTGATATAATGAGTGTTATTACGGATCTTAAGCTTCAGCTAAGTGCAGTAAATGCTAATTTAGCCAAAGAAGGATTTGCATATATAAATGTAAAAGTGAAAATAACATCAATAGACACTTTAAAAGACTTAATGAAAAAAATAAAAAGATTAAGAGGTGTTTTAGATGTTTATAGAATGAATAGTTAAATAATTAAATGCAATGTCTTTTTTATAGTGGATTAAATATTATAATCTTATTAACAAATTATAAAATTAGTATTATATTTGTAATTTGATTTAATTACTAGGCATATTAGTTAAGTAGTATATACTTGTTTATTTAAGAAGGAGTAGTAATCAATGAGAGCAGTAGTTCAAAGAGTGACTTCTTCAAGTGTTTCGGTTGAAAATAAAGTGATAGGAAAGATAAATCAAGGGTTCAATGTTTTATTAGGTATATCACAAGACGATACTAATGAAGATTTACAATACATAGCAGATAAGATAATAAACTTAAGAGTTTTTCAAGATGAAAATGATAAAATGAATTTATCGTTATTAGATGTTAATGGTGAAATTTTAGTAATATCTCAATTTACTTTATATGGAGACTGTAGAAAAGGAAGAAGACCTAATTTTATGCAGGCTAAGGGTGGAGATGAAGCTAGGATTCTTTATGAAGAGTTCCTAAAGATACTTAAAAGTTCTGGACTTAAGGTTGAAACTGGAGAGTTTGGAGCAGATATGAAGGTGGAAATTAATAATGATGGACCAGTAACTATATTACTTGATAGCAAAAGAAATTTTTAAAATAGATATAAATTAAATTAAAAATTAATATTATTTGATGAGAAGGGGGAATAACTTTGATAATTGAAGCAATTCCGGCAGGAATATATGACGCTAACTGTTATATATTGGTGGAAAGAAATACAAAAGAATGTGGAATTATAGATCCAGGCGGGGATGCACAAAGATTAATATCACAAATAGATGCTCTAAATGCAAAACCTAAATTTATATTATTAACCCATGGGCATATGGATCATGTTGGTGGGGTTATGGATTTAGTTAATAAATATAATATTCCATTTTATATAAGCAAAGTTGATGAAGAATATATGGAGAAGGATAATTCAGTGTTTGGAACTTTGCCTAAGGCTTCTGGATATTTAAAGGAAGGAGATGCTTTGGATTTAGGCGATGAGATTATTAAAGTTATTGAAACACCAGGACATACAAAAGGCGGGCTTTGCTTTTTATTAGAAAATGATAAATTATTTACTGGGGATACTCTTTTCCAAAGTTCTATAGGTAGAACAGATTTTCCAGGAGGAAGTATGGCTGAAATTATTAATAGTATAAAAGAAAAGTTACTTCCATTAGGTGATGATGTTGATGTTTATCCAGGACATGGAGATATGACAACAATAGGATATGAAAAGAAATACAATCCGTTTTTATAAAAAACATAAATTTGAAAGTCTGTCTAATAGATTAATTATTACATCATAATATATAGACAGACTTTTTTGCATAAGGAGATATAATGGCAGTAAAAATTAATTTAAATGACTTAAAATACAGATACGAAGTTTACCAATTATTTAATGTTTATTTTTCAATGAATAGTATTGATTTCGTTACAAAAGATGAAAGTGAATATGAAGTTTATATTGATGATAAGACATTAAAATTTACCCATAAAGAATATTTTAAAGAAGAGCCTATAGGAGAAGATGTAAAGAATTCTCTTAGAAGATTTATTTTTGTTTGTCTTAGAGACTTAACAAAGGATATTTATCCATGGGGAATACTTATTGGTATAAGACCTTCTAAAATAGCATTAAAATTATTAAAAGAAGGCAATAGTGAAGACGAAGTAATAGAAATATTTAAAGAAAAATATCTAGCACATGAAGATAAAGCAAGGCTTTGTATAGATGTTGCAAAAGCAGAAGAAAGAATTGTAAATAAAGATAAGAATAGTATTGCAATATATATTGGAATGGCATTTTGCCCTACACGATGTGTTTATTGCTCATTTACAGCAAATCCAATAGGTACTCATAAGAAAATGGTTAAACCATATGTAGAAGCTCTTATAAAAGAAATTAATGGTATGAGTGAATATGTAAAAGAAAAAAAATTAAATATTGAATCTGTTTATTTTGGTGGAGGCACACCTACATCTGTTAATGATGAAGAATTTTCATTAGTAATGAAAGAAATATATAATAATTTTATTAAAGATAATAATGTAAAAGAATTTACTGTTGAGTGTGGGAGACCTGATAGTATAAATAGAAATAAACTTCAAACAATGAAAGAATATGAAGTTAATAGGATAAGTATAAATCCACAAACAATGAATGATGAAACATTAAAGTTAATAGGAAGAAATCATACATCAAAAGATATAATTGAAAAATTCAATATGGCGAGAGAAATTGGGTTTGAAGATATAAATATGGATTTAATAATAGGGCTTCCAGGAGAAGGTTATAAAGAATTTCTTCATACAAAAGAAGAATTAATAAAATTAAAGCCAGATAGTATTACAATTCATGGATTAGCATTAAAAAGAGGATCTACTATGTATGAAAACTTTGTTCTTAAAAAAGGAATAGAAGTTACAGCTCAAGAAGAAATAATAAAGATGTATGAAGAAACTAAAAAATTAGGTGATAGTCTTGAACTTTCACCATATTATATGTATAGGCAAAAAAATATGGTTGGAAATATGGAAAATTTGGGTTATGCTAAAAAAGGTAATGAGTGTATATATAACATTCAAATGATAGAAGAAAGACAAACAATTATCGCACTTGGTGCAGCAGCAGTAAGTAAGATTATATTTTTAGAAGAAGATAGAATTGAAAGATTTCCTAATTTGAAGGATTTACATGAATATGTTACAAGAATTGATGAAATGATTGAACGTAAAAAGGAATTACTTGATACTCTTTATAAATATAACTAGAATCTTTATATCAATTATTAATATTTGATTATATAAATAATAGTGGATAAATAGCTTAATATTTACTAATGTAAATTTTAAATTAGTAAGAAATATTATATTTGAATAAAACAGATATTTGTATTAATATTAGCATAGATTAAGAAATAGATATGGAGGAAATTAGTATGGCAATGGAATTGCAAGCACCAAAAGGTACAAAAGATATGTTACCGGAAGATGCATATAAATGGCAGTATATAGAAGGTACATTTAGAGAAGTAGCAAAAGCTTATGGAATTAGAGAAATAAGAACACCAGTATTTGAACATACAGAGTTATTTCTAAGAGGGGTTGGAGATACAACAGATATAGTTCAGAAAGAAATGTATACTTTTAATGATAAAGGAAATAGAAGTATAACATTAAAACCGGAAGGTACTGCACCAGCAGTTAGAGCATTTATAGAAAATAGATTATTTAACGAAGCTCAACCAACAAAGCTATATTATGTAACACCAGCGTTTAGGTATGAAAATGTTCAAAAAGGCAGACTTAGACAATTTCATCAATGCGGACTTGAAATGTTTGGTTCTAAGGAACCTTCAATGGATGCAGAAGTTATTAAGGTAGCTATAGATACATTAAATAAGCTAGGATTGAAGAGTCTTAGTCTACATATAAATAATTTAGGATGTCCTACTTGTAGAACAAAATATAATGAAGCTTTAAAAAAATTCTTACAAGAAAATTATGATGATCTTTGTGAAACATGTAAAAGCAGATTTGAAAAAAATCCAATGAGAATTTTAGATTGTAAGGAAAAGAAATGTAATGTAATTACAAAAAATGCACCAATAATATTAGATTATGTATGTGAAGAATGTGATACTCACTTTACAAAAGTGAAAGAGTATTTAGATATATTAGGAATACCATATGAAGTAGATCCAGGGATAGTAAGAGGCTTGGATTATTATACAAAGACTATATTTGAGATAATAAGCTCTGATTTTACTGTGTGTGGCGGTGGAAGATATGATAAGCTTATAGAAGAATTAGGCGGTCCAGATATGCCAGCAGTTGGTTTCGGTATGGGGGAAGAACGACTTATAATGACTTTAGATAATGAAAATATAGCAATACCAAAGGAAAATTTATTTGACCTATACATAGGAGCAAGAGGTGACGAAGAAAGAAAAGTTGCGTTTAAGTTAGCAAGTGATTTAAGAGTGCTTGGAGTTAAATGTGAAATAAATCATATGGGTAGAAGTGTAAAAGCTGAAATGAAATATGCTAATAAATTAGGTGCATCATTTACTACTATTTTAGGTGAAGATGAACTTATAAGTAAAAAAATAAATCTTAAGAAAATGAGTGATGGAGAAATTTTTGAAGTTTCTTTAGATGACTCTGAAGAAATTGCAAAAATAGTTAAATAGATAGTATATTATATGTTATAATTATATGTATTGTATTTATACTTTTAAGAACAAATGTTGTTTAAAGTTTATGTCTTATGAATTGCAGAAAGATATGATATAAGCTATAAACTGCTATAAGGAGGAAGTTAGAATGGGTGAAGCTTTAAATGGATTAAAGCGTACAATGATGTGTGGCGAACCTAGAGAAACTCATGTTGGACAAAAGATTACATTAATGGGATGGGTTCAAAGAAACAGAAAACTTGGAGGATTAGATTTTATTGATTTAAGAGATAGAACTGGTATAATGCAAGTTGTATTTGGTGAAGAAATTAATGCTGAAGCTTTTGAAAAAGCTAAAAGTGTTAAACCAGAATACTGTGTTGCAGTAACTGGAGAAGTTGTTAAGAGAGAAAGCGTTAATGAAAACATGCCAACTGGCTTTGTTGAATTAAAATGTGAATCTATAAAGGTGCTTTCAGAATCAGAAACTCCACCAATAATAATAAAAGAAAATTTAGATACAGCGGAAGATATAAGATTAAAATATAGATATTTAGATTTAAGAAGACCAGATATGTTCAAGATTTTTGAAACTAGAAGTAAAACTACTGCAGCTATTCGTTCTTACTTAGATAGTCATGGTTTTATAGATGTAGAAACACCAATACTTGGAAAGAGTACACCAGAAGGTGCAAGAGATTATTTAGTTCCTTCAAGAAATTACAATGGTAAGTTTTATGCACTACCACAATCGCCACAATTATTTAAACAATTATTAATGATGTCTGGCTTTGATAAATACTATCAAATAGCTAAATGTTTCAGAGATGAAGATTTAAGAGCTAACAGACAGCCAGAATTTACACAAGTTGATATGGAATTAAGCTTTGTTGAAGAAGATGATGTTATGGAGTTTAATGAAGGCTTAATTGCACATGTATTTAAAGAAGTTGCAGGAGTTGATGTTAAGCTTCCGATTAAGAGAATGACATTTAAAGAGGCTATGGAAAAATATGGTTCGGACAAACCGGATTTAAGATTTGGTATGGAAATAACTGATATTACTGCTGATGTTAAAGGTATGGATTTTGTAGTATTTAAGTCTGCAATAGAAGATGGTGGTTCAGTTAGAGCTTTATGTTTAAAAGGAGGAGCTGATTTAGGAAGAAAACCACTTGATAAGTTGGGCGAATTTGTTAAAACATATAAAGCAAAAGGTTTAGCATGGATTCAATTTAAGGAAGATGGAATTAAATCTTCAATTTCAAAGTTTTTAACTGATGATGTGACAGAGTCTATAAAGAAAACTGTGAATGCAGAAATTGGAGATGCAGTACTTATTGTTGCAGACAAAAATTCTGTAGTATTCCAAAGTCTTGGTGCATTAAGATTACACTTAGCTAAAGAATTTGATTTAATTAAAGATAAAAATGAATTTAACTTTACGTGGGTTACTGAATTCCCATTCTTTGAATATAGTGAAGAAGAAGAAAGGTACATGGCATGTCACCATCCATTTACAGCGCCAATGGATGAAGATTTAGAGTATGTTGAATCTGATCCAGGAAGAGTAAGGTCTAAAGCATATGATTTAGTATTAAACGGTGAAGAGCTTGGGGGAGGTTCAATAAGAATTCATGATACAGCTGTTCAAGAAAAAATGCTTAAAGCATTAGGGTTTACTCATGAAAGAGCTTGGGATAGCTTTGGATTTTTATTACAAGCGCTTAAATTTGGAGCACCACCACATGGAGGATTAGCATATGGTTTAGACAGAATGGTAATGTTCCTTGCAGGAACTGAAAATATCAAAGATGTTATTGCGTTCCCTAAAAATCAAAATGCATTTTGTTATTTAAGTGAAGCACCAAATATAGTTGATGAAAAACAACTAACTGAGTTAGGAATTTCAATACTTCCAAAAGAAGATAAAAAAGATGAAGAGTAAAAAATAAAAGATTGTAACAAAATGATTTTTAATCATTTTGTTACAATCTTTTTTATTGA
>SVCF01000030.1 GCA_015058475.1 Clostridium butyricum | reverse complement strand
TGAAGTTAAAGGTGTTAACCGTGTAATGTACGATTGCACAGGAAAACCACCAGCAACTATAGAGTTTGAGTAATAAATTTATCCCCAGGCACACCAGAATATCCCCAAGGGGCACTTTTAAATATTCTGAGCCTGTGGAAAAAACCGAATAGATGTTGAAAAAAACAAAGACCTTGAAACTGATATTGAATCAGTTTTTGGGTCTTATTTTTTTAGATATGGAAGTTAGATGAACCTTGAAAAATAGAGGACTTACAAGGATTTATAATAGAGAAAAGATAGAGAAGAGAATGAGGAAAAAAACCAAAAATCTTGTGTGTTTATAGTACGATAGAGAAGGATTTGGGAAGGCAGGGTTAGAATGTTTTTGTTTGCCTTTTGAGGATAGGAGGGGTTGCCTTTTGACATGGAGATGAAGAAAAACCCAAAATTTCATTTTTGGGAGGTGGCTAAAACAGGAGGTTTAGAGATTTTGTTTTTTTCTCATTTTCCACAAAAACATTAAAAAATCATGGATTTGGGGATTTTCCCAAAAATGAAATGCTGTTTTTGGGGATTTATAAATACTTATATGAACTCAAAATTTGGAGGTATTCATATGAGAAAGAAAAATTATAAAGGTAGAGTTGAAAAGAGGAATCTCAACAAATGTGAAGATGTTTGTCGTACCTTTGATAAGATTCAGTATCTGTATGCTGATTTATTATCAGAATCCGAGGATGTTAAATCATTTCAAGTAAATGTTTTGCTTGAAGGACTTGATATTGGAGAGTATACATCTGATTTTGTTATTAC
The DNA here is from genome assembly GCA_015058475.1 of Clostridium butyricum. Lineage (GTDB taxonomy): Bacteria > Bacillota > Clostridia > Clostridiales > Clostridiaceae > Clostridium > Clostridium butyricum_B. The sequence goes on along the minus strand of SVCF01000030.1, from coordinate 26,234 downwards.
CAAAGCTGATGGAAATATAATGGTTAGAGAATGTGTAAGCAGAAATCATTTAACAAAACCTTTAACTGCTAAGTTGCTTGATGCCAGTCGAAATTACTGGATATCTCATGGTATATATGACTGGGGCATTGTAGTTGAAAGAGAAGAAGGTGAGTTAAATGAAAAAGAATGAAATTAGAAAGTACATGCTTCTTATAAAAAAAGATGAGGATACAAGATGTATTTACAGAATTTTGGATATTGCAGAAGAACAAGCCCTTGTTATTGACTGCATTAAAAAGAATATGCCAGTATGGAAAAGTTTCGATTTTTTCAATGATTTTATAGAATTTCAAGAAGAGGTGGTAATAGATGTTTTTAATACTCTTGAAAATATAGATGCAGAAGAACGTAAAACTGCATATAAGAGATATAATATGATATCTGGAATTATACCCTTTATAGCAAATGAGAAAATCAGAGGAGAAGCTATAAATAAGATTGCAGAATCTAATGGAATTACAAAGCAGACAGTAAGGAAGTATTTATGTGAATATTTATCTACATTTGATGTGAAAAGCCTTATTCCTAAAAGGCAGAGGGACATAAAAAGACCACTTACTAAAGATGAAAAGAATATAAGAAAATCCTTAAATAAATGGTATTACACAACAAAGAAGAGAACATTAAAAAGTGTATATAATCTTATGCTTAAAAACTTTTATTGTAATACAGAAGGACTATTATTAGAGAATTACCCATCCTATTATCAATTCAGATACTTTTATAGAAAATATAATAAGAAACAGACAGAATATATAAGCAGAAATGGACTTTCTTATTATCAAAGAAATCAGAGACCACTTACTGGAGATGGGGTTCAGGCATTTGCTCCTACCATAGGAACAGGAATGCTTGATAGTACAGTATGTGATATTTACCTTGTTAACGAAGCTGGTTCTATAGTTGGCAGACCTATTTTAACATTCTGCATTGATGCATATTCGGGCTTGATTTGTGGATATTCTTTATCATGGGAAGGTGGAATTTATTCATTAAGAGACTTAATGCTTAATGTAATAACTGATAAGGTAGAGCATTGTAAAAAGTTTGGCATACAAATTGAAAAAGATGATTGGTCTTCTCATCAATTACCCATAAAGTTAATAACAGATATGGGCTCTGAATACAAAGGCAGTAATTTTGAGCAGATAACTGATTTAGGAGTGGAGATTGTCAATCTTCAATCTTATAGAGCCGAGCAAAAATCAAAAGTCGAAAAGAGCTTTGATGTCATAGAGGGCACTTTTTCAGTGCCCTCTGTAAGAGTTAGCCCTCTTTTTTTCTGTTAAAATATAGATAGCAATAAAGAATAAATAGGAGAAATAGAAAATGAATATTAACAAAGAACAATTAAAAGATTTCTTTATTAAGTTTACATACAGCAATTTGAAGTATGAATATGATTTTGAAGAAGTAGAGCTTGAACAAGTGCAGAAAGTTTTTAATGATAATGAAGAAATTGATTCAGATACTAAATCAAAGATTATAACAGCAATACAAAATCATAAAGCTTTATATAATCATTTTGAAGATATATGTAACAGAGATAATAAAGAATTAAGTCTTGAACTTATAAAAGAAGTTCATGGAATCCTAATGAAGAATTTGTATAGACAAGAATTTGAATATGCTAATGATAAACCAGGAGAATTTAAGAAGAAAGATTGTACACTAGGTCTGTTTGATATAGGAGCTCCAGCACAGGAAGCAAAGAAAAAGATGCAGGAATTATTTGATGAAATTAATGCAGTAAAGGTAAAAGAAGATAATGTATATAAGGTTACAGCGTATCTGCATAACTGGATATGTTGGATTCACCCCTTTGCAGATGGAAATGGGATGATAGCGAGATTTATGATAAATTATTTGTTGTTAGTAAATGGGGTTAGTCCTGTTATTTTTGGAGTTGCTAGAAAAGATATTTCAAATTATATTAATATCTTAGAACGATTTGATGATACACAGGATATCTGGGAAATGGCAAAATTTATTGAAAGCTATAATTAGTAAAGGATAAATTTTTATATGAAAAATTATTGATTATTGGTAAGATTTAATTAAGAAAATGAGTTCTTACATTATATATGAAGAGGGTTAATATGAAATTTGAAAGTGAATATATTAAAAATGAAATTGATAGATTACAGCAGTTGTTGCCTGACAACAATAGATTTAAGAAAGAGTTTATTAAGAATAAAGAAAAACTATTAGGTTTAGTAAGTGACTATAATAATGTTAATTTGAAAGATAAGATATGTGAACAGAATATTTTTAAATATTGTGGTTTTGAAGAATATGGTAGAAGAATTAAAATAAATGATTTGGTAAGTGGTTATATAACATTTATAAGTTCATCTCAAGAAGAAGCAGAAGAAACAAAGGCTAATTATATAGAAGAATATAATATTAAAGAGTATGAATGTAATATTACAAATATAGATGAAAATTTTATTGTAGAGTTAACGTTTAAAGAAGATTTATGGGGAAAGGTTATTCGTAGTGAGAGAAAGTATTATCTTTATATATACAAAACAATTAATAAAGATGATAAAAATTATTATGTTAGATTTGATTGCATTGAGTTTTTGGCTTTTATATTAAAAACAACTATAAGTGATGCAAGTATGTTACTTATCAATGAAATGAATAAGGAAAGAAAAAATTTAATAGAAGAATATGAAAAGATATATGAATATAATTTAAAAGATATAGAAGAAAAAATTTCTAAACACCCATCTTTAAGAGTATTTCTTCTTAAAGATATAGAGATATTAAAAACATTTATTAAGTATGTTAAAGATAATATATATAAGTTAAGAGAAGAAGATGGAAAGTTGTATATATATTGTCCTAATCTTACATTTGCAGAGATTATAAACAAATCAGGAAATACAGCTGGAAAATATTTAAGTGTGTTTACTACATTAGGTCTTATAGAGAAGAAAGTGGATATAGATGATAATAAAAATAATAGAAATGCTCCTGCCAGATATATTATTAAAGAATTTGCAGGAAGTGTTTTAAAAGAAGCTGATGAAGTAGCTAGATTATTCATGTTAAATAATATTAAAATTTCGGATTTTAATGAAAATAAATGTAAAGAGATTTTAGGTGAAGAAAAAACGAAAGAAATATTCTTTGCTCAATCTAATAAAAAGAAAGGAGGCAAATCATAATTGAGAGTTAAAACTGTAAGTTTAAATAAAAAAATTCATGAGAGAGCAAGAAGAGTTTATCAAGATGTATTAAAAGAAGCTTTAGAAGATAAGGTATTAAATGGTGTTTTAGAAGAAAGTATTATAAAAAAATTACTTTGGTATAATTCTGCAAAATTTAATTCTTACATAGAATACAGTGATATTGATGATAAGAAGATTATTTTAAATATATTAACAAAATATAGGAATAAGAATTTTATCAGACAGATTACATCTATGTTTGAATTAGAAGATAGATATATTACTGAACTTGAGAATGTTAAAGATTGTGATGTTCTTGACTATTTATTACGAAACATATATATGATAGCAAAATATGAAACTAATGATAATAAAATTAAAAAATTATTTAATTCTGAACAATTAAAAAAAGTGGCAATATATAATTTATTGCAGGAAATGAGAAAAGCCGAAAGTAATGGAGATGTATTTGTATATAGAGAAGAACTTATTTCTACTTTAAAGAAAACTTATAAACATAAAATTAATGAAATAAGACAAGCTATAAATAAACTTTCAGAGGAAAATATAATTTATGAAGAGGATAATAGAATTTATTTTACTGAATATTATGAAGCAGAGCTTGGTGTTGCATTGAATATAAAGCAGAGACTTAATACTGCTGTTCAAATAGAAGAACCAATAAAAGCTAAAATAGATGAGTATATTAAGAAAGAAAATAATAAGTTTAATGATGAACAGAAAGAAGCTATATATAATGTGTTTTGTAATAATATTTCTATTGTAGCTGGGTCGGCTGGAACTGGGAAATCAACTATTATTGCTAATATTATAAGATGCATAAAGTTTGTTTATTCAGATACTGTAAAAGTTTCACTTGTTTCTTTTACAGGTAAGGCTGTAACAAGGCTAAATACAGAAGACATTAATATTACAGCTACTACAATACATAGATTTTTGAATTTAAAAGATAATGCTAAGCAATATGAAGTTAAATCAGTTAAAGCTATTGATTTTCTGATAATTGATGAAGCATCCATGACAGATTTAAGGTTAATGAGTACATTGTTCAATAGCTTAGATATTAATACAAGGATTATATTGGTAGGAGATATTTCTCAGTTAGAATCAGTAAAAGCTGGAGCACCATTCCTGGAGCTATTTAATAGTAATAATATAGCTAAAACTGAATTACATACAATATACAGACAAAAACAGAATTCTATCCTTCTTAACAATGCAAATGCTATAAGAGAGAGTAATTATGATGCTATTAAGTATAATGATGAATTTAAAATTATAGATTGTAAAGATGATAAAGATATACTAAATAAAGTTACAGAGCAGATTGATAGTTTAAAAGAAGATGGATATGAATTAGATGATATAGCTATATTGGCACAGAATAATAAGTTAGTTGATGGAATTAATAATATGATTTCTTATTCTGTTAGTAAAAATAATAAAATACAGAGCAATTTATTTAATATAGGAGATAAGGTTATTCAAATTATTAATAACTATGAGAAGAATGTTTTTAATGGAGAGACTGGTAAGATAACAGCAATAGAGAGCTTTGCAGATAAATATATTGTAAGAGTTAGATTTGATTTTAAAGATAAAGAAGTTATATATACAAATGAAGAGATTAGTCAACTGAGATTGGGGTATGCAATTACTAATTACTGTACATAAAAGTCAAGGAAGTGAGTATAAAGCTGTAATTATAGTTCTTGATAATAAAAACATAGATAAGTATAATAACAAGCTGTTGTATGTTGCAGATACTAGAGCAAAGGAGAAGGTTGTTATTATAAGTGAAACTGAGAACTTCAAAAAGGCAGTTGAAAATAAAAGTAAGGCTAGAAATGGATATCTATTAGAGAGAGTACAATCTTAGTTTTCCTTGATAATTATTAATATGCCCTAAACAAGATTTCATAGTATCTGAAAAAGAAAAACTATAAAGATAGGAGATATTATGTGTTTAAAATAAAAACTAATAGATAATTACTAAAATAAAATATTTATTATTATAAGATATAGATTACTTATATTAGCTATATTTTATAATTGATGAAACGGAAAACTATAATAGATGTATATAAGATTATTTATTCTTGTATATAAATTAATAGTAAATACAATAATCAAAATGTAAAAAAATGTATTTATAAGAATGAACTATGAGATTATAAATATCTTTTAATTCATTCTTTTTAATTATAATAAATTCCTTGCCCCCCTATAAAGTCGATTGCCTAGATAGAACAACATCTTTTACATATTTATTTTATAATTAATTTATAGGAAAATGTTCAAAAAGGTGTACATTTCTGAATTTTATTATTAGTTCATTAAGAACTTATAATAAAATTCAGTATTTTAGGCAATTTGAATGGAATTTTTGAAATAGCTTAATATATACAGAAGTATATTTACGAACCAAAATTAAAGAATAACCTTTACGAACAGTGGAGAGAATTTAAATTTGGAAAGGAAAATGTATTCAAACAAACGTGAAAATATTTTAATTATTCATGTTTGTTTGATAAGTATTTTATGAATGAAATAGGTTGAATTAATATTAAATATTTAACTCATCAAGATATCTTCTAACTAATAATTTTAAGTTAGAGCCAAATCCTAATTTCTCTTTATAATTTTTTTCAGTATAATTTAGTTCTTTTCCTTCATTTAGATATGTTTGTATTATTTTTAGACGGTTTTCATTGTCATATTTATATTTGAAATCAAGAAATCTAGATATATATTTTGAAACATTGTAACGTTTTACATCTTTAGCTTCAATTGTATAATCATCTAAAACTTCCTCATGCCCCCATAAAAAAACATTGAACTTAGAAAATTTATCGAGATATTTAGGCTCAGACAATAAACGGTAAATAAGTTCAGCTTTTTGAATGCTATTTTGGGAATAGAACTTTAATTTTTTATTTAATAATCGTAAGTCCTTTCGTGCTTGTAAATCATCTTGCTGAATTGTACATATATAATGCTCATTCTGTTTTGTATAGCATCTGAATAGAAAAGTTAATTCATCATCAGTTAAAGATGTTTTTTCTAAAGTTTTATTCATATCTGAAATTAAAATTTTTTGCTCAATTTCAAAGTACCGTTCTTCTGAAATAAATACAATTATACCTAACAATACATCTATAAGCTGTAAACATCTATAATCATTAGAATTGCCCTGGATAACTTTTTCTATTGAATAATTTAAGCCACGATATAATGCCTGAGAATTTAATTGTTCTTTGATTGTTTTACAAATATTAACTTGAGAAAAGTGTTTACCTACCTCTTGTGATATTTTATTAGAACAATTTTCGATATTATCAATATTTTCTTTGATTATTTTTGTATAATCCAAATTACTGATGTTATTATCAAATTGACTTCCATAATCAGAACTTCCATCTATTATGATATTAACTGATTGATTTTGGTTCATAAATCGTGTCATTCCATAAATTAATCTTTCAGGAATTTTAATATAAAAGCTTTTTCTTAATAAGGATTCATTTAATCCGATTTTATCACCTATTTTAAAAGCTTCATCTGTATTTATTATGTATATATTAATTTGAGCTTCTTCTAATGCATATGTTAGTAGTTTTAAGTATTTATCTATTTTATCCAATTTAAATTTAGCAAAATGTAATTCATTAAAAATTTTATTATCATTGGCTATTGCATCTAAATTGTTAATTTTTGTATCATCTAAGCCTAATATACCGTAATAAGCATAATCACTGGTATGCTTATCTATTTTATGGGATTCATCAAAATAAATGTTAAAGCTCAATTTTTTCACCTCTTAAATTATTGACATGTAAGTATTTATATTCTATTATATTAGTATAACAATATATAAATGTTTTTTAAATATATAAGTATGTATAAAAACTAAATAATTGGCATACAATAAAAATGTAGAACTTAGTCTTTGTACCTAGCCTACAACTTAATATAAATATTATATAGAACTTAGTCTTTGTACCTAGCCTATATAATAGATTATAAGAAACATCTTTAATTAGGTGTTTTTTGTTTTTTATACAAAGAATGTTATTAATGTAAAATAGGAGAGGAATAAAAAATCCTTTCCTATAATCTTTTAAATAAATATTTATTATTGGTTGGCATCAGAATCAGTACAAATATCTTTATCTTCTATAATTTCATGAACTATTCCTTGTCTATTTTCAAGACGAGAAATAGAATCTTTTAAGATTTTTTGATTATAAGGATTATTAAAATCATTTATAGTATCTGACATAAAATCAATCCTCTTTTTTTGTGGTTTCAATTAGTTTTAAGTATTTATAGATAGTGGGATAAGATAAGTTACAGAGTCTGGAAAATTCCTTTTTATTTATTTCATTATTTGCATATTTAGGGTAATGTTTATAGAAGATAGCTGGAATAGAATCAATATCTGTGGCAGGTCTCCCTATTTTTTTACCTTTAGCTTGAGCATTTCTCATTCCACTTTTAACTCTTTCAGATATCATATTTCTTTCAAGCTCTGCGAAAACGCCCATCATTTTGAGCATTCCCTCGGTCATTACATCAAGTTGCTTTGTGCAATCTAATACAAAAGTGCCAAAAATTAATTTTAAATGCTTTTTTTTAGCTAATTCTATAATTTCACAAAGTTGCCTTGTAGAACGAGTGATTCTACTAACTTCTGTGGCAATAATAATATCACCATCAGCAACTATTTCTAAGAGTTTGTTAAGTTCGATTCTATCAGCTTTTACTCCACTTTCATATTCTTTAAATATATTTCTTCTATCTGTTACTCCTAATTCTTTTAATTCTCTTTCCTGGCGAGAAATATCCTGCATATTTTCATTTGTGGAGCAACGAGCATATCCATATGTAGCCATAGTTAAATAACCTCCTGTTTTTAATTTTAATATATTATATGTAAACAAAAGGGTATTAATAATTTTGTTTATATTTTGGGGATTATTTAAGAGAAAACAAGGCTTATTTTAGTATCTAAAAAAGTATAAACGAAAGGAAATGTTTTTGCTTATATAATTATTTGAGATATTTTAAATTATAATTGTAAATTAATGTAACAATTTAAAGTAAGAATTGTTTTTGTCAAGAAGAATATATCTTTATATAAATTATTGAGAATGATGTAGGAAGTTAAAAATTGATGAAGATTATAAATATATTAAAAAAATAAATGTTTTGGAATATAATATTATTAAAGCAAAATATTAAAAGCATGGTTATAAGAGGTGATTAAATTGATTTTAGCAGAAGAATTTTTTAAAAGTATTCCATTAGGTTATAAAGAAAGAATATTATCTAAATTATATGAATTTGAATGTGAATTACTTAAGAGTGAAAATAAAATAAGAGAATTGAGAGCAGGATATTGGGTTAGACGTATTAAAAACACTGATGTATTTAAGTTTAGATTAAATAATTCAGATAGAATTTTATTTACATTTATAAAAAAAAGAGAAGAAAATGAAAAACATAATATTTTATTTTTGAAATATGTAAATCACGATGAACAAATTCGTGTTGGAAATAATATTGCAACAAAAAATATTGAAACAATAAATGTAGATATAAATAAAGAAGATTATAATGAATCAGATATTATAGAAAAAGATATTGAAAATGATGTTAATAATAGATTTGAGAATGGAATAGTTAATATAAATGAAATGAAAGCAATTGTAGTAAAAGATAATGATATAGATATATTAACTGATGCTTCAAATACTGATTACCTATACTATCTTTCTGATGAACAATATGAAGTGTTTAAAAATTTAGATGCTGATGTATTATTAGAAGGAGCAGGTGGAACGGGAAAGACAGTTGTTTTAATTAATGCATTAGATATTGCAAATAAAGAGCACAAGAAAGCTATATATGTTTCTAAAAATAAACTATTAGTTGATTCAATACAGTCATTATATAATAAATTTATTAACAAGAAAGAAAATGATAGTGTTCAATTTTATACTATTGGAGATTTAGAAAAATATTTATGTAATGTTAATGATAAAGCTATAATAACAACCCAAATGATTACAGAGTGGGTAAAGAACAGTATAAAACAATATAAAGATTTGAAAAATAGGGATTTATATGAGATAGTAAGTGAAATAAATGGAATTATAAAAGGGTATTTAGGATTAGAATATTCGGAAATTATAAATAATAATGATAAGAAAGTAACAATGCTATCTTTAGATAAGTATATTAAAATTCCAAAACAATATTCTAATTTTAATGAAAATGAAAAAAATAGTATTTATAAATTAGCATTAGTTTATGAAAAATGGTTAAAAAACAATAATTTTATTGATGAAAATAATCTTGCAAGAGAAATAATTGAAAGTAAAGTAAAAGAAAAATGGGATTGGATAATTATAGATGAAGTTCAAGATTTAAGTGAAGTTCAAATATGTATGCTTAGTAAATTGGTTGGTGAACATGGAAGAATAATATGGACTGGAGATATAAATCAAACTATTAATCCTACATTTTTTAATTATTCCAGATTAAAAAATTTATACTATACTTACAAAGAAACTTTAAAAGAAATCATGCTTACTAAAAATTATAGAACTACCAAAGAAATAATTAAATTAATTAATGATATTTCAGATTTAAGGCGAAAGGTTATTGGTACATCTAGTTATGATGTTATAGAAACAGCAATTAGAAGTGGAAGAGATACTGGAATATTAAAGTTTGATGAAAAAAACATAAAAAATATGTTTGATGCAATTAAAGATAGACATTATGTTGCTGTTGTAGTAGCAAATGAAGAACAAAAGGATATATTGGTTGCTAAATATCCTGAAATTAAAGGAAGAGTTTTTGTAGTAAATGAAATAAAAGGGTTAGAATATGAAAATGTAATTTGTTATAATGTATTATCATCATACACAAATACGTGGATTGATATTTTAAAGGGGAAATATAAACGAAACAATAATATGAAATATTATTTCAATTTATTATATGTGGCAATGAGTCGTGCAAAAAATTCACTGTTTATTTATGAAGAAAATATTGAGGAAATACCATTTACACCATTTGAAAATTGTAAGGATATACTGCAATTTAATAATGAAGAATTAGCAATGGTTGATGAATCATCTGAAGCTGATTGGAAATCTGAAGCTGACAGATTAGAAAAAGTTGGACAAACACAAAAAGCTAAGTTTATAAGAGACTATAAGCTTGAAGATAGTATTCAAGATATAAATAAAGGTGCAGATTCTATATATAGTAAAATGTATAATGGAGTATCAAATGAAGTAAATATTGAAGAAGAAATAGATGCATATTTAAAGCCAGGAATTATAGAATATAGAAAGAGAAATTATGTTGAAGCATTAAAATATTTTAATAAAGCAACTGAAAAATTTCCTGACAATGCTAAAGGATATTATTATACAGCAAATGCTTATAGTTATATGTCTGGTGGAATGGAGTATTCAATAAATTTTTTTGAAAAAGCAATTGAATTAGACCCAAATCAATACGAATATTATTTAGACATGTCTGCTATTTTAAAACAAATAGGAGATTTTAAGAAAGAATTTAAAATATTAGAAGAAGCAGAAAGAAGATTTCCTGGGCTTGGAAATACAAAAATGATGAAAGCAGAAATATTTATTGAATTAGGGGATATAAACAAAGCCCAAATGTTATATAAGGAAAGTATGAAGCTTCCAAGATATAGTTTTGATACATATAATAAAATTTGGAAAAAGCCTAATGTAGAAATAATAAGAAAAGCTACCTCAAAAGAAAAAACTAAAGAATTTTATAATAAATTTCAAATTGATTTAAAGAATAAAAAAATAGAAAAATGTCCTAACCTAAAAATTCCTATTTCAAGTGAGACTTATAAATCAGATGATATGATATCAGCAAAATTCTCAAAAAATGATTGTAATAAATGTAGATATAAAAAGAAATGTACTAAGGTAGAGGATAATGATTCATATATAGTATCAATTGAAATTAGGAAACAGGATAATAGTAATAGGTTAAAAGACATTAGAAAGCAAAATAATAATATTAAATTAGATGATAAAATAACAGATGAAGAAACATATGACTTGAGAGAAGTAATAAAATTTTTTAGAAGCTTTATGAAATAAGATTGATATTGGTTAATAGCTTATAAGTCTATATAATTATGATATAATGTTTATACAAGGTCAGAAAAAATTCCATATCCCCAGGCACACCAGAATATCCCCCAAGGGCAAATAAAAATATTCCAAGCCTGTGGAAAAAATAGAATAAAAACCAGAAAAAACAAAGACCTTGAAACTGATATTTTATCAGTTTTGGGGTCTTCTTTTTTTAGATATGGAAGCTTTAGAAACCTTGAAAAATAGAGGGATTACAAGGATTTATAATAGAGAAAAGATAGAGAAGAGAATGAGGGAAATTCCCCAAAATATTGTGTGTTTATAGTCCGTTAGAGAAGGATTTGGGAAGGCAGGGTTAGGATATTTTTGTTTGCCTTTTGAGGATAGGAGGGGTTGCCCTTTGACATAAAAGCAATCTATGAAACCTAGTGTTTATGCTGGTTTCAAGGATTTTGAAGTTTGATTTGATAATAATTTGATAACACTTTACTAAACCGATTTGTTTAAACAAATCTACTGGTTTACGAGTTAAAGTCCAATAGAAAAGGTCTTACTGAATAAACGTTCAGTAAGACCAATTATTGCTATAAAATAATGCTTACTTTAACCTTTAAGGATACTCAAATTTCAATTTTGGTGAATTACAGATTAAGATAATGAAAGTGTACTGGTGCCTATTTATAAAAAGCAATAATTATAAATGATGTTTGCTATATTTACACAAGTGTGTTATTATTAACCTTATTAAAGAAACAACAATAATATCGCGGGGTGGAGCAGTTGGTAGCTCGTCGGGCTCATAACCCGAAGGTCGTAGGTTCAAGTCCTGCCCCCGCAACCACATATAATGAAAAGAATTCCTATATAACTTAATATAGGAATTTTTTGTTGTTTCTATTTAATGATACAAAACCTTTAAATGTAATATTTTGAAAGAAAAAGGCGAACGAAAATTTATAAAAAAACCTGTGTTTTTTAAATCTCATGCATATATATTATATAGAAGGAAAAATAATTCAGTGTGTAAATTAAGCATACAAGATATTAAAGGGAGAGATGTAAAATGAGAGAAAGAAAAAACATAAAATTAAGAGTAGACATGAATGAGGATACTAAATTCAAAATAATAGACAGAAAACCAGAAAGAGATCTTATATATTGTATATGGATTAAATTATTACTTTTGGCTGGTAAGGTAAATAAAGAAGGAGAGTTGCATTTATCAAGCAGCATACCATATACAGTGGAGACATTAGCAATAGAACTTAACAGAGATGCTGAACAAGTCAAGTTAGCTTTAGATGTATTTTTAGAATTAGAGATGATTGAAGTTACTAAACATAATGTTTATAAAGTAAAAAATTTTGCTAAGCATCAAAATATAAAAGTCAAAGAACAAAGCAGTGCACTTAATGATATAAAAGAGGAAAATAAAGTGGTTAATAATGAAGTAACAATAGAAAATGATATAGAAGCAGAAAGTACAACTGTTGGAAAAGATATAAATGATGAAGAAAAAGTATTAAAGGATGAAGAACTAATATTTAATGTTTCAGATATTAAAATAGATACAAATCAAGGTGAAAGAGATAAATGCAATAGTGATAAAATAGTCCAAACAAAAGAGAGTAAATTTAACGAAGAGATAGTTATTTTAGACATAGAAAATCTTATTGGTGAAGAAATAGGAAATGTAAAAGAAAATGAAACGGAACAAGTAGAGAATAATAAAAAACTAGATGATAATTTAAGTGATTCAAAAATAAACAAAACACAGATAAATGATACAATAAATGTGGATAAAAATATCTTGCCTGTGGATAAAAGAAAGAAGCGTAATTCAAAAAAGAAAAATCAAATATTTAAGGATGGATTCCAAGATGTAAAAGAAAAGTATGTATCAGAAACTTGGGAGGGAATTGGATGTTTTAAAGAGCAGGAAGGTGATGAAGTTATTATGGAATGGAAATTTTCATAATTAATTTTATGATACAATAAATGTATGCAGATATTGTATTTAAGGAAATAAATAATTCGAGAATAGAATTCTAAAAACTGAACTTTTTTAGATATTTTATGAGCTTATTCATAAAGTTATTAAATTGCAGAAGTCATATAATATTTTTATCAAATGTGAAAGGATTGATAAAAATGAATAAAAGCGAACAAGCAATGTATTATTTTGAAAATGGATGTAACTGCTCACAAGCAGTACTTATGGCTTATGCAGAGGAACTGAATATTGAAAAAGATATAGTGCAAAAAGTTGCAGTAACTTTTGGTGGTGGTATGAGTAAAGCTGGAAAAACATGTGGATGTCTAAGCGGAGCATTAATGGTATTAGGATTAAAATATGGTGAAAAATCAGCTGAAATTTTATCACAGAGAATAAGTGCATATAATCAAGGTGGAAAATTCATTAAATTATTTAATGAAGAATTTGGGGCTACTGAGTGTAAAGAACTTATAAAGCTTGATCTTAACAAAAAGGATGATATGGAGAAAGCACAAAAAGAAGTTTTTGGAAATAGATGCAAAAGGATGGTTAGCAAAACAGTAGAATTATTAGAAGAAAATTTTATGAAAGATTTATAGATAGAATATTAAGGGGAGCAATAATGTGAAAGTACCAAAAGATTTAAATATAGATAAAGAAGTAGTAAGTTTTGATTCGAAAATTTATATAAAAAAGTATATAGAAAATGCTCCATCAAAGATATTTACTAATGTAGAAGAAAATTTATTTGTATTTGTTTTAGAAGGTAAGAAAAAAGTATCAACTGGAGATTATATTACTACAATTTCAAAAGGAGAATTTGCTTTATTTAAAAAAGGAAATTATATAATGAATCAGATAGTAACAAGCAAAAATTATGAAAGTCTTTTAATTTTTATATCAGATGAGTACTTTAATGAAATAGTAAGCATGCTATATACAAATAATATAAATTCTAAAAACACAATTCCATATGTGCATGGATGTGCTGGTGAATTTCTTAAGAAAGAAATAAATATGGTTATTAATCTAGTTGAAGATAATATTAAAGAATATAATGAAATTTTAAGTTTGAAAATTAAAGAAATACTTATGTATCTTATTAAAGATGATTTATCTAAAGAAATATTTAAATTTATATACTCATGTTCTAGAAATGAAAATAATAATTTAAAAGAATATATGGAAAGTAATTTTGATAAATGCAATAACATTTTAAAAATATCAGAAGATTTACATATGAGCTTAAGCACTTTTAAAAGAAGATTTCAATTATGTTATGGAATGACTCCAGGAAAATGGATTAGTAAAAAAAGACTTGAAAAAGCAAGGATTTTATTAGAAACTACAGATTATTCAGTGACAGATATATGTTTTTTATGTGGATATGAATCACTGCCAAATTTTATTGAGCAATTTAAAAAGGAGTATAAACAATCTCCTAAAAAATATAAGAAATTATTATGCGAATAACAAGCAAAACAAGGTATAACAATTTTTAAATTGTTATACCTTGTTTTATTTTTATATTTAAAGTGATAAAATTTACATTATGGATATTAATTATGCAAGTAGGATGAGGTAAAAATGAAAACAAAAGTACCATATTATTATAAGGATTTTAAGTGTATAGCATCAGAATGTCCTGATACTTGTTGTGCTGGATGGGAAATAATAATTGATGAAGATACACATGAAAAATATAAAAATGTGTCGGGAGAATTTGGAGAAATATTAAGATCTAAAATAACAATATATGAAGATGGAGAACCAGGCTTTATATTAGAAGGTGATGATTGCCCATTTTTAAATAAGAATAAGTTATGTGATATATATAGTGAACTTGGAGAGGATAGCTTGTGCAACACATGTAAGCAGTTTCCAAGATTCATAGAAGAATATGGCGATACAAGAGAGATTGGAATATCTATATCATGTCCAGAAGCAGCAAGAATAATATTGGATAATGATAAAAAGGTTGAATTTGAAATAGATGAAGATGATGGAATGGTAAGTGTATATGATGATGTTAACTATGATTTATTTGTACAGTTAATGCCATCAAGGAAAATTGCATTAGATATTATGCAAGATCGCTCTATTACATTAGACAATAGAATTGCATTATTGATTAATTTTGCTCAGGATATACAAGATAGAATAGATGCAAATAATGTATCTAATGTTGAAGAAGTAAGAAAAAAATATTTAAATAAAGAGTTTATAGAGAGCTTTATTAAAAAGTTAGATAAATATAAAGAAAAAGAAAGAGAAAAATATGATAATATGCATAAGTATTTTCAAGTTTATAAAAGCTTGGAGCATATAGATGAAAGTTGGCCTAAAATAGTAGATCATGCATTTGAATATTTCTATAAACTACATAATGATTATGAATTTTATAGTGATAATCATAAGAAGTTTGATGAATATTATAAAGATAAAGAATATGAGTATGAGCATTTAATTGTATATTTTATATTTAGATATTTTATGAAAGCTGTTTATGATTATGATGTGTTAGCAAAAGTGAAGTTAGCAGTAGTAAGTTATCTTATTATAAAAGAATTAGATGTAGTTAGATATATTGATAATAAAGGTAAGCTAACTAAAGAAGATCAAATAGATTTAATGCATATGTATTCAAAAGACATTGAGCATTCTGAAGACAATTTAGAAGAATTAGCACAAATTTTTGAAATAAATAAAGTTTTTAGATTAGAAGAGATTCTCATTATGATAATGAATTAGAAGAGTTCAGAAGATTAAGTATTACAGCACATTTAATCTTCTGAGCTTTTTTTGTTTTGAAATATTTTTAGTTGCTTAGAATAAATGAAATTAAATTGGTATTGTATGTTAAAATATATAATAAAATTAAGTTTATTTGTGTGTGTTAGTAAATATAAAGGAGGTAGATATTATGAGACTTATACCAATAGATATGAAATATTCAAAGGATTATTTTGACTTGTGGAGTAATTTTGAAGTTATAAAATATACCAATAAAGAACAGCTTAATACACAAAAAGAATGTGATGAGATCATAAATCAGTGGATAAATGAATTTACAGACAAAGATATTCCAAATAATTTTGTTATTGAAGCTGATGGTAAAATTATTGGTATATGTGGATATCCAATAATAAGAAAAGAAAAATTTGAATGTGGATTATACTATCAACTAAAGGAAGAGTATTGGGGCAGGGGATATGCAACAGAAGCAGTAAGAAAACTGATTAGTGAAATAACTAATAATTATTCTAATGGTATTGTTAGAGCTAATGCTGTTATTGATAATCTTGCAAGTGTAAAGATTCTTAAAAATGTGGGGTTTGTAAAAACTAAGGTTGAAGAAAAGGGATTTAAAAAGAATGGACTTGAACTTGATATCATACATTTTATGAAGGAAATTTAAGTGGTATTACATTTATTTTTTCAAATAATAAAGTTATAATATATATACAAAGATAAAAACACAGTTCTGGTTGGTAGTCCAGACGCAGTGTGTACTGTCAGTAACCTGCCTCCTTGGTTGTCCGTTCTTTGTTCATTAGGATTTTAAGGAGGAATTATAATGGACGAAGTAAATGGAAAGTTACAAGTATTTTTTGAAGACCCATTTTGGGTAGGGATTTTTGAAAGTGTATATGGAGGAGAGTTATCTGTATGCAGGATAGTATTTGGGCCAGAACCAAAGGAGAATGAAATTCAAGAATTTGTTTTAAGAAATTACTATAAACTTAAATTTAGTCCAGCAATTAAATGTGCTGTAAAAAATAAAGAAAACATCAATCCAAAGCGATTGCAACGAGAAATAAAGAAGCAAGTAAAAGAAGTCAGAGTTGGAACTAAATCTCAACAGGCTCTTAAGCTTCAGAATGAAGAAAGCAAAATTGAAAGAAAAATTAAAACTCGTGAGCAGAAAGAGCAGGAAGAAAGATATAAATTTCAATTAAAACAGCAGAAACGTAAAGAAAAACATAAGGGAAGATAATTTGATCGGGAAGATTAATTATCTTCCTTTATGTTTATTTTTGAGAAAAAAGTGAATTTGGGTATAGAAATTTCTAACAATTATAAGATAACAAATATAGTAAATTCGCATAGTATAGTATCAGAAGAGTCTTAGTTTTTAAATAATGTTTATGTCCCTAATCTTTTACAACGAAGGAGAGAAAAAGATGAACAAAAAAACTATTAATATGGATGATATTATAAGATTTTCTGAAGGATATGAGAATGATGAGTTTATGGATGAAGAAATTTTAGAAGAAGAGTTTATACAAAAAAATTCTTTTTCTGATTCTAGAGTAAATTTTGAAGAAGAAAACTTTATTAATAATTCTTTCTATGGAGAAGGCTCTCGCAAAGAGGAATATAGTGAAGAATTAATTTTTAATCTAGGTACTTTAGATGAAGATGATGAGTGCGAATATCATGAAGACTGCCATCAAGAATATCATAAAAAAAGATATTCAAATAATGATGAGGACAATGAATATAATACAGCAAGAGCTTATTACACAGAATGTAATTATTCATGTGGATGTGGTGATGAAGAGACAACTAATGTAAAAGCTTGTGAAGATAGACAGGATGACTATGAAGAATGTAATAGTAAAGATGATGGTTATCAGAAAGCATATGATGAAGGTTATGAAAATGGATATACAGCAGCGTATGAAAAAGCAAAGCAAGAAGTAAGAGATTATATTAATAAAAGAAACAAAAAAAATAAATGTTGCCGTAGATGCTGCTGTAGAAATAATTAGAATTATAAGAAATAATAATTTAATTAGTAAAAAGAGAAATGAAATATTTCTCTTTTTACTAATTATGGTGAATTATTTATAGAATAATACAAATAATAAAAAGAGTACATAAGTTTATAGAATTTTATGATATAATGAAAAAATGAAATAATATTTTTAAATGTATATGGAGGTAAAGTCAGAAGATGAGTAAAAGTATATCATTAGATTTATCAAAAGTTGAACCTTATCTAAAAGCAAATGAAATAACTTATATGGAAGAAATGGTTAAAAGTGCACATGAAAAGTTACATAATGGAACTGGAGCAGGTAGTGACTTTTTAGGATGGGTAGACCTTCCAGTAAACTATGATAAAGAAGAATTTGAAAGAATAAAAAAAGCAGCTGAAAAAATAAAATCAGATTCAGATGTATTAATTGTTATTGGTATAGGTGGATCATATCTTGGAGCTAGAGCTGCAATCGAAATGTTGACAAATAATTTCCACAATTCTCTAGATAAAGATCAAAGAAAAGCTCCTAAAATATTTTATGTAGGAAATAATATTAGTTCAACATATATGACAGAACTTTTGCAAGCGATTGAGGGCAAAGATGTAAGCTTGAATGTAATTTCAAAATCAGGTACTACTACAGAACCTGCAATTGCATTTAGAATTTTAAGATCTTATGTAGAAAAGAAATACGGAGTGGAAGAAGCTAGAAAGAGAATATATGCTACTACTGATAAGGCAAAGGGTGCATTAAAAACTCTTGCTGATGCAGAAGGATATGAAACTTTTGTAGTTCCAGATGATGTTGGTGGAAGATTCTCAGTATTAACAGCAGTTGGTTTATTACCAATAGCAGCAGCTGGAATAAGCATAGATGAAATGATGCAAGGTGCTGCAGACGCAAGAGAAAAATATTCTAACCCTTCATTAGAAGAAAATGATGCTTATAAATATGCAGCAGTTAGAAATGCATTATACAACAAAGGAAAAGTTGTAGAAATGTTAGTAAACTATGAACCATCACTTCACTATTTTAATGAATGGTGGAAACAGTTATATGGAGAATCAGAAGGTAAAGATAATAAAGGATTATTCCCAGCAGCTGTTGATTTCACAACTGATCTTCACTCAATGGGACAATATGTTCAAGAAGGAAGACGAATTCTTTTTGAAACAGTTATTAATGTAGAAAAAGCTAAATATGAAATAGAAATAGAAAAAGATAGTCAAGATTTAGATGGATTAAACTTCTTAGTTGGAAAAACTATGGATTTTGTTAATAAGCAAGCATTCCAAGGAACTTTATTAGCTCATAATGATGGAGGAGTTCCTAACATGGTATTAAATGTTCCAGAATTAACTCCATACTATTTTGGATACATGGTATACTTCTTTGAAAAAGCTTGTGGAATCAGTGGATATCTTTTAGGTGTTAATCCATTTGATCAGCCAGGAGTTGAAGCATATAAGAAAAACATGTTCGCTTTACTAGGAAAACCAGGATATGAAGAAATAAAGGCAGAACTAGAAAAGAGACTTTAATATTAATGAGGATTATTATTGATGGAGATGCCTGCCCAGGTATCTCCATTATTGAAAAAATAGCAAAAAAATATCAATTACCAGTTATCATTTACTGTGATATAAATCATTTTATTCAAAGTAATTATAGTGATGTTAGAATTGTAGATAGTGGATTTCAAAGTGCGGATATGTATATAATGAATGAAACTAAAGAAAATGATATAGTAATATCTCAAGATTATGGTGTTGCAGCTATATGTCTCTCAAAAAAAGCAAAAGGTATAAATCCTAAGGGATATATATATACTGAAAAAAATATTGATAGATTGCTGGAAGAAAGACATATATCACAAAAAATTAGAAAAGCTGGGGGAAGAACTTCTGGGCCTAGAAAAAGAAATAAAGAAGATGATATGAGATTAGAAAATAATCTTATAAAATTAATTGAAGAAAATGCATTATGTTAGGAGCTATATTAATAGCTTCTATTTTTTATTATTAAAAATAGTATGGATTATATTATTATATGAAGAAAAATTAATAAGTATGATATAATTTAAGTAAAATTTGCAACAAATATATTTACAAAAAATGGTAGAGGGTGTACTATAGAAATATGGTATTTTGTAATGGGAGTGATTATATGGAAGATATGCAATTAAAATATGTAGAAGTTATTTTTGATAAAGAAAAACCTCAAAGTGTAGGCACAGAAATAAAAATAATAGGGAAGATAGATGAGAATATAAGTAATCTAGAATATAAATTTATAGTTGGTAAAGGCGGTATATGGAAAACAATACAGGATTTTTCTGAAGAAAATGAATGTTTATGGGTTCCGCAAATGGATGGAAATTATATAGTTATGGTACAAGCTAGAGAGAAAGAAGGGAAGAAACCTTTAGATTATTTAGCAAAACAAGATTATGTTATATTTAATACAGAAAATGTGATTTCTAATATACAAGAAACAGAAAATAAAGCAAAAGATGAAGTGTTTGAGAAAAAGATAAAACATAAAGATAAGGAAGAAGAAATTATGTGTGCTGCTAATTTAAGTAGTGATGAGAAGAGAATGCTTATTGAAAAGCATGAAGATGAAGAAATATTAAATAAAGAAGTAGTAAATGAAAATGATTTTGTAAAAGCACAAATTATAAATGAGATAGCACTGGATAAAAGTGAAATAACAGTTGGTGAAAAATGCTCTATAGAAATAAAACCTTATGAAAAGGAGAATATACTATATAGATTTTATGTTAAAAGATATAAAGATTGGGATATTATAAGGGATTATGAAACTGATAATATTCTTAAGTATACTGCAACACAAGTTGGTGAAAAAGAATTTTTAATACAATGTAAAAGAATAGAATCAAATGAGGTATTTGACGATTACAGAACTATAAAGGTTAACGTAAGAGAAATGAGGTCTCTTGTAATAGAAAATTTTAAATGTGAAAATAAAGAATTACTAGCAGGAGAACAATTAAGATTTAAGGTAGAGACTAATTATCATGATGAAACTGTTTTATACAAATTTTATAAAATATATGAAAACGGTAAATCAACATGTATTCAAGAGTATTCTAATAAAAATGTAGTTTGCTATGATGAAAATGAAAGTGGGAATTACAGGATACTTTGTTTGGCTAAAAATATTCTTTCAAATAAGGAATATGATGATAGAGCCATATTTGTATATACTGTTAAACCCTATAAAGAGATAAGTATAAAGAACTTTATAGCAGATTTAAATTCACCTCAAGCCATAGGAAGCAACATTAAATTTACTTCAGAAATTGAAGGTGGAAAAAAATTATTATATAGATATGTAGTAAAAGGAATTATAGAAGAAGATACTGGTTTTATGAATGAAGATGAATATATATGGAGTCCGAAAGAAGTTGGAGATTATGAAATCTTTATGTATGTTAAGGATAGATCATATGATGGTGAATATGAAGATAGCAGAAAGATAAATTTTCTTATTGAAAAAAAAGGAGATAAGCCAGTAAAAATAATTGATGTTATAGTAGATAAAGAAAAAAACACCCTAGTAAACGAACCGGTTAATATAATGGTAAAATGTGAAAGCGAAGCACATGTACAATACTGCTTCAATATTAGAAGAGAAGGATCACTTATAAATAGAAGTGATTATAATAAATCAAATTGGATTGATTTTATACCTACTAAAACTGGAGACTATGAAATAGAGATAATGGCAAAGGATAAATACTCAGAGAAAGAGTATGATGCGCATACTTTTGTATATTTAAAAGTACTAGAATATCTGCCGGCTAAGATAGATTATATTATTATGCCATATAAAGAAGCTCATCTTGTCGGGGATTCCATATCTTTTGAATGTATAGTTCAAGATACTAGAAATATACTTATGAAATATGAAACTAAAATAAATGGACATAAGGTAGAGGAAACTGATTATATAAAAGATAAAAAATTAAGATTTACACCTAAAGTAGCAGGAAAATATACCATAGATGTTTATGCTAAGAATATTAAATGCAAGGAAGAATTCGATTTCAAAAAACAAGTGAATATATATGTGAGTGAAGCATTACCTATAATAAATACAAATATAGTAACAAATAAAAAAGAATTTAAGGTGAATGAAGAAGCAACATTTGAAGTATTTAGTAAGGGTGGAAAAGATGTTTGTTATGAATTTTATTTAATGAGAAATAATACATGGGAAAGGGTACAACAGTATAGCAGAAAGAGGTACTATAGTTTTATACCGTTTAGTTCTGGAAAATATAAAATTTTAGCTTTAGTTAAAAGCTTTTATAAAAAAGTAAGCTATGAAGACTATGATGAAATATCATTTGAAGTTAAAGATATCTAATTATATTACGAAAATATTAATTAGAGAAAAATTTATGGAGGAAATAAATTTATGGCTATAGATAGTTTGAATTCACTTTCAACAGAACAATTAATGGCTCTAACAATGGGGGGGAATGGTCAATTAACAGGTAATGATTCATCATCTTCAAGTATTAATGAGTCAGATATAGCATTTGAAACAGTTATGCAAAATATGCTTAATTCATCAAATGGTTCTGGTGAAACTTCAACAAATGGTATTTCAGCGGAGCAGTTAATGGCAATGTCTTTAATGAGTAATGGGCAATTGACAAGCAATGATGATAGTAGTAGTTTAGCATCAAATGATATGACTAACCAAATGACATTAGCTAATACATTAATGATGAAATCATTACAAGAATCTTCTAAAAATTCTAATACTACAATTAGTAACTCGAAACAAGAATGTCCTACAGGACAGGATTTAGAAAGATTATCTATGATAGTTAATGGAAGAGCCAGAGATTATAGCACTTATACTGCTAGTAATGCAACTCCAGCTGATATGGAAAAAATTTATTCAGCAGTGGACGAAGCTTCAAAGAAATATGGAGTGAATAAAGATTTAATTTTAGCAGTAATTAAGCAAGAATCTAATTTTGATTCTACAGCAGTTTCAAGTGCCGGAGCTATGGGGCTTATGCAAATAATGCCTTTTAACTTTAGCAGTTTAGAAATTGCAGACCCATATGATGTTAATCAAAATGTAAATGGAGGTACTAAGTTATTAAAGCAGAATCTTGACCAATATAATGGAAATATAGATATGGCTTTGATGGCATATAATGCTGGATCAGGAACTATGCAAAAAAGAGGAGTAACATCTTCAAATGATTTGTACAAGATGCCTTCAGAAACACAAAATTATGTTCCAAATGTTCTTAAGTACTATAGAAATGGTGTTTAAAAAAGTATTGAACAGAATTTCTTTTATGTAATTTTATTTTAATATATAAATATATTGTGTAAAACTAGAGTTTAGTGGATGACAACCGAAATAAAGATTTCATGTTCTGATCGCTTTGCTACAAAAAATGGACTAAAAATTCAAATATCAATGATTGTGCCCAAAAGCGTTTGCTCCGATATAAAATCTGACAAACAATTTTGGAACAATCATTGATGTAAGAATTTTAAAGCCCATTTTTTGAATGCAAAGTCTCCGCATAAGCAGAGAACCCAAATCTTGTATTTGGTGTGAATCGCTTACTCAGCGAGAATCATGAGATCTTCATTTCTTTGTTTCATCTAAATTCATAGTATTAATATTATGTTACTATCAATATAATGATTTTTATATTAAGAAATAGTTATCAATATATGTTAAAGTTTAAAAAAAGTTAATATTCTATTATTAAAAAAAGTATCATTAAAGGAAACCTATTAATAATTTCTACAAATAATTAAGGACTAAATTTTAGTCATAGAATTCTTTCCTCAAATTTTCTTACAAGCTAGCCTATCATATATTCAATTTCAGTTGTTCTCCACTAAACTCTGATTCTATATCCTTTATTTAATTTATGTTTTGAGACAAGATATTTTCCGATGACTGATAATAAATGAATTTTATATGTTGTAATGTGTAACACTATGGTAAAATAAATAGAGTTATAAATAGAAGTTTTCAGTATTCTTAAGCTAAATAAAATATAGTTATATAATAAGTAAAAGAGATTGGAGTGTACATATGGAAAGATTAGATAAGGTTATTTCCAATTTAGGATATGGAAGTAGAAAAGATGTAAAATCTTTTGTAAAAAAAGGATTAATAGAAGTTGATGGTGTTATAGTTAAAGATAATGGAATGTTGGTTGACCCAGAAACTTCTATTATTAAAGTAAATGGTGAAGAAGTTTTATATCGTAAGTTTATTTATTTAATGATGAATAAGCCAGATGGAGTTATTTCAGCAACACATGATAATAGAGATGAGACAGTTATTGATTTGTTAGAGTTAAATCATCAAGTATTTGATCCATTTCCAGTTGGAAGATTAGATAAAGATACTGTAGGATTATTACTACTTACAAATGATGGAGAACTTAATCATAGGCTAATATCGCCTAAATGGCATGTAGATAAAGTTTATTATGCTAAAATAGATAAAAAAGTAAACTCTAAAGATATTGAAGAATTTAAAAAAGGGATAACATTAGATGACGGATATAAATGCCTAGAAGCTAAATTAGAAATAATATCTGCTGATGATAATGGATCAGAGGTTAGAATTACAATTCAAGAAGGAAAGTATCATCAAGTAAAACGAATGTTTGAAGCAGTAGGCAAGGAAGTAGTTTATCTTAAAAGAGAGGAATTTGGAGGATTACCTTTAGACCCAGAACTAGAAGAAGGCGAATATAGAGAATTGACGGATGAAGAATTAGCTATTTTAAGAAGCTATTAACGAATATTAAAGCATTTTGCAATAAAATCATTCATTTGTTGCAAAAAAAATAATAAATTTTAATAAATTACTTGCAATTCATTGTAAGATATTCTATAATGATTATGCAAGGATAAATAAAAGGAATATATAGCCCCCTTTTTATTTATTGCTTATTGCTTATTGCTGAAGCGCAACCTAGCCCCAAGGGTTGCGTTTTTTTTTATTTTGTAAATTGAAAATGTTTACCTTGAAAATGAATACGATAACAAGGATTACATATTAAAAAAATTAAAACTTAAGTTTGTATGAAAATCAAATAAACAAGAAAATAGCAAATCTGAATTATAAATTTCATTTTTTAAATATAGTGAAATTTATAATTCGGATTTTTTGTATATTTTTATGAAAATATTAAAACTTTGTAAATGGGGAAAGATTAATAATAAAACAAAATACGAGTTACTATGAAAGAGCCATATTTAATTTTTTGATTTTGGGGAAGATATTAAACAGAACATAATTTGCTTATATAGTCTTCAATTTATTGTACTTATGGTATAATATTTTAAGGATTGGGAAAGGAGGAATAAGTAATGATGAACTTAAAAAAATTACTTAATAAAGAACAATATGAAGGGGCTACAACTATAGATGGGCAGGTGTTAATTCTAGCAGGGGCAGGATCAGGAAAAACAAGAGTATTGACACATAGAATAGCTCATATGGTAGACGATTTAGAAATTCCGCCTTATAACATATTAGCGATTACTTTTACAAATAAGGCTGCAAAAGAAATGAAAGATAGAGTTAAGGCACTTATTGGTGAAAGAGCAGAAAACATGTGGATATCCACTTTCCATTCAACTTGTGTAAGAATATTACGAAGAGAAATAGATAAGATAGGTTACAAGAGTAGCTTTACAATATATGATAGCTCAGATCAAAAGACATTAGTTAAAGAATGTATGAAGGCACTTAGTATTAATGAAAAAGATATCACTGAACAAGAAATAATGAGTAAAATAGGTAAAGCTAAAGATAGGATGCAAGATTCTAGAAGTTTTATGTTAGAAAACGAAAGCAATTTTAGAGAAAAGAAAATTGCAGATGCATATGAAATGTATCAAAAAAGATTAAAAGAAAATAATGCATTAGATTTTGACGATCTAATATTTAAAACTGTAGAACTGTTTAAAAAAAATTCAGAAGTATTAGAATTCTATCAAAATAAGTTTAAATATATAATGGTTGATGAGTATCA
>SVCF01000004.1 GCA_015058475.1 Clostridium butyricum | reverse complement strand
ATTCTTGTATTCTTGTATTCTTGTATTCTTGTATTCTTGTATTCTTGTATTCTTGTATTCTTGTATTCTTGTATTCTGAACATTTTATCTGATCTTAAATATTTATACAACACTTTTTTTATTTTTAAGTTCCATATTGTAGCATAGCCACTCTTTTTATAGGTGTATATTCTAATACTTTATAATTAAATTCTTCTTCTCTTTATTCCAATAACATTTTTTCTCTGCTTTGCAGTTAAAACAATTTCTAGATATTTTATCACTCTTATAAATAATATTAAAGAATTTATCTTCACTATATTTATTTCTGTGGCTATCTATTCCTTTAAGTATTAATTCTTTTTCTTCTGATGTATAAGAAGTTTCTTCCAATATTTCACATGCTATTTTCACACTTGCTTCATCATGTGAAATATTTTTTTTATATTCTTCACCTCTTCCTATATCATGCAACAATGCAATAGCATAAATAACCTCTTTAGAATAAGACATTCCTTTTTCCAAACACATAATATAAGCAATTCTAGCAACATCCAAAAAATGATTAAGATTATGTCTACAAAACTCTCTTTCTTTTTCTAACTCTTCAATTTCCCATAGAAAGGCTCTATACTTTTCATTACTAATTATTTCATTAATCTTATTCAAAATTAGTTTTCCTCCATATTACTTTAAAAGTGATAAAACTTCTTTTCTACGCTCTGAATCTTCTTCAAATATACCTTTATATGATAATGTAAAAGTTTTTGCTCCAGTTTTTTTCACACCTCTCATTGTCATGCACATATGTTCAGCTTCTACACTAACCATAACCCCTTGTGCATTTAAGTTTTCCATTATTGCATTGGCTATTTCATTTGTTAGTCTTTCTTGTAATTGTGGTTTTTTAGAGTAAAGCTCTACAGTTCTAGCAAGCTTTGATAAACCAACTACTTTTCCATTTGGAATATATGCAATATTAGCCTTTCCATAGAATGGTACTAAATGATGTTCACACATGGAATAAAAAGTTATATCTTTCTCAATAACTAAATTATTTTCATCTATAGTAAATGTTTTTCTTAATATTTCATCTGCATTTTTTCCTATTCCTGAAAATATTTCTTCATACATTCTAGCTATTCTATCTGGTGTTTCTATAAGTCCTTCTCTATTTATATCTTCTCCAATTCCTTGCAAAATCAATTTTACACCTTCATGTATCATTTCCTTATTTATCATAAATAACCTCCAAAATATTATATTTCTTACTTTTTTAATATATTTCATATAATAACTCCAAATTATTCATAAGTAAACCGAATAAATACCATAATAACAAAATTAATCATGTTATTTTATTAATTGCATATATATTTATGTGATAATCAATTATATTTTGAAATTGAGATGAAGATACATGGAAAAAGATATCTTGATAAACATTAATCAATTTAAATAAATTTGCACTATAAAAAAATATATATTAAGGTTATAATTAATTTACAATTAGTATTTTCTTTTGATAACTTTAATATTGAAACTATTAATTGAATATAAAGTCTATAAGGAGATATTATGAATAAAACTTTTGAAGAATTAAATTTAAATTCAAATATAATTGAAGGATTAAAAAAGCAAGGAATAACTGAGCCAACATCGATTCAAAGCTCATGCATTATTCCTGCTACAGAAAATAAGGATATAATAGGGGAAAGCTATACTGGTAGTGGTAAAACACTAGCTTATCTACTACCTCTTTTTCAAAAAATAGATACCTCAAAAAGAGAAATGCAAGCCTTAGTATTAGCTCCAACACATGAATTAGCACTACAAATTGAATCACAAATTAAACTTCTAGCAGGAAATTCTGAAGTTCCTATGACTTCTTTATCCATTATTGGAGATGTTAACATCAATAATCAAATAAAAAAACTTAAAGAAATAAAACCTCATATTATAGTTGGTTCAACTGGTAGAATACTTGATTTAATCACAAAGAAAAAGATTACTGCACATACTATAAAAACAATAATAATAGATGAATGTGATAATTTATTAAATGAAAAAAGAATTGCAGTAACTAAAAACATAATAAAGACCACTATGAGAGACCGTCAGCTTATGGCATTTTCAGCTTCTATAAAAGAAGATACTTTAAATGTAGCTAAAGAATTAATGAAAGAACCAGTTATAATAAAATCTGAAGATAAGCCATCATTAAATCCAAATATTGAGCATTTATTATTTGTTTGTGATAGACGTGATAAATTCGACATTTTAAGAAAGATTATTGCAGCTACTAATCCTAAAAAAGCTATTGTATTTGTTAATAATAACGAAGATATTGAGCTTACAACTGCAAAATTAAATTATCATGCAAAAGACTGTTTTGCCATGAGCAGCCATATTTCTAAAGAAGATAGAAAGCTTGCCATAGAAAGCTTTAGAAATGGTAAGATTAAGATACTAGTATCTTCTGATTTAACTGCAAGAGGACTTGACGTTGAAGATGTAACTCATATATTCCATTTAGATTTACCTTTAAAATTCAATGAATATTTACATAGATCAGGGAGATCTGCAAGAGGAAAAAATTCAGGAACATCAATTGCAATTGCAACAGAAAAGCAGCTTAATATAATAAAAAAATATGAAAAAGAATTTAATATAAAATTTGAAAATAAAAAAATCTTTGGTGGAAAAATTGAAGATGTGAATTCTTTCAAAGAATCTAAACAAGAGCCCGTACATAAAAATAATGCCGATAATAAAACAGAAAAATCAAAGTTTCATAATTAATTTTTAATAACTTGCTATATTTTAAAATTAATAAAAAATCTAAAATTCTAAAAAATATTAGAATTTTAGATTTTTTTATTTCTTAATTATATATCCAAAACTTGTATTTTTATTGAATATCAATATTTTATATTTTTCTTTAAATTAATAAGCATATTATATTCTTCATCTAGTCTTTTATATTCATCACTTCCAATTGTGCAGTTGCTAAGGCAGCTTAAAATATAAGTTATTTTATTTTCTAATAGAATTCTTTCCTCAAATTCATTTTTTCTTTCCTTATTTTTATCTTTTTTCTTCTTTTCCTCAAAACGATTTAGATATTCATGTATTCCATATTCATATCTAAGTATTTTTTTATCACTAAAAACAAGTAATTTATCACATATTTTTTCAAGCATGTATCTATCGTGAGTAACAAGTATAATTGTTCCATTATAATTTCTTAATGTTTCTTCAAGTTGCTCTCTTACATGAAGATCAATATGATTAGTAGGTTCATCTAAAATAAGTACTTCACATTGTTCTTGTATCATTAAAAGAATCTTTAATTTCATTCTTTCACCAAGACTTAAATACTTAACTTTTCTCTCTAACATATCTGCACTAAATCCTATTAAATTTAGTTTTGTTCTAAGCTGCCCAAGTTCCTGCCTATTTTCAGCATTAAAAAGTTCTATAACTTTAGATTCTTCATCAAGTCCAATTACATCTTGACTTATATAACCTATTTTTCTTGTAGAGCTTATATAAATCTCACCATCAACCTCCATTTTTCCTAAAAGTGTTTTAATAAAAGTAGTCTTTCCACATCCATTAGGACCATATACACCAATCTTTTCACCATGTTTAATGTAAAAAGAAGATTTTTCAAACAGTATCTTTTTATCAAATCTTTTAGAAATATCTTTTGCCTCTACTACAACCGCACCAATTTTTTTAGATTCCTTTATTTGAAATAAAACTTTTTCTTCTTCTTTAGGCTTTTCTAATCCTTCAACTTGCAGCTTCTCTAATCTTTTTATTCGCGATTTTATTTGGTTATCCATTTTTTTAGCTTTAACCCTGTTGTGTTCTTTTCCGCCAAATTTATTTCCCGTTTCTATAGCCTTTCTTCTAGACTCTCTATGAGCCTTGCTTGACCATCCTTCTAATTCTGCTATCTGCATATTAATTTTATTTTTAATTTTTTCCTGATCTTCATATAAACGAACCGAATTTTCAAAATCTTCTTGTTTCTTCTTTCTATACCAAGAATAGTTTCCATTATACTCAACGGCTTTATGATTCTCTATTTCAATAATATATGTTACACATTGATCTAAAAAATACCTATCATGTGAGATTATTATTACTGTACCTTTAAATATTTTTATTTGTTTAATAAGGTAAGCTACACCAGCATAGTCTAAATGATTAGTAGGTTCATCTAAAACGAGTAAATTATAATCCTTATGCAAAACTTCATTTAAGAGTTTTTTTGTTTTTTCGCCACCGCTTAAAGTACTTTCTACTTCTTCATAATCAGTTGCCTACTTCATATAACCTATATTTACATTGTTTTTATACCAAATTATTTCACCAGAGGTAGCTTCAGTTTTTCCACATATTATATTTGCCAAAGTGGTTTTACCCATGCCATTGCCCCCAACAATTCCAAGCTTCTCTCCTAATTTTATTTTTATATTTATGTTATCTAAAATAACACTATCTCCATATTCTTTACTTATATTTTTACTTTCCATTAAAACTGTCATATTATCACCTCTATACATTTTGAGGTAATACTCTTATTTATCAGTATTCTTTGCTCATTTTAATAACTTAAAAGAAAAAGATCATAAATGAAATTCAACTCATTTATGATCTTCTTTATATTATCTAAACTATTTTTCATACTAAATTAGTACTATTTCCTACTTCTAAAATGATATTTTATTAAATAGTTAAAATATCATATAATCTTATAATTAAAATTATAACAAATAGAAATAACATAGTAATATTTATTTAGAAGAACATATCATGATTCTATTAAGCTTTATCATTTTTTTGTACAACAAATAAAGTATTCCTCAAATCTTGTTTAACAAAATTTTCTTTAATGATTAAGCTAATATCTTCATTTCGTTCTCCTTTCTATAATCATAGTATATTTATAGAATACATACTCCTATTATTTTTGTCAATATTATAAATAATAGTTTTTTTATTCCTTTTAGCCATTTCTTTTGTTTTTTGTATTTTTTTTACAAAATACAATGAAACAGCAATTTATAATAACTAATAAAAAATGCACATATAGGATAATTATCTTTTTTAATACCTTACGTATTTTTTCAAGATAAGTCCCATCTATTTATTAAAATCTCCCTATATAAAAAAATTAATCTCTATCTCTATTCTCTAATTTTCCATAAGCTAATAGCGCCATACATTGGTCAAAAGAATATATTCCAGTTCCATCTGTATTTCCAAAAGCTCCATTAAATTGACTCTCTGAATTATTTATTCTCATTCGTTCCATCTTACTAACTGCTAAATCAATTAATTCTCTATCATTTAATTCATTTCCTATTAAAGCTATTATTGCATATACAGCTGTTGATTCGTATTCATACCCGCTAACAACACTCCCATCAATATTATATCTGCCTAAAATTCCATTTGTCTTAATTGTGTCCTTTATCCATGATATAGTATCTTCTTGGAGTTCACCTATCTCTGCCAAATGTAAAAGTGTGACCATAGCTTCTGCTGTATTAAGTTCATCTTTTTCATAAGCTCCTGTTTTATAATTGTACCAGCTATAATATAATGGAAACTCATTGCTTATATAGCCATTTTTCACTATTTCAAGACTATTATTATAAACCTTTTTAAATCTTCTATCATCTTCTGCAAGTTCCTTAAGCACTTTAAAATCTGCATAGCATAATGTCAATCTTTCTGCCTTCATATTATATTCAAAATCATAGCTATCAATTAATTTTTTATCTTCTACATTATATTTATAAATTGCTTTTCTGTATTTTCTTAACTCCTTATTATTTTTTCCAAACTTATCAAAGCCATCTTTTAACGCACCATAAATTCTTAAATCATCTATTGCCGCATTTACCCTACTTGCATTTTTATTTTCAACTCTCCACGAAACAAGCTCATCATTTTTCATATATTTATTTATATAATCCAATGTAGTATTAAATAATTCCACATCATTTATAATTTCCGCATACTCAAGCATGATTCCTTGAGATTCACTTAGTATAGTTTCTGACTCTAAATCATCAATGTCTTCATTTAATAAAGTCATTTTTACTCCCCCTGAGGCATTTGTCAGATTATTCCTAACAAATTGTTCAGTTGCCTCATGGCTACCTTCTCTTCCATACTCAATTAATGCTTCTAATTCATTATTATCATTAATAATTCCATTAATATGTTTTACTAATTCGCCATTTTTATTGATTATTAATGTAGTTGGAATTGTACTTCCTTGAAATTCCCAATACGCTCTTGATTCTTTATCATATACTATAGAGAATTTCATGTTACTATCTTCCAAAATTCTCCCACTTGTTCTATCAACTAAAATGAACTTTACATCACTATATTTATTAAGTACTTCTTCAAACTTCTTTATATCATTAAGCTGATAATCACAGGTTCCATCAGGATTGTTCCAAAACATAAGTATAACTATTTTCCCTTTTAACTCGCCTAAGTTCAAATAATTCTCCTCAGCATCTTCAAAAGAAATTTCTGAAGCACTTTCATATAAATTGCATATCCCTGGCATAGAATATTTTTCTTCATTTCTTAACGCTTCTTCTTGTTTGAGCCGTTGCTCATTTTCTATATGTGCACTCAAAACATTTTTACCTAGACCTACAGAAACTACCAGCCCAATACCTATTACCAAAATAATGTATATACTTTTTTTCTTCATAAAACTTCCTCTTATCTATATCTAAATGTGTTTTCATTTTATAATATTTCCTTAGCACCTTATATTCTTGATCATATATATTCTAATAGATTATCTACATTAAAATTATAATAGTTACTACTATTTACAATATAACTTAATTAGAACATACATATATTATATAATATTTGACAATATAATTAAATATTACACATTATTTAGTTATATCACAAAATATTTTCCTATATTCCTATTAATTTATCACACAAACTTTATTTAATATTTTTTTATAATTTGGTAATACTATATTCAAGGTTTTAAATACCTGTAAAGATATAAATTGTTTATGGAGGATTTTATAATGAAAAAATTTATTTGTACTGTGTGTGGATATATCCATGAAGGAGATACACCACCTGAAATTTGTCCTATTTGTAAAGTTGGAGCTGATAAATTTGAAGAAATAAAAAATGATTTAGATTTTGCTGACGAGCATAGAATCGGTATTGTAGAAGGCTTAGACGATGAATTATTAGAAGCTTTGAGAGCAAATTTTATGGGTGAGTGTACTGAAGTTGGAATGTATATTGCAATGTCACGTGCTGCTGATAGAGAAGGTTATCCTGAAGTTGCAGAAGCTTATAAAAGAATTGCATGGGAAGAAGCAGAGCATGCTTCAAAATTCGCTGAAATACTAGGTGAAGTAGTATCCCCTAGCACAAAAAGTAATTTAAGTGCAAGAGTAGAAGCTGAATATGGAGCATGTGAAGGTAAAAAGAAACTTGCCACTCTTGCTAAGCAAAATAACCTAGATGCTATTCATGATACAGTTCATGAAATGTGTAAAGATGAAGCACGTCATGGTAGAGCATTCAAAGGCTTACTTGATAGATATTTCAGCTAATATTTATTATTAATTTATCAAAGAAATATTAAGATTAATTTATATTATAATCAAAGGAGTTGTTTTTTGTGCAAAAAATTAATTGCGATGTAAATATTTGTTCACATAATAAGGAGGGTATTTGCTACTCCAATAGAGTAGACATCGGAGGGGTATCTGCTTCAACCTCTAGTGGAACTTGTTGCGGATCATTTTTAAATAAGAACTTATATAGTGATTTGACTTCTAATACAAATTCTCAAGGTAAATGTGACTCTTTAGTGTGTACTGCTGAAACTTGTTCTTACAATGAAAATAAGCTATGTACTTTATCATCTATTAATGTTTCTGGTTCAAGATCTCAAATTTACACTGAGACTGAATGTTCCAGCTTCGATCCAATTAAATAGTATTTTAGTTTAAAACAAAAACTTCTGAAAATAGCATTCTAATTTTCAGAAGTTTTGTGTTTATTAAATTTCTTTGCTCATCATAATCATATTATCTAATGTTTTATATTGATTCTTTTTATAAAATCCTTCTGTTCTATCATTTGCACATGTTAATAGAAATATATTATCTATGCCCTTATCTTTTAATTTATTTTCAAAATATTTAAGAAGTTTTTTACCTATTCCCTTCCCTTGTATATCTCTTCTTGTGCAAAATTCTTTTATTTCAAAGTGTAGTCCATTGTAGTAATATTGATCATGCCCCAGTATCATACCTACTATATTATCATTTTCACGACAGACAATACCATAAGCCCCATCATAACTTAGCATTTTCAATAATCGTTTAGCTGCGACTTCCTCTGTCCATTTATCATTCCACGGTTCAGCATTAAAAGATTCTACATACATTTTTGATATTTCTGTTATATCGTCCTTTGTTATTTCATCATACTTAATCATTGATATTCCTCCTTAAATTAATAATTATATCTACATACTTAAATATAATTTTTCTAAGAAATCACTTACTGTTTTTGTCTTAAAATATCATTTTCACATAGAACTGCATATGGACCTGTTTATTAAAATCTTCTTATTAAATTAATTTAATTTATTAATTAAATTTGCCATTTCAATTGCTGAAACTGCACATTCATACCCCTTATTCCCTGCTTTTGTTCCTGCTCTTTCAATTGCCTGTTCAATATTATTAGTAGTAAGAACTCCAAATAGTACTGGCTTTTCTGTATCTAAAGATACACTTGCTATTCCTTTAGATACTTCGCTACATACATAATCATAATGAGATGTAGATCCTTTTATTACAGCTCCTAAACATATTATAGCATCATATTTTTCATTTTTAGCCATTTTTTTAGCTATAAGTGGTATTTCAAATGCTCCTGGAACATAAGCAATATCAATATCTTCTTCATTAACACCATGTCTCTTTAATGCATCAATAGCCCCCTCTAAAAGCTTTCCACCTATAAACTCATTAAATCTTCCTACTACTATTCCGAATTTTAATCCTTCTGCCACTAACTTTCCTTCAAATTTCATCTTTCTCTTCCTCCTAAAATCATTTATATTTTAATTTTTTTTAACATAAGCTTTAAAAATATTATTAAAACATATAAATAACAAATCCAATAACTAAACATTTTTTATCATAGCTGATTATTCTATAATTCTAATAAATGATTCATTCTTTCTTTTTTAGTCTTTAAATAAAATAAATCATTTTTATTAGCTTTAACTTGTATTGGAACCCTTTCACATACTTCAATATCATTTTTAACTAAGCCTTCTATTTTAGTTAAATTATTAGTTATTAATTTAACGTTCTTAACTCCTAATATTTTAAGTATATCTGCACTTATTTTGTAATCTCTCATGTCTTCATCAAAGCCTAAAGCTAAATTCGCATCAACAGTATCTAAACCTGTATCTTGAAGTGCATATGCTTTAATCTTATTTAATAATCCTATCCCTCTACCTTCTTGTCTCATATATAGAAGTATTCCACATTCTTCTTTTTCTATCATTTTCATAGCTGCCTCATATTGCTCACCACAGTCACATTTTCTAGATCCAAAAGCATCACCTGTTAAGCATTCTGAATGAATTCTTGTAAGTATTGGTTCATCTTTTGGTATATCTCCTTTTATTAAAGCTACATGACATAACTCTGAATTTCTTTCTTTAAATCCTATCATTTTAAATTCTCCAAACTTAGTTGGTAAATTTGCTTCAGCTTCTTTAGTAACAGAATAATCATTTGCCTTCCTATACTCAATCAAATCCTTTATTGTTATAATTTTCAAATTATGTTCTTCTGCAAAAACAAATAAATCATCACGTCTTGCCATGGTCCCATCATCTTTTATAATTTCACAAATTGCAGCTGCACCTTTTAAATTTGCTAGTTTAGCTAAATCTACTGATGCTTCTGTATGTCCAATTCTTTCTAAAACACCATTTTTCTTTGCTATAAGTGGAAATACATGTCCTGGTCTTCTAAAATCTTCATAATCATTTGAACTTATAATTTTATTTATTGTCTCTGCCCTTTCATATGCTGATATTCCTGTGGTTGTACATTTATAATCTACTGAAGCTGTGAAGGCTGTCTCATGATTGTCTGTATTATTCTCTACCATCGGATTAAATTTAAGCTTTTCTGCAATTTCTTCTTCAATAGGTACGCATACAAGTCCCTTAGCATATTTAATCATAAAATTTATAATCTCTGGTGTTACTTTCTCAGCAGCTGCTACTAAATCACCTTCATTTTCACGATCTTCATCATCTACAACTATTATCATCTTTCCATTTTTTATATCTTCTATTGCCTCTTTTATAGAACTAAACTTCATCACACATCACTCCTAAAAACCATTTTCAATTAAAAATTCTCTTGTAACATTACTTTTATTTTCTTCATCATCTTTTTCCTTAAAAATCATAAACTTTTCTATATATTTTCCTACCATATCACATTCTAAATTCACTATTGAATTTATACTTTTATCACTTAATGAAGTACTTTTTAAAGTATGAGGTATAATTGAGACTTTAAATGCTTTTTCATCCACATATGCAACAGTTAAGCTTATTCCATCAATACATATAGACCCTTTTTCTATAATATACTTTAGTATTTTTTTATCTGCTCCAATGGTGAACCAAGTACCATCTCTTTTGTCTTCTATTGACACTATTTCTCCTGTCCCATCTATATGCCCACTAACAATATGTCCTCCAAGCCTTCCATTAAAGCATAATGCTCGCTCCAAATTAACTTTACTTCCATAGTCACAGTTTCTAAAATTACTTCTTTTTAGTGTTTCTCCCATTATATCCGCTTTAAAATAATTCTCTCCTTTTTCTATAACAGTTAAACAAACACCATTAGTAGAAATACTGTCACCTATTTTTGTTTCTTCTAAAACCTTGCTACACTCTACTTTAATTGACACAAACTCATTTTTTTTAGATAATTCTTTTACAATGCCAACCTCTTCAATTATTCCAGTAAACATCTATCTCCTCCTCATATAATTATTTTTCAATATATCCTTCGAGTATTAAATCATTATTTATGCTGCTGTAAGTAATATTTTTCAAATTAATACAATCTCTTAGATGGCTAACCCCCTTACCTCCTATACTAGATTTACTAGCTTGTCCCCCTAAAATTTTAGGTGCTATATAAAATTTAATTTTATCTACTATTTGTTCTTCTAAAGCTGAAAAATTCAATTCACTGCCACCTTCAATTAAAATGGAGTCAATCTGTTCTTCTCCAATTTTTTTCATTAAATCTCTTAAATTTACTCTATTATTAATGCTAGATACAGTTATAACCTTTATGCCCATTTCTTCTAATGTTTTTTTCTTACTCTCATTAGCTTTTTTAGTTGTAGCAATTATAGTTAGTTCTGGGTTTATATTTATTACCTTTGAATTAAATGGAATTCTTAATGTACTATCAACTATAATTTTAATTGGATTTCTTCCATCTTCTATCCTGCATGTAAGTTCTGGATTATCTGCTATAACAGTATTAATTCCCACCATAATTCCAGATAATTTATTTCTTAATTTATGTGCATCTTCTCTACTTTCTTTACATGTAATCCACTTTGATTCTCCTAGTGATGTTGCTATTTTTCCATCTAAGGACATTCCACTTTTTAAAATAACAAAAGGACTTTTAGTAGTTATATATTTAATAAATATTTCATTAATTTTTTTACACTCATCTTCCTTTACACCTACTGTTACTTCTATTCCATGATTTTTTAGTTTTTTTATACTTTTACCTGCAACCAATGGATTGGGATCAGTCATTCCTATGACTACTCTTTTAAACTTTTTTTCTATTAGTAAGTCTACACATGGTGGTTGCTTTCCATGATGAGCACACGGCTCTAAAGTAACATATATTGTACTTCCAGTCATATCTTCCATACAACTTTTTATTGCATTTCTTTCTGCATGTTCCTTTCCATAAGCCTTGTGATAGCCTGTTCCTATTACTTCATCATTTTTCACTATGACTGCACCTACAAGTGGATTAGGATTCACTTTTCCCTCACCTTTTAATGCTAACTTTATTGCCATATCCATATAAAAATTATCATCCATATTATCTCCACCTTATAATAAAATTTATAGTATTCATTTTTTTCTGCACTATAAACATAAATAGCACTGTTTAAAATCTTTATAATAACTTTGAATATCAAAAAGACCCTAAGAACTATTCTTAGGGCCAAATATATTATTTAAACAATTATTTATCAAATCATTATTTTTTTAGAATAATAAATTAAACTAATAAAAATAAACTTGGAGAATTATTTTCAATATATCTATTAATATTTATAATATAAAAAGCCTTGAACAACATATGTTCAAGGCATAAAAATCCAATAGAAAAATAATAATTCTATACATGCTAAAATAACTATCTCTATATATTCTCTTCTTTCATCCAGACTGTACTGTTGGCTTCGGAGTTTAACCGAATCTGCTTTTACTAAAGCTCGCGGGCTATACCGCCAGTAGGGAATCTCACCCTGCCCTGAAGATTATAATATTAAATTATATTTATATTTTATTATAAAGTGTTATTAAATTCAAGTACTTCAAACTTTTTTTCACTTTCTTTAAGCCATTTAATCATTTCTTCATCATTCCAAATTTGAACACCAAGCTTTGAATATCTAATAGCTTCTTCATCTCCGCCTAATTTAGCCATATGAGGCATAACTTTTGGCATAACCTTTTCCTTTGTTAAATATTCAATAACGATTGGGTTTCTTTTGAATGCTTTGTTTAAAGCTTCTTCTGCATCACTGATACTTCCAAGTTTATACAATGTTGCAGCTCTATTATAGTTAGTTGCTGCAATAATATCTTTTTCATAGTTTGCTAAAAATGCTTTTGCATCATCATATTTTTCATCTATTAAAAGCCAGCTTGATACTAGACCTCTTACTAGCATTTTATCAGTCTTATCATACTTTACAATTTCTAAAGCTGTATTGATTGCTTCATCTCTTTTTCCCATTTCCCATAACTTAGTTGCTAATAGATACTTAGCTCCAAATAATGGTTCTGCTGCTTTTACTGAGAATACTCTTGGATCTGCATCTTCCATCTTTTCTATCTTAAGAACATTTTCTGCTGCTTTTACTGCTCTTCTTAGATACTTTGCTTTTTGCTCATTACTTAATCTTGAATCTCTTGATAATATAATGTACGCATCTGCACATTCTTTATAAATTGATATTGCTTGCATAGCAATTTTATACTTATTAGTATAGCTTTTTTGCTTCCATGCTAAATCAATCACTTTTTGAGAGATTATATAATTTTTTTCAACTGGTAATCTAAATGCTTCTGTATCTTTTTCATCTAGAGTAACTGCAACTTCATCTTTTACTGTACTATTATTTAAATTTACAAGCCATTTATTATGTTCATTAGATAACTCAAGTAAAGTTTTAATTTCTTTTGATTTACCTGTTACTGTACTACTACTTACTTCAAATGCCTTATATAAATCTGTTGCCTTCAAATAAGGTTCTTCCTTAGCATCAAATAAATTATTAATGCTTCCTATTGCATGGACAATTCCAGCTGCCCAAGAAACACTTTTTCCCTTTTTAACAGCTTCTTCGTTATTATAAAATAAAGTTTCTGCTGCTACTAAACAGACATCTTTGTATTCATCATTAAGATATTCATCTGAAAAAACTTTTATTTTGTCAATTACTTCATTGTACTTTTTAGCTATTACGTTAGATAATTCTTGCATTATTTTTGATAGCTCCTTTTTTAATTGTTTATCTTATTTGATTTTATCTTACAATATATATTATTTGCAAGTCAATTTATCAAATTTCCTATTTTTTTAAATCACATATTTACATTACTTTACATATTTAATAAAATAATTACTTATCTATTATAGCATATAAATTATAATTATATCCACTTAAATTATAGTAAATTTTGTTATCATTAATATAGATTCATAATTATTTCTTATAAATTCATATATATTTCCATTTCTTAATACATAAAATATATTAATATTACTTTTGTATAGGTATAATATATGCTATCAAAATATTTATATAATCTATCAGCCATATTATCTACTGATTTCTTTACACTTGATTCCTTAAAAACTAGTTTTTTAGATGAAAACATAGTAAACGAGATATATTATAAAAAATTATTTAGTTATAAATGGAGAGAAAAATTATTATCACCTATTAAGAACATTAATTTTTCTTACAACTATAGAATTTTAGAAGAAAATTCACAGTTTATAAAATTGAGTTTTATACTTAGACGTTCTTTTCCTCAAAAATATTTTTCTAAAAGTATATCTTCAGTTGCAATTGAAAAATATATAATAATAATAGAAAAATCTACAACAGTTTTTAAATTTATATTATTGGTTAATGATGAAGAAGATCTTATCCTATATGATAATCTAAAAAAAGATAGTCTTTCTACTATTCAAGCATCCTTGAATAAAAAAGATTCCTTTTTGTGGCAGAATAAGCTTTCTATGTTAGATTATCTATATGACCTTTTTATAAAACTTTCCTTTATAAACAAAAAAGCTAGAATGAACGGAAATAAATTTGATATTAATAAAGCTACAAAATATGCTGAGAAATATGCCCTAATTCCAAATACTGATTATAAATCTTTTCATGGAATAGGTGGAGATTGCACTAATTTTGTATCACAAATTATACATGAAGGAGGGCTTAGTAAAACAAAGACATGGAAGCCTTATAGTAATTCTTGGATTCGAGTTGAGGAACTCTACTCATATTTAATAAATAATAAATTAGGATATGATGTATCAAAAGTTTCTCCATTTAAAAAAGGAAATATCATTCAATTTTATAGACCTGAGATCGGTAAATTTTTTCATACTGGATTTATTACTTATGAACTATCTAATGGTGACTGCCTATATTGTTGTCACAGTTATAATAAATTAAATTATCCATTAAGTGAAATTTATCCAATTATTTATCCTACACTTAGAGCTATAAAACCTAATTGATTGTTACTAATCTCAATAAATTAAGTTTAATAAATAGTTTTTTATTGATTTGATAAATTACAATATCTCTGGATCTATCTTTATATAAATATTGAAATTAATATTCTCATATTCTTAAGTACCTATAAATTTATAAATATATATTCTTAAGAATTTGCTTATTTATTGATTGATAGATTAAATAATATAACCTTATAAAGGAATATAAATATCCTTAAACAAACTTACTATACTAACATATTATTCTTAATTTTTTTACAATTATTATATATAAAGAGCAGCGTATGATTTTAGATTAAACAAAAAAATCAATATATGAGTATGCATAGTATTGTATTAAAATTTGAATTTTCAACTCATCTTTATACAATCATGCATATCATATATTGAATTTCAGTTATTATGATATAAACTTTGATTCTATACCTTTTGTTTATATTTAATATAAATATTAAACATTTATTTCACTCTTAATTTTTAATGCTTCTGCATTATCATTAATAATTGGATCCACATATTCTGAAACAAATTCAACAACTTGGCTTGGTGCTCTTCCAACAAATTTAGCTGGATCGATAATTCCAAGTATTTCTTCCTTAGTTAAGCCGAATGAAGAATCTGCAATTATTCTATCAATTAAATCATTATCTAAACCTTCCCCCTTCACTCTTTGTGCTGCTGCCATTGAGTGAACTCTTATTTTTTCATGTAATTCTTGCCTATCCTTGCCTCTCTTAACAGCTTCCATCATTATGTTTTCTGTGGCCATAAATGGTAACTCTCTTAGTACATGAGACGCTATTACTTTATCATATACAACCATGTTTTCAGCAATATTTATGTATAAATTTAATACCCCATCTAATGCTAAGAAACCTTCAGCGACTGATAATCTCTTATTAGCAGAATCATCTAAAGTTCTTTCAAACCATTGAGTACCTGCTGTAATAGCTGGATTTAGTGAATCTACTATAACAAATCTAGCTAAAGCACTCATTCTTTCACTTCTCATAGGATTTCTCTTATATGCCATTGCTGATGATCCTATTTGATTTTTTTCAAATGGTTCTTCCATTTCTTTCATGTTTTGAAGTAATCTTAAATCATTACTAAATTTATATGCGCTTTGTGCCACTTCTGATAATGTATTTAAAACTATTGAGTCAAGTTTTCTTGGATATGTTTGACCAGTAACCCCATAGCTCTTACTAAATCCCATTTTTTGTGCAACCATCTTGTCAAGTTCTTTAACCTTTGATTCATCTCCATCAAATAATTCCATAAAACTTGCTTGAGTACCTGTAGTACCTTTAACACCTCTAAGTTTTAATGTTGATAATACGAATTCTATGTTTTCAACATCCATAACTAGATCTTGCATCCAAAGGGTTGCTCTTTTACCTACTGTTGTTAATTGAGCAGGTTGAAAATGTGTAAATCCTAAAGTTGGCATATCTTTATATTCTATAGCAAAATTCTTTAAGTGATTTAACACTGTAACTATTTTACTTTTAATTAATTCTAATGCATCTCTCATTATAATGACATCAGTATTATCTCCAACATAACATGATGTTGCACCTAAATGTATTATTCCTTTTGCGCTTGGGCATTGTAGTCCATAGGCATATACATGACTCATAACATCATGTCTAACTTCTTTTTCTCTTTTAGCTGCTTCTTCATAATTAATATTAGTTATGTTATCTTTTAATTCTTTTATTTGCTCATCAGTAATGTTTAATCCTAATTCTTTTTCACTTTCAGCTAAAGCGACCCATAGCTTTCTCCATGTCGTAAATTTCATATCATCAGAAAAGATAAAACTCATTTCTTTTGAAGCATATCTTGAATTTAAAGGTGTGCTATATAAATCTCTCATCAGAAACCTCCATGCGAATGTATTTTTATTTTTTTTATCTAACATTCGTATTATATCATATTTATATAAAATTTCGTAGTTAATTTTTAGAAATTTATTTATTGGTGCTTATTTCTAAATTATTACCATATTACTTATATTTTATTTCATAAATACAAAAAGACTTCATATTTTTCAATATGAAGCCTTTTCGTATACAAATTAGTCTTCTAATGTTTCAACTAATTTAACAATTTCTTCAACAGCTAAAGCTTCATCATCTCCTGAAGCTACAACTTTGATTACAGCATCTTTAGTTACTGCTAAAGATAATACACCAATTAAGCTCTTAACATTAGCTTTTTTTCCATTGAATTCTATGCTAATGTCAGACTTAAATGATGAAGCCTTTTTTACTAATAATGTTGCTGGTCTAGCATGAAGACCAGACGA
This sequence comes from Clostridium butyricum, assembly GCA_015058475.1. Lineage (GTDB taxonomy): Bacteria > Bacillota > Clostridia > Clostridiales > Clostridiaceae > Clostridium > Clostridium butyricum_B. The sequence continues at coordinate 145,076 of SVCF01000004.1, read as the reverse complement.
GTTTTTTACGCAAACTTCTTTTGCTATCATTAATATACACCTCTTTATAAAAAATTAATAAGTATAGCATTTAACTATTATAGTATAAACGTTTTTATAAATAATTTCAACTTAAAAATTATTACTTCTTCTAAATTAAATTATAAATCTCATTTAGCGTGGTTGTACAATCAACTTGATTGCTGTTCTTTCTTCTCCATCTATTTGTATATCTGTAAATGCTGGGATACACACAATATCTTTTCCACTTGGTGCTATAAAACCTCTTGCAATAGCTATTGCTTTTACTGCTTGATTTATTGCGCCTGCTCCTACTGCTTGAATTTCTGCTATGTCTTTTTCTTTTATTATTGCAGCTAATGCTCCTGCTACTGAATTTGGATTTGATTTAGTTGATACTTTTAATACTTCCATTGTTGTTATTCCTCCTAGAATTTATTATGCACATCGTTTACATTTAATTATATTCGATATTCTTTTATAAAATCCTTTTAATTTTTCTATAAAAAATTTTAAATATATTCTTTATATAGATATAATCTAATTTTGTATTTTGTAATTCACTTTTCTATTTATTATGATAAAAATTAAATGCACTTTGTATCAATACAAAGTGCATTCTTAAATACTTATTTTGCAAAATCAATTGCTCTTGTTTCTCTTATAACATTGATTTTAATCTGACCTGGATATTCTAATTGTTCTTCAACACTCTTAACTAAATTACGTGCTAATTCAATTGTTCCAGCATCATCAACTTTTTCTGGTTTAACCATAATTCTTATCTCTCTACCAGCTTGAATTGCATATGACTTTTCTACACCTTCATATGAATTTGCAATTTCTTCTAACTTTTCGAGTCGCTTAATGTAGGCTTCTAATGTTTCTCTTCTTGCACCCGGTCTCGCTGCTGATATAGCATCTGCGGCTTGAACTAATACAGATTCTAAACATATCATTTCTACATCCCCATGATGAGCTGATATAGCATTGACTACTAATGGTGATTCATGATACTTTTTAGCAAGTTCTCCTCCTATTAATGCATGAGGACCTTCTTGATCTACAACTTTACCTATATCATGTAATAAACCTGCTCTTTTAGCTAAAGTAACATCTAAGCCTAATTCTGAGGCCATTAAACCTGCTAAATTTGAAACTTCTATAGAATGTTTCAAAACATTTTGACCGTAACTTGTTCTGTACTTTAATCTACCAAGAAGTCTTATTATTTCTGGGTGTAGTCCATGTACACTAGTTTCAAGGGCTGCTTGTTCCCCTTCTTCCTTAATATTACTCTCTACATCTTTAGTTGCTCTTTCAACCATTTCTTCGATTCTTGCCGGATGTATTCTACCATCCACAATTAACTTTTCTAAGGCCAATCTTGCTACTTCTCTTCTAATTGGATCGAAGCTAGAAAGAATTACCGCTTCTGGAGTATCATCTATTATTAAATCTACTCCTGTTAATGTCTCTAGTGTTCTAATATTTCGTCCTTCTCTACCTATTATTCTGCCTTTCATTTCGTCATTAGGTAGTGCAACAACCTGTACAGTGGTCTCTGACACATGATCCGCAGCACATCTTTGAATTGCAGTTGTAATTATCTCTCTTGCTTTCTTATCTGCTTCTTCTTTTGCTTTGCTTTCAATATCTTTTATCATTAAAGCAGTATCATGTGTAATTTCTTTTCTTACTTCATCTAAAAGGATTTCACGAGCTTCCTCGCTAGAAAGGGATGAAATCTTTTCAAGTTCTGCTCTTCTTTCATGAAATAGTTCCTTGGTTTTTGTTTCTATTTCTTCTACTTCAAGCATTCTCTGATTTAAAGTTTCATCTTTTTTCTCAATAAGTTCACTTTTCTTATCAAGTGCCTCTTCTCTTTGAATTACTCTTCTTTCAAGTCTTTGAATTTCATTTCTTCTTTCACGAGATTCTTTGTCAAAATCACTTCGTAATTTATGAAGCTCTTCTTTGGCTTCAAGGATTGATTCCTTTTTTATAGCTTCCGCATCTTTTTTTGCTTTTTCAAGCACTTCATTTGATTCTTTTTCAAGTGCTTCCACCTTATTCTTTGATGCTTTTTGAATTGTTTTATAAACCACTATTCCCAATACTAATAAAATAATTATATCTATTAATATCAAATATACTAGTTTCATATTAACACCTCCTAATTCCTTATTTTCTCATTATTTATTATTAATAAGAAAGTATAGTAGGCGTCATACTCTTCTCACTGCATTACGAATATGATAAACCAGTATTCCTTTTTATTCTATATTAAAAATAAAATTATGTCAAGTTTGCCCAAATATTGCTTATATAATGTATTATTTTAGCAATACTCCTTAACATACAAATATAGCTGCATACAAAATTATGTATGCAGCTATATTTTTTATCCGTTCATTTAATTATATACTGTATTTTCATACTAAAATTATTCTATTAAAAATATTATATTTTTATATTATTTATTTTTTTCTTTTTCTTCCAAATCCTTTTCTATATCTTCTGAAATATTATCTACTGCTATTTCAGCTGTAACCGGCATTGGTTCAGCTTCTTTTAGATTATATTTCTTTCTTATTTGATTTTCTACTTCTAATGCTACATCTGGATTTTCTTTAAAATAAGCTTTTGCATTTTCTCTTCCTTGACCAAGTCTTATATCACCATAAGAGAACCAAGCTCCACTCTTTTGAATTATTTCTTCTTTCACACCAACATCAACTATATTACCAGTTCTTGATATTCCTTCATTGTACATAATATCAAATTCTGCTATTTTAAATGGCGGCGCAACTTTATTCTTAGTAATTTTAACTCTTGTTCTATTACCAATTATAGCATCACCTTGCTTAATTGAATCAATTCTTCTAATGTCAAGTCTTACTGAAGCATAGAACTTTAATGCTCTACCTCCAGTAGTAGTTTCTGGTGAGCCAAACATTACTCCAACTTTTTCTCTTAACTGATTTATAAATATAGCAACACAGTTAGTTTTATTAATTGTTCCTGCAAGTTTTCTTAAGGCTTGAGACATAAGTCTTGCTTGAAGACCTATATGCGAATCTCCCATTTCGCCTTCTATTTCTGCTTTTGGAACTAATGCTGCAACAGAATCAACTACAATGACATCAATAGCACCTGAACGAACTAAAGCTTCTGCTATTTCAAGACCTTGTTCTCCTGTATCTGGTTGAGATACTATTAAGCTATCTACATCTACACCTAATCTTTTTGCATAAGTTGGATCAAGTGCATGTTCAGCATCTATAAATCCAACTGCGCCTCCCCTTTTTTGAGCTTCTGCTGCTATATGAAGAGCAACAGTAGTCTTACCAGAACTTTCTGGACCATATATTTCTATAATTCTTCCCTTTGGAACTCCACCAATTCCAAGAGCAATATCTAAATCTAAACTTCCTGTTGAAATTGCATCTATATTTAATACATTATGTTCTCCAAGTTTCATTATTGAGCCTTTACCAAATTGCTTTTCAATTTGACCCATAGCGCTCTCAATCGCTTTTAATTTTTCCGCATCAATATTTCCCATAATACAACCTACCTTTCATCGAACTTATGTTCTGTATATAATTATAAATTAATAAAATATCATAGTCAACAACTTTCTTTTATTAATTTCTTAAAAGGGCTATTCTAAGTTTTTTAGAAATAGCCTCTTTAATAAAAATTATATCCTTATTTAATTTTCTTAAACACCTATTTATCTGTAATTATTGCTTCTTTATTTTTCACAAAGTATTCATAACCTGAAATAATAGTTATACCTACTGCTGCTAATAACATTATCCTTGGAACTTTTTCAAAGAATACTGCCCAAAATATATTATTTGATATTAAGTTAGTCAAATATGCTGAAGAACCTATATTTACTTGTAAAAGTAATAATATTATAGCCACTATTTGTATAACTGTTTTTATTTTTCCCCACCAGCTTGCAGCAATTACCTTTCCTTGAGCTGCTGCAATAGATCTAAGTCCAGATACTGCAAATTCACGAGCTATTATAATTATAGCAGCCCATGCTGGTACAATCTGCAACTCAACTAATGAAATTAATGCTGCAGTAACTAACAATTTGTCTGCTAGTGGATCCATAAATTTACCAAAATTAGTAATTTGATTTCTACTTCTAGCAATATATCCATCTAATTTATCTGTAAGTGATGCCAGTATGAATATAAAAGTAGCAATAAATGTTCCATAAGGTATCCCTTTTGCTATAAGAAATATCAAAAATATTGGAACCAGAAAAATTCTGATTAACGTTAATTTATTTGCAAGATTCATTTACAACAACTCCTATTAAATCATAATCCATATTTTCTATTATTTTAACTTTAACAAATGATCCAGTTTCTACATTGGCATTTGTATCACATTTAAAGAATACAGTTCCATCTATGTCAGGAGCCATTTCAAAGCTTCTTCCGTAATAATATTCTCCATTATATCCCTCTACAAGAATATCATAGTATTTTCCTATTTTCAATTTATTTAAACCTTCTGATATATCTTTTTGAGTCAACATTAATTTTTCTTCTCTAACTTTTTTTAGTTTCTCATCTATTTGTCCTTCCATTCTCGCTGCTGCTGTATCTTCTTCTTGAGAATATGTAAATACCCCAACTTTATCAAGTTTAAATTCTTTAAGAAAATCTATTATTTCATTAAAATCTTCTTCAGTTTCCTGTGGAAAACCTACTATAAATGTAGTTCTTATTATTATTTCTGGAACTTTAGTACGTAGCATTTTAATTTTTTCTATTATATGCTCTTTAGTTGTCTTTCTTGCCATAAGCTTTAATACATGATTACTAATATGTTGTATTGGTATATCTAAATACTTCACAACTTTTTTATTATTAGCTATTTCTTCAATAAGATCATCATATAATTCTTCTGGATAACAATAAAGGATTCTAATCCATTTAAGATCTTTAATTTTACTTAACTCCTGTAATAATTCATGTAGATTTTGTCTTCCATAAATATCTGTTCCATACATAGTTGTATCTTGAGCTATTAAGATTATTTCTTTAACTCCTTGATCCACTAAATCTTTTGCTTCATTTATTATGTTTTCTATTTTTCTGCTTCTAAATTTCCCTCTTATTTTAGGAATTATACAGTAAGTACAAAAATTATTGCAGCCTTCTGCTATTCTTATATATGCAGTTGATTGCTTTGTTGTAAGTATTCTTTTTCCCTCATTAATGAAATCATCTGAATAACTTATAAACTCCAGCGATTTTTTATCTTCATTAATAAATCCTGTTATTAATTCATTTAACTTATTATAGTCATTAACCCCAAGCATAATATCAATTTCAGGTATTAACTTTCCAAGTTCATCCCCATATCTTTGAGTAAGACATCCTGTTGCAATTAAAAGTTTACACTGATAATCTTTTTTATATTCTGCCATTTCAAGAATTGTATCAATTGATTCCTGTTTTGCACTTTCTATGAATCCACATGTATTAACCAAAATAATATCAGCTTCTTTAGGATTATTAGTAATTGCATACTCACTACTCATACTTCCAAGTATAATTTCTGAGTCTACTCTATTTTTATCACATCCAAGACTTACCATTCCAACCTTATATTTATTTGAAGAATCTCTATTTTTAATAGGATCTTTAACTATTTCTAAACTACTTTTCAACTTTTTTTCCTCCTGTGTTTTTAATGAGTTTAATTATAACAAATTATAATAATGTTTTACAAGCAATATTGTTTTCCACAAATTATTATACTACAAAAATAATGTACATAATTATATAAAATAACTATGTACATAAAAATTTAATTATTTAGTTACACTTTTTAGTCATCTATACTATTATCTTGTTCTCCAAAAAGTTGTTCTTTAGTAACAAGAACTTGTCTTGGCTTACTTCCATCTTTTTCTGAAATAATTTTTCTTTCTTCTAGTTGTTCCATAATTCTAGATGCTCTATTGAATCCCACTCTAAGTCTTCTTTGAAGAAAAGAAGTTGAAGCTTGACCATACTCAATTACAGTACTAATTGCTTCATTAAGCAACTCATCTACATTATCATTATTATCCCCACTTATTGAATTTGCAGAATCTGCTGTATTATTAATATGTTCAATTATATCTTCTTCATAATTTATATCGCCTTGATCATTTTTTATAAAGGAAATAACATTCTCAACCTCTTCTTCTGAGATAAAGCAACCTTGAATTCTTAAAGGTTTATTCTCACCAACTGGACAATATAGCATATCTCCTTTTCCAAGAAGTTTTTCTGCACCTGAGCTATCTAGAATAGTTCTAGAATCAATTTGAGAAGACACCGCAAAAGATATTCTTGATGGGATATTAGCTTTAATAACACCCGTAATAACATCTACAGAAGGTCTTTGAGTTGCTATAACTAAATGCATACCAGCTGCTCTAGCCATTTGTGCAAGCCTTCCAATATAATCTTCAACATCATTCGGACATACCATCATCAAATCTGCAAGCTCATCTACAATAATAACTATATAAGGAAGTTTTTCTTCTATTGCTCCTTTTTTATATAAATCATTATATGATTCCATATTTCTAACACCTTTTTCAGCAAATAGTTTATATCTATTTGTCATTTCATTAACTGCCCAGTTTAAAGCTGCTGCTGCCTTTTTAGGATCAGTCACAACAGGTATTAAAAGATGTGGTATTCCATTATATACACTAAGTTCAACTACCTTAGGGTCTACCATAAGCAGCTTAACTTCTTCTGGCTTATATTTATATAATAAACTTATTATAAGTGAATTTATACATACACTTTTACCTGAACCTGTAGCCCCTGCAATAAGAGTATGAGGCATTTTACTCAAATCTCCAACAACACATTTTCCTGAAATATCTTTTCCAAGAGCAAATGATAGTTTCTTATTTGAATTAATGAATTCATCATTTTCAAGTACTTCTCTTAAAAATACTGGACTTTGTTTTCCATTAGGAACCTCTATTCCTACTGCTGCTTTACCTGGAATTGGTGCTTCTATTCTTATTCCTGATGCTGCAAGTCCAAGTGCTATATCATCTGATAAGTTAACAATTTTACTCACTTTAACTCCGGGACTTGGCTGAAGTTCAAATCTCGTTACAGATGGCCCCTTAGTAACTTGAATCACCTTAGCATCAACACCAAAATTTGATAATATTTCTTCAAGTTTATTTGCATTCTCTATTAATTCCTTTTTATCAGAACTATTAAGTTTTGTATTAGCATTTGCCTTTAAAAGATCTAAACTTGGAATCTTATATTCCTTTTCTTCTTTATGTTCTGAAATATGCTCTTCTATTTCTTTATTTACTACATCCTTAACTTCATTATCTAAGTTTTTCTTTTTAGATGAAGTTTTCTTTTCTGGTTCAATTTTATCATCAATAAATTCTTTAATATCATTAGTTTTTTGCACATGCCTACTACTTAAATCTTCTCCAACAGCAATATCACTTTCTTCTTCATCTGCATTTTTCATGAAATCTAATATTTTTATTTTTCTATTAACACCTTGTAAAAATTCTTCCTTTTCTCTATTTTCTAAATAACTCGTTGAAGATTCCTCATCTTTATCAACTATGTTTATGAAACTGCTTTCTCTTTTTCTATTTGAATTATCTACAGGCTCTTTCTTAATAGTCTTTTTCTTTCTATTATTTTTAATCTGTTCACTCTTACTTGCTACTGTAAGTCCTAAATCATACAATGTTATATCAAAAATCAATATAACAGCAATTAATGATAATGCAAAAAATAAAATATACGACCCAACACTTCCTACAAATTTATAAAGAGGATAACATATTAAATATGAAAATATTCCTCCATGTATAACACGACTTTCATTTGCAGCTATTGATTTAATATTTTCTATAAAATTATTGGGGTCGTATAATGCTTGTATGTTTATTATCCCACACGTAAGCATTATAATAACTACAAATAATGATATTCCTATAATTTTTTTATTCTTTAAACATATGGTTCCTCTTGTCTTTATATATTGAAATCCAAAATATAATAAATAAATAGGTAGAGTATATGATCCAATTCCTATTAATGCATATGATATATTTTGCGCAAGCTTTGATAATACTCCTGCAAATGATGTATATATAGCTACAGCCAAAATAAGTCCAGTTGCCATATATATAATTCCAACTATATCAGGATTCATTTTATCATTAGCTTTTGGTTTACTCTTTTTAGTGTTACTTTTGCTGTTCGTTCTACCCAATTCCAATCACCTCTATGGTCTTATTTCTACATCAAATAATTATTTCCCTTTAATAAGATAACATTAAAAATAAAAAAGGGCTATAGATTTTTTTCTATAACCACATAAAAACACCAATTTAATTGTAATATTTTTCTTTAAATACCCTGATTTATAAATATTATTATTTAATCTTAGAATTATTTTCTCCTATAAGTTCATTTAACTTATTTAATGCTTCACTTATACCACCAACTTCATCTATAAGACCGCATTCAACTGCTTGTTTTCCTATGAGCATAGTACCAACATCATTTAATAAGTCATCTCTTTGATTCATAAATTCATCTAGAACTTCTATTTTTATATTAGAAGTCCTTACTATAAACTCATTTATTCTTTCTTGAATTTTTTTGAAATACTCAAATGTTTGTGGTACTCCTATTACAAATCCATTCATTCTAACTGGATGGACTATCATAGTAGCAGATGGTGTTATAAAAGAAAATTTAGATGACGTTGCGAGTGGAACACCAATTGAATGTCCTCCTCCAATTACAACTGAAACTGTTGGTTTTGACATACTTCTTATCATTTCTGATATTGCAAGACCGGCTTCCACATCACCACCTACTGTATTTAAAACTATTAATAATCCCTTAACTTGTTCATTTTGTTCTATATCTATAAGTTGCGGAATTATATGTTCATATCTAGTTGCTTTAGTCTGTGGTGGTAATACTGAATGCCCTTCTATTTGACCTATTATCGATAAGACTTGTATATTCCTATTAGGATTATTATTTATTGTATTTCCAAATTCCTTTATTGAATTTGCTTTTTCTTGTCCCTCTAAAGATTCTTTTAATTTATCATTATTATTACTATTTAAAATATCACTATTCATATAAAACCCTCCTGTAACACTTTTATTTTATACAGGAGTAATTTTTTTATACCCAAACTTATTTATATTAATTCAAAATTATATATGATCGCCAATAGAAAATGCTTTATGTAATATATTTATAGCATTTATGGCATCCTTTGAATGAACTAAACACCAAATTGTCATATGTGAATCAGCAGTTTGAAGAACTTGTATTTTATTATCACTTAAAGATTTTATTATTTTAGCCATTACTCCAGGAATACCTTTCATTCCTGACCCAATAACTGCAACTTTACTACAATCTTCAATAATATTAAAGTTTAAATTTGATTTTTTTAATATATTTTCTAAAATATCTTTATCTTCTTTGTTTATAGTGAAAATTTGTTTATCTGGAAATATATTTATTAAGTCTAAGCTTATTTTGTTAACTGCTAACAATTCTAATATATCATTATATTTATTATTTTCCTTATTGCAGTCTTTAGTAATTGAAATCTGAATTCTACCACCTTGACTTGTTACACCTGACATTATTCGTCTATGCTTTCTATCTCCAAAGTTATTTATTAATGTGCCTTGACAATCACTCATTGTGTTTTTAATTAAAAGTGGAATATTCCCTTCCATTGCAATCTCAACTGCTTTTGGATGAATTACCTTTGCACCTTGATCAGCTAATTGAAATACTTCATTATAACTTATAACATCAATTAAATAAGCATCTTTAACTATTCTTGGATCAGCTGTCATTATTCCATCAACATCTGTATATATCTCAATCATTTCAGCATTTAAAGCTACTCCAAGTAAGGATGCACTAGTGTCACTACCACCTCTTCCTAGAGTAGTTAAATATCCACTTTCACTCATTCCTTGAAATCCTGTAACGACTGGCACTCTTCCTTGAGATATTATCTCCAAAATTCTTTTAGGTTCAACATTAAGACACTTTGCATCAGAAAAATTATTATCAGTTAAAATGCCTGCTTGGCCCCCAGTAAGTGGAACCGCTTCTATACCAGCCTCATATAAGTCATTACTCATTACCACAGAACTAATTGTCTCCCCACAGCACATAAGTAAGTCTTGGGCTAATTTATTTTGGCATTTAAAATCATCACTAATCAGGCTAAGCAATGTATCTGTTGCATATGGCGCACCTTTTCTTCCCATAGCAGATACCACTACAACGGGACTATATCCCTCTTTTTTAGCTCTTTTAACTTTTTCAATTACATTTTTTCTGTTTTCTTTACTAGAAACTGAAGTTCCGCCAAATTTTTGTACTATTATTTTCACGTCTATTCCTCCCAAATTACAGCTTTACCTTCTTTACTATATCATCATCTGCATCTAATATAATAGTCCTAGCCCCTATCTTTTTTACACATTCCCATGGTATTTCAAGAAAATCTTTACTATTAAAAAAATTTAATTTTCCACTATTCATGTTTATTATTAGGTATTTAAAATTTCCTTCATCGTCAATAATTAAATCATTATTTAATAAATAATCATATTTCTCACCATCATTAATATTAATAAGTTCATATTTTTCTATATCACTTAGATATTTAACCTTTTTTTCTTCACTCATAAAAATCCCTCCGCTTCTCATAAATTATATGATAAGTGGAGGAATATTATTACTAACTATATATTAATCTTGTTACCTTTACTATTATCATATGCTTTGGCATTTTTTAAAATTATTGAATCTAGATTTTCATATTTTACATCCGGCCCAACATAAGCTGCATTTAATACTCCGTCTTTAAAGCATGTATCTAGAATATATTTTATACTGTTTTTATCTACCTTATCTATTTTCCTTATAACTTCTTCTTGACTTCTTACCATATTTCTAAAAAGATAAGTTTTTGCATTTGCAAACATTCTAGAACTAGTACTTTCTAATCCTAAAATATATGTAGCTTTTATCTTTTCCTTATTAATAGCAAGTTGTTCTTTAGATATTTCAAAATTACTAAATTCTTTTAATGCTTTATCAATTGCATCTAGCGCTTTTTCAGCAAGTTTTTTATTTAATCCTGCATATATATTTAATGTACCAACACCTTGAAATGGTTGAAGATAAGAGCCTATAGAATAACATAAACCTAACTCTTCGCGCACTTTTTGAAATAACATAGAAGATGCACCATTTCCTAATATATTATTGAGTAGTACTAATGAATAATTATTTTCATCCCCATAAGGTAAACCTCTAAGTGCTAGTGATATATGTAATTGTTCAATTTCTTTATTAGAATAATCTGAACCTATTTCTATTTTTACATCTTCATACGTAGGTGTATACTTTTTATCACTATGCCATTCTCCAAAATATTTTTCTAAAAGTCCTTCTAATTCTTTAGTATCAAAATTACCGCATACAGATATAACTGAATTGTAAGGAGTATATTTTTCTTTAATAAAATTTAATATCTTTTCTCTAGTAAATGACTTTACTAATGGAATTGTACCTAAAATGGGTCTTCCTAGTGGCTCATCTCCAAAACATGCTTTTGAATGTGTATCATCTAATACATCTTCTGGAGAATCTTGACTCATATTTATTTCTTCTATTACTACGCCTTTTTCTTTTTCAATTTCTTCTTCATCAAATTTTGAATGAAGTATCATATCTGAAAGGACATCTAAAGATATATCTAGATGAGTGTTCAAAGCTTTAACATAATAACACGTACCTTCTTTACTTGTAAATGCATTAATTTGACCACCCACATTCTCAATGTCTTCCACTATTTTTTTATAATTTCTTTTATCTGTTCCTTTAAAAAACATATGTTCTATAAAATGTGATATTCCATTAAGATTAGCCTCTTCATTTCTAGACCCATTTTGAACCATAATTCCAACACTAATTGAATTTAGATGATCTATTTTCTCTGTTATTACTCTTAATCCATTTTTTAGGGTATATGTATTATACATATTTTACGGCCTCCACTCTACAAAAAAAAGGCAATATAGATTGCCCTTCTCTATTTATCTTCTTTTTTTTCTTGATCTAATAAAGCATCTTTTCTAGAAAGATTTATTCTTCCTTGATTGTCTATTTCTGTAACCTTAACTAAAATTTCGTCTCCAACTGAAACAACATCTTCAACTTTTTCGACTCTTTCTTTAGCTAATTTAGAAATATGTACTAAGCCTTCTTTATTAGGTAATATTTCTACAAATGCCCCAAATGTAGTTATCTTAGTAACTTTTCCCAAGTATACTTCACCAGCAGAAACAACTTTAGTTAATCCTTCTATTATCTTCATAGCTGCATTAACTCCATTATGATCTGCTGAACTTACAAATACAGTTCCATCTTCTTTAATATCAATCTTTACTCCAGTATCAGCTATTATTTTATTAATAACCTTACCACCAGCACCAATTACATCTCTAATCTTATCTGGATCTATTTTCATTGTTTCAGTCTTTGGTGCATATAAAGAAACATCTTTTCTTGGCTCTGGTATACATTCTTCAATCTTTTTAAGTATTGTTAATCTTGCTTTTCTTGCATCTCTTATAGCATTTTCTACTACATTAAAGCTAAAGCCTTGAAGCTTTGTATCAACTTGAATTGACGTAATACCTTCAGTAGTACCAGCTACCTTAAAGTCCATATCTCCAAAGAAATCTTCAATTCCTTGAATATCTGTTAAAACTTGTTCTTGGCTACAATCTTCTGAAGTTATAAGCCCCATTGCTATACCTGCAGCTGGTCTTTTTATTGGTACACCTGCATCAAGCAATGCTAATGTAGAACCACAAACTGATGCTTGTGATGTTGAACCATTCGAACTTAAAACTTCTGATACTAATCTAATAGTATATGGAAATTCTTCTTCACTTGGTATTAATGGTTCAAGGGCTCTTTCAGCTAAAGCACCATGACCAATTTCTCTTCTTCCTGGTCCTCTTAATGGCTTAACCTCTCCAACACTGTATCCTGGGAAATTATAATGATGTATATATCTCTTTGATTCTGCTTCATCAATACCATCTAAAATTTGTATTTCACTTATAGATCCAAGTGTTGCAACAGTCATAACTTGAGTTAATCCTCTTGTAAATAAACCAGTTCCATGTGTTCTTGGAAGTATTCCTACTTCACAACCAAGTGGTCTTACTTCATCAAATGCTCTGCCATCTGGTCTACGTTTTTCATTTAAAAGCATGTTTCTTACAACTTTTTTTTGCATAGTATAAAGAACTTCTTTTACATCAGCCATTTTTTCAGAGTATTTCTCTCCAAACACTTCGTTAACTTTTTCATTTACAACATCAATAGCTGCATTTCTTTCATCTTTATCTGTAATATGCATTGCTTCATAAACCATATCATTAGCAAATTCTTTTATATCTTTTTCTAATTCTTCATCTACTTTATATAGTTCTGGTTCATCTTTTTTCTTTCCAAACTTAGCCATAGCTTCTTCTTGGAACGAAATTATCTTTTGACATTCATTAAAACCATATTTGATAGCTTCAATCATTGTATCTTCTGGTATTTCATCTCCACCAGCTTCTATCATCATAACTTTTTCTTTAGTAGCACAAACAGTTAAATGAAGAGTACTTTCTTTTCTGCCTTCTGAATCTGGATTAGTAACAAATTCACCATTTATTAATCCTACTTGAACAGCAGCTGTTGGAATTTTATATGGTATGCTTGAAAGACATAATGCAAGAGATGCTGCATTAATTGCTAAGATTTCTGGTAGTGCATCTTTCTCAACAGACATAACTGTACATACTACTTGAACATCATTTCTGTAACCTTTTGGAAACAATGGTCTTATAGTTCTATCAACGGCTCTACCATTTAATATTGATCTTTCTGATGGTTTACCTTCTCTTTTTATAAATCCACCTGGAATTTTACCTACCGCATAAAGTCTTTCTTCGTATTCTACGCTTAATGGAAAGAAATCAATTCCTTCTCGTGGATTTTCTGATGCATTTACATTTGTTAAAATTACTGTATCACCATAGCTTGTAAAAGTTGCAGCATTTGACAGCATTCCAACTTTACCAAATTCAACTTTCAACTCTCTTCCAGCAATTTCAGTTGTTAATACATTATTCATATAATACATACCTCCTTTTTAGGTATTAATAAAAACATTATTAAACTTTTGAATTATCTTAAAATAATAGAGCGGAAAACTCCGCTCTTAAAATTATCTTCTTAAACCTAATTCTTTGATTAAAGTTCTGTATCTTTCGATATCTTGTTTACTTAAGTAGTTTAAAAGACCTCTTCTTTGACCAACCATCTTTAAAAGACCTCTTCTTGAATGGTGATCTTTCTTATGAACTTTGAAATGTTCTTGTAGTGTATTTATTCTTTCTGTTAATAATGCTACTTGAACTTCTGGAGAACCAGTATCTTGTTCATCTCTTCCAAATTTTTTAATTATTTCTAACTTTCTTGCCTTATCCATTATAAGTACCTCCGTGTATTTATATTATCGCCTAATTCCAAGTATAAAGACGGCACCTTTAAACTTAGGATTAGGTTCCTTTTGTATTATATCAAAAGTAAAGATTATTGTAAACTATATATTATCACATACTATATGTATAGTTTTTCATTTCTAGCAAAATTTTTATCTTGCTCTAATTCATTCTTTAATTCTTCTAAGCCATTAAATTTCTTTTCATCTCTAATTTTCTTTATAAAACTAACTTCTATGAAATTTCCATATATATCTTCATTAAAATCTAATATATAAGTCTCAACAGTTAATTTTTTTCCATTAACGGTTGGATTGTTACCTACAGATGTAATTCCTTTATATACATTATTATTTACCTTAATATTAGTATAATATACACCTATTTTAGGTAAAATATAATTTTTATTAATGCTTAAATTAGCTGTTGGAAAACCAATAGTTCTACCAATCTTTCTTCCATGAACCACTTCGCCGCAAAGTGAATATGGTCTAGTAAGCATTTCTGTTGCCTCAATAAAGTTTCCTTCTAAAATTGCATTTCTAATTCTAGTGCTACTTATAATATCATTTTTGTACAAACACTTATCCATAATATATAATTTATAATTGAATAGATCTTTTAACTCTTCAAGTAATTTTATATTTCCTAAATTTCTATAACCAAATTTATAATTAAATCCAACTATAATTCCTTTAACATTATACTTCTCCACTAGTAATTGTATAAACTCTTTTGGGGTTAACTTCATAAATGTTTCATCAAAATCTTTAAAACACAATATATCGACTTTTTCTTCTTTTAATATTTCAGCCTTTTTTTCATTGCTCATAATTATGTTTGATGAAAAATCTTTATTTATAACGCTTCTTGGATGATTCTTAAAAGTAAACACCATGCTTTTTCCATTACTTTTTTCAGCAATCTCAACTGCCTTATTAATAAGAGAAAGATGTCCTTTATGAAGACCATCAAAACTTCCAAGTGCTACATAATTATTAGATTTCAATACATTTTGCGAATAATTATCTATAATAATCATAATTATGCTCCTGATTTTAAAGTAATAATTTTACTATTTTAAAACCTTCATTGTCTTGTTTACCAAGACCTATAAATGTTTCTACATCGTCATAAACTCTATATAAAACATTTTTTTCAACTATTTCATTAGTAAGCCTTTTATCAAATACCTTAACTCCATTTATAAGAAGTTTTGTAAACGATGATTTAACAATTAGTCTTGGATAAAATGACAATGCTTCTTCTATTGTAATCAAATTTCTTTCAATGTTCTCTTCAGTTAATTCATCAATATTAATACTATTTTCTTGACTAAAAATAGATGTACTGCATCTATTTAATTCAGTCATAGTTGCACCAACATTTAACTTTTCGCCAATATCATAACATAAACTACGTATATAAGTACCTTTAGTGCAAGTTACTTTCATAGATACATATGGTAATTCTATTTTTAAATCACTTATATCTATTACATTTACTTTTCGTGCTTCTCTTTCTACTTCTATTCCTTGTCGTGCTAAGTCATATAATCTCACACCATTTTTTTTTAATGCAGAATACATTGGTGGAACTTGATCATATTCTCCAAGAAAATATGATATAGCTTCCATTACCTCTTCACAGGTAATATGAGAAGTTTCCTTTTTTTCAATAACTTCGCCTTCTAAATCATAAGTAGTAGTTTTTACTCCCAATAGGAACTTAACCTCATATACTTTATTTGAATTCATAATATAGTCAATTATTTTTGTAGCTTTTCCAATGCAAACAGGTAAAACTCCTGTTGCTTCTGGGTCTAAAGTACCTGTGTGTCCTACTTTTTTTTCTTTGGCTACAAATTTCACTTTTCTAACAACATCAAAAGAAGACATTCCTTTGTTTTTGTATATATTTAATATTCCATTCATATGTCTACTTCCATTCTATATTATAACTTCATTTGTTCTTTAAGGGTTTTTAGTAGATTTGCTTTAGCCACTTTTAAATCAACATCTCTTTGCATAACTCCAGCAGCCTTTATATGTCCACCGCCCCCAAAATTTTCTGCAACTTTTCTTACATCAATATCATTTTTTGATCTTAAGCTTGCTTTTACACCTTCATCTACTTCTTTTAATAAAAGTGCAACTTCAACTCCTTTAACTGAAAGACCAATTGAAATAATATCTGATGTATCAGTATTTGGTAAGTTAAATTGTTCTATCATATTTTTGCTTATTTCAAGAACAGCCACCTTACCATCAAGTTCTAACTCTATATTTGATAAAACACATCCCATTAATTTGACTTTATCAAATGGTTTATTATCAAAAAGATTGCTATGAATTTTAGAATTATCTATTCCAATTCCTATCAATTCACTTGCTATTTTATGAGTTCTTTCTGTTACATTTGAATGTCTATATGACCCAGTATCTGTAACTATTCCTGTATAAATGCAATTTCCAATAGCTATTATATCCTCAGATTCAGATTTAAAATCTATTTCTAATTCTTTTAATAATAAATATACTATTTCACAGGTTGCAGAAGCTTTTGTATCAACATAATTTATAAAACCATACATCTCATTAGAAATATGATGGTCTATATTAATTATTTTTCCGCCATAATTACTTAACTCAGCACTTATTCTTTCTACATTTCCACAATCTAATACAATAACTAAATCAGTATCATTTGTTGGCTGTGTAACCTCTTTGTTTACAGTTTCACTTAAAGGAAGAAAAGAGAGGTTATCTGAGATAACGTCTCTTGAAATAATATAAGCTTCCTTATTTAGATATAATAATGCGTTTAATAATCCAAGTGTACTTCCAATAGCATCTCCATCTGGTGATGTATGAAACGATAATCCAATTTTATTTGCTTTTAGAATCTCTTCTTTTATACTATTAATATTATTCATCTTTTTTACTAACCTTTTGTATTAATTGATCTATATGCATTCCATAATTTATTGAATCGTCTACTTCAAATAATATTTCTGGAGTGTGTCTTAAATTTATTCTACGTCCTACTTCTTTTCTTACAAATCCACTCGCACCTTTTAATGCATCAAGATTGTTTTTCTTTTCTTCTTCACTATTACAGAATATACTTACATAAACTTTAGCATATCTTAAATCTTTAGTAACTTTGACATCAGTCACTGAAATCATAGCTGTAATTCTAGGATCTTTAATCTCATTTTGAATTAAGTTACTTATTTCTCTCTTAAATTCCTCGTTAATTCTTCCGCCTCTATAATTTGCCACTATACTTCACCTCTTTAAAGCTCTTTTCTTTTAATTGCCTCCATCTTGAAGCATTCAACAATATCCCCTTCTTTTATATCATTGAATTTTTCAACTGTAAGTCCGCATTCATATCCAGTATTAACTTCTTTAACGTCATCTTTAAATCTCTTAAGTGAAGAAAGACTTGATTCAAATATAACTATACCTTCTCTAATGATACGTACTTCGGCATTTCTTTGGAGCTTTCCATTTAATACATAACATCCAGCGATTGTTCCTACGTTAGAAATCTTATAAGTTTCTCTTATTTCCGCACTACCTAAAATTAATTCTCTGTATTCTGGTTCGAGCATACCTATCATTGCTGATTTAACATCTTCAATTGCATCGTAGATAATTCTATAAGTTTTAATATCTACGCCTTCTTTTTCTGCTTGAACAGTAGCATTGTTATCAGGCCTTACATTAAATCCTATAACAATTGCATTAGAAGCAGCAGCAAGTGTTATGTCTGTTTCACTTATAGCTCCAACTCCACCGTGTATTACTCTAACTTTTACATCATCTGTAGAAAGCTTTTCTAATGATGATTTAATTGCTTCAACTGATCCTTGAACATCAGCTTTAACAATAATTGCAAGTTCTTTAACCTTACCTTCTTTGATTTGACTATATAAATCTTCTAATGATACTCTGTGGCTAGCTTGAATAGTTTCAGCTTTTAATCTTTGTTTTCTAGTTTCCGCCATATTTCTAGCTGTCTTTTCATCTTTTACTTGATTAAATCTATCTCCAGCTTCTGGAACTTCTGAAAGTCCAAGAATTTCTACTGGAATAGATGGTCCAGCAGATTTTATTTTCTTACCTGTATCATCAAACATTGCTCTTACTCTACCATATGTAGAACCTACTAGTATAGAATCTCCAACATGTAATGTACCATTTTGAACTAATAGTGTCGCAACTGGGCCTCTACCTTTATCTAATTTAGCTTCTATAACAGTTCCTTTAGCTCTTCTGTTTTCATTAGCTTTTAATTCAAGCATTTCTGCACTTAAAAGCACCATTTCAAGTAATTTATCAATATTTAAATTTTGTTTTGCAGATACTTCTTCCGAAATAACATCTCCACCCCAAGATTCAACAAGTAAACCATGTTCAGAAAGTTCTTGTTTAACTCTATCTGGGTTAGCACCTGGTTTATCTATTTTGTTTATAGCAACTATCATAGGAACTCCAGCTGCCTTACAATGGTCTATAGCTTCTTTAGTTTGTGGCATTATTCCATCATCTGCCGCAACCACTAATATAACTATATCAGTTACTTGTGCACCTCTAGCTCTCATAGCTGTAAAAGCTTCATGCCCTGGAGTATCTAAAAATGTTATAGCTTCGCCATTTAAAGTTATAGTGTATGCACCTATATGTTGTGTTATACCACCTGCTTCTGAATCCGTAACTTTAGCTTTTCTTATACAATCAAGTAAAGATGTCTTACCATGGTCAACATGACCCATAACTGTTACTATTGGTGGTCTCTTTTTAAGATTTTCTTCTTCATCTTCTTCAATCTCAAGTACTTCAAGTTCTTGTATTTCATCTTTCTTTTCTACTAATACTTCATACTCAGCGCATACTTTTTCAGCTGTTTCAAAGTCAATTTCTTGATTTATTGCAGCCATTACACCTTTAAAGATTAATGTTCTTATTACATCATTAGTTGGTTTGTTTAATTTTTCAGCTAATTCTTTAACTGTAATACTTTCACCAATTTCAATTATATTTACTTGATTTGCTGCTTCAGCAGCTCTCTTTTCTTCTTCAACTTCTCTTCTTGTTTTCTTTTTCTTTTTTTGACCTTTGTTAAGTTCTTCTGCTAATTGATCTTCATATTCGTCTACTAAAGTTTTAGGTTCAGTACCTTCTACTGATACTTCCTCATTACTTGCATATAACTCTTTTATTAATGCTGCATCTTCATCTTCTATAGTACTCATATGGTTTTTAACTTCAACGCCGAACTCTTCCATTAATATTGTTATTAATTCCTTTGAACCTATATTAAGTTCCTTTGCTAATTCATGTACTCTTATTTTTGACATGTAGTCACCCCCGTATTATTTTCTACTCATATATTTTTTCCTCCTCATATAACATGATTAATTTCTCTGCTATATTTTTATCTAAGATTCCTAAAATCATAATTTCATCACGACCAATTGGATTTCCTAATTCAAACTTTGAGAATTCTATAATATATGGTATATTTTTTTCAGTGCAATGTTTTATAAATTTCTTTTTTGATGATTCTGATAAGTCATTTGACATTACAAACAAATAAAAATTATTTCTATTTCTCAAATCATCACATTTGCTATATCCCTCTACCAAAGAACCACTTTTCTTTGCTATTCCTAAAAAATTAAAAAATTTATCCATTATTAACTTCTTCCTTTAATCTTTCATAAATTTCATCACTTATTGGGATATCTAGATTTCTACTTAATCTTTTAGCTTTAAAAGCTTTTTCAAGACACTCTGTATCTTTACAAATATATGCACCTCTTCCAGATTTCTTACCTGTTAAATCTACACATACTTCTCCTTCTGGAGTTTTAACAACTCTGATTAATTCTTTCTTTGGTTTCATTTCCATGCAACCAGTGCACATTCTTAAAGGAATTTTTTTAACCTTCATGAAAAGCACCTCTCTATTCTTTGATTTCTAATTCTGCTTCATTTAAATCAGCAGTATCTTCATCTTCAATTATTACTTCTGCATTTAATAATCTTTCTTCTTCTTCAAGAGCTTCTTTTTGAGACTTGTTCTTTATATCTATCTTCCAATTTGTAAGTTTAGCTGCAAGTCTTACATTTTGGCCTTCCTTACCTATTGCTAATGAAAGCTGATTATCATCAACAACTACTTTTGCACATTTATTTTCTTCATCAACAACTACGCTAAGTACTTTTGCTGGACTTAAAGAATTTGCTATAAATTCAGCTGGATCTTTACTGTATTTAATAATATCAATTTTTTCATTTTTAAGCTCATTAACTATATTTTGTACTCTTACTCCTTTAGGACCTACACAAGCTCCCATTGGATCTACTTCTTCATCATTTGAATATACAGCAATCTTGCTTCTTGAGCCTGCTTCTCTTGAAATACTCTTAATTTCAACTATACCTTCAAATATTTCTGGAACTTCAAGTTCAAATAATCTTTTTACTAATCCCGGATGTGTTCTTGAAACATGTATTTGAGGACCCTTGTTTCCATTTTTTACTTCTACAATATATAGTTTTAACTTTTCATTGAATTTATATTCCTCATTTGGAATTTGTTCGTTAGGTCCTATAATACCTTCTAATTTTCCTAAATTAACAAAAACCATTCCTTTATCTTTTCTTAAAATTGTTCCTGTTATAATATCAAATTCCTTTTCCTTGTATTCATCATAAATGATGCTTCTTTCAGCTTCTTTAATTCTTTGAGTTACTACTTGTTTTGCAAGCTGTGCTGCAACTCTTCCAAAATTCTTTGGAGTAACTTCTAAATCAATAATATCATCAACTTCAAGTGTTGGTCTGATTTCCTTTGCTTCTTCAAGTGAAATTTCTGTAACATCATCAT
The DNA here is from genome assembly GCA_015058475.1 of Clostridium butyricum. GTDB lineage: Bacteria > Bacillota > Clostridia > Clostridiales > Clostridiaceae > Clostridium > Clostridium butyricum_B. The sequence goes on along the minus strand of SVCF01000004.1, from coordinate 123,511 downwards.
ATACTTCATCAACTACTACTTTTTGTGCATATACTTTAATTTCACCATTTTCTCTATTCATAACTACCTTTACATTTTGTGCATTACTATGTAAGTTAGCGTAGTTTTTCTTATATGCTGCAACTAAGGCATCCTGTATTGTTGTAAAAAGTAAATCCTCTGAAATTCCTTTCTCTTTAACTAGTTCTTTAAGAGCACCTACAAACTCTCCATTCATTTTAATACCCTCCTTACTTATATTTCCCCTTCTAGGTTTGCTGCTTTAATTTTTTCTCTTGTAATTCTTATTTCTTCATTATCTTTTTCAATCACAACTTCATTAATGTTTACATCTTTTAATATTCCTTTAATGCTTTTCATTCCATCAATTGAACTTGTAAGTTTTATTAGTACTTCATTTCCAATAGCCTTTTTGAAATGTTCTTCTGTATAAAGTGTTCTATTAATTCCTGGAGATGATACTTCAAGATAATATGGATCCTTTATGGGATCTTCAATATCTAATATATCACTTACTCTTCTTGAAACTACTTCACAATCATTAAGTGATATTCTGCCATCTTCTTTATCTATATATATTCTTAAATAGAACTCTCCGTTTTCTTTTACATATTCTACATGATATAGATTGTAAGACAACTCTAAAACAATAGGTTTTACAAATGCTTCAATTTTTTCAATTAATGCATCTTTACTCATATAAGTCGCCACCTTTCCATCTAAAACTACTTTTTTTCTTTTTAGTTTGTGCAATTTTTTAATTTGTAATCAAAAACGCAACTATCATAAAAGAAGTTGCGTTACAAACATAAGGAGCGGGCAATGTCCCACTCCTTTTTTCTGCATATTAGCTTTAAACTATTTATATGATACCATAAAAACTTTTAAAATTCAAGTCTAATGTTTATTCTATTAAAATAATAATAATATATTAATATAATTATAGTTTCTCTATTTCTTCCATTAGCGCAGCAATTAAATCTTCTTCTTTAACTTTTCTAACTATTTTACCTTTTCTAAAAATGATCCCTTCACCCTTTCCACCAGCTATTCCTATATCTGCTTCTCTTGCTTCTCCTGGTCCATTTACAACACATCCCATTACTGCAACTTTTATTTCTTTCTTACAGTTTTCTAATCTCTTTTCTACTTCTTCTGCAATTTTAATCAAATTTATTTGTGTTCTTCCACATGTAGGACATGAAACAAACTCTACTCCTTTTTTCTTAAGACCAAGGCATCTTAATACTTCTGTTGCTACCTTTATTTCTTCAATTGGATTACTTGTAAGTGAAACTCTAATTGTATCTCCTATACCTTCAGCTAAAAGAGTTCCTATGCCTATACTTGATTTAATTGTTCCTTTAAATACTGTTCCTGATTCTGTTACTCCTAAATGAAGAGGATAATCGCATTTATCAGCTATAAGCCTGTAAGATTCAATCATCATTTCTACATTTGAAGATTTTATTGAAATCACTATATCATAAAAATCTAGTTTTTCCAATATTTTCACGTGTCTTAATGCACTTTCGACAAGACCTTCTGCTGTTACCTTTCCATCTCTCTCCAGAATTTCCTTTTCAAGCGAACCTGAATTCACCCCAATTCTTATTGGAATTCGTTTTAGCTTACATGCTTTTGCTACTTTTTCAACCCTATCTTCACTTCCAATATTCCCCGGGTTAATACGAAGAGCAGAAACTCCATTTTCAATTGCTTTTAATGCTAATCTATAATCAAAATGTATATCAGCTACAACTGGTATTGGTGATTTATCTGTTATTTCTTTCAGCGCTTCAGCATCATCCATATCAAGCACCGCGCATCTTATAATATCACATCCTGCTCTATGTAATTCATCTATTTGTCTCAAAACTTCGTCTACATTACTAGTTCTAACATTTGTCATTGATTGTATAGTAATAGGAGAGTCTCCTCCCACATATATGTTTCCTACTTTTACTTTCCTTGAATTTCTTCTATTCATATTTTCAACTCCTAATTTCTAAACTAGCTAATTCTTATCTATAATTAACCTTTTTCATATTCATAAAATAAATATTTATAATCTCACTAATTATATATCTTCCTTGATATAATTGTAAACTTTAATTTCCTCATAGCAACTTCATATATTCTTTCAAAATAAATTTAGCGTACTCATTTTAAATAAGTACGCTAAATTATTTTTAAAAATTAACCGGAAATAAAATATCTTTAATAGTTACTAAAATCATAAGTCCAATCAAACATACAAACCCAACATAATTAAGACCTGCAACTATTTTGTCTGGCACTTTTTTTCTTGTAATAAGTTCAACCAATAGTATTACACACCATCCACCATCAAGAGCTGGGAAAGGTAGTAAATTAAATACTGCTAAATTTACACTAATGAAACCTGTAAAATAAATTAAATTCCATGCTCCTGCTTTAGCAGTAGCTGTAGTCATCTTAACTATTGTTATTGGACCACCTACATCTGTTTTTAAATTAGCTTCTCCTGTAAAAATCATTTTTAGTCCTTTAAATGTTTGAGAAATTAAAGAAGCAGTTTCATTTAAACTCTGTTTAAAACTAGAAAAAATAGTTGGCTTAGCTTCTGGCACAAAAGTTATTCCCATCTGTTTTCCATTACCACTCATATTCTTTAATGTTACTGTTACAGATTTCTTTTCTCCATTACTATCTAAAAGTAAATTTATTGTATCATCTTTAGACAATGCAATTCCTAAGCTTACATCTTTAGCTGTAAATACTCTAGAACCATCAATTTTTACTATTTTATCACCTTGCTTAATTCCAGCCTCTATTGCTCCAGAATTTTCTGTCACACTATTTACTACTGGCTTAGAAAATCCAAAATTAAAACTAACAGCAGTGAAAATTATAATTGCAAGTATATAATTCATCACAACACCTGCAATTATAATACTTATTCTTCTTAATGGTGATTTTGCTGAAAAACTTCTTTCATCTTCGACCTCACCATCTTCACCCATCATTTTCACATATCCACCAATAGGAAAAAGACTTAATGAGTATGTAGTTTCTTTTCCTTTCTTAGAAAAAATTTTGGGCCCCATTCCTATAGAAAATTCTTCTACCCTAACTCCATTTATTTTCGCTAGTGCAAAATGCCCTAATTCATGAACTATAATTAATAATCCAAATGCTAATATAGCCAAAATTATATACATTATTTTCCTCCTTAATTGCCACTATTCCTTACATGCTCTTTAACTTCTTTATCTAATTTAATTACATTTTCTATTGTCATTTCATTATTAGATTTGTCTTTAAATATTCTCATACACTCTTCTATAATATTTGCTATATCTAAGAATTTAATCTTCTTCTCTAAGAACAATTCAACACAAGCTTCATTTGCTCCATTCAATATAGTAGGCATAAGTCCACCTACTTTTCCTGCCTCATATGCAAGCTTTAGTGCTTTAAAAGTATCCATATCAGGTTTTTCAAATGTTAACTGTGATATATTATAAAAATCAATTGTATCTGATATAAGCTCTTTTCTTTTAGCATAATTTATAGCATATTGTATTGGTAATCTCATATCCTGTGCTCCTAGTTGTGCAATTATACTACCATCACTATATTCAACCATTGAATGGACTATACTTTGTGGATGAACTACAACTTGAATATTATCGTAATCACAATTAAAAAGCCAATGAGCTTCTATAACTTCAAGCCCTTTGTTCATAAGAGTTGCAGAATCTATAGATATTTTTCTTCCCATATTCCATTTTGGATGCTTTAATGCATCTTCTACTTTTATATCTAGCAAATCATTTGTAGTCTTACCTCTAAAAGGTCCACCAGAAGCTGTTAAAATAATCTTTCTTAATGTCTTTAAATCATTACCTTGCAAACTTTGGAATATCGCTCCATGTTCAGAATCTACCGGTAAAATTTTTACATTATATTCTCTAGCTTTTCTCATAACAATTTCTCCAGCAACTACTAGAGTTTCTTTATTGGCGAGTGCTATATCTTTTTTAGCTTCTATTGCTTTTATTGTAGGCTCTAATCCTATCATACCAACTACAGATGTCACTACTATGTCAATTTCATCTAAAGTTGCAATTTTATTTAGCCCTTCAATCCCATCATACACCTGTATCTTTTTATTATTATCAATACAATAACTTTTTATTTCTTCTGCACTATTTTTATCCATCATCGCTACATATAATATGTTAAACTCTTCAATTATTTCAATAACCTTTTTAACGGAAACATTTGCACTAATTCCTATTAATCTTAGATCATCCTTTGATTTTCTGATAACATCTAATGTTTGCGTTCCTATTGATCCAGTAGCCCCTAATATAGAAACATTTCTCATTTTTCTTCCTCCTAAGCTATTCATCACTATAAATTATTTCTTTAGCTAAAATACTATACATAGGTCCTACTAATATTCCTAACAAGCCAAATAAATTAACACCTATATATATTGAAAGTAGAATGACAAGAGGATGAATTTCTAATTTAGAACTTAAAAATTTTGCCTCAAGTATCTCTCTAATTACCTGAACTAACACATATAAACATATTAATCCAAAAGCTATAAGAAAATTCTTCATTATAATATTGTATATTATAATCGGAATAAATACAATTATAGTTCCAACATAAGGCAAAATATCTAAGATACCGCACACTATACTAAGCATAAAGAAACTTGGAACCTTTAAAATGAAAAAACCAATCATAATTTCTATTGTTGATATCACAACAAGTAATCCTTGTATTTTTATCATCTTCATAAAGTTTGTTTTTTGAATTCGTGTCTTTTTTACCATTTCAATAGGCAATAATACTTCTATCAGTTCAACAAATTTCTTTTTATCTACTAAAATAAAAAATGCACATATGTTACCTATAGCATACGCACATATATTACCTGCAAATCCGCCTATTATACTTTCCCCTGTTGATACCGCTTTACTTCCAATATTATTATTATTTATTATTGAAAGAAAACTATCTGTCAATTTAAATTTATTCATATCAAATTGTATAACATCACTCATATCTTTAATAAAACTTTTTATCAAATCCAAATTTGTCAGATATACCTGCCTAATTCCATTAAATATTCCTGTTCCAAGATATAATATTGCTAATATCATAATTATATTCACAATAACAATACTTAATGCTCCAGAAATATTTTTAGGTATATTAATTTTAATCATTATTTTATATAATGGCGTTGTAAATATTAATATTATAATTATAGACAAAAAAGGTTTGAAATAATATTTTATTATAAACATAGCAATAATAAGTATAAAAAACGAGCTAAGTAAATACAATAACTTTTTATATTTCTTCAAATAAAAATCACCTCACTTATATAAATAGTCATTTATATAAGTATATGCACGTATATCTTTATAGAAGACTATTTATTTAATAAGTAAAAGCTTTTTATAAAAAATAAGCCACTGAAAATATATAACCATAATATTTTCACTGACTTTTTAATTCTAAATGTTAATCATATGAACCATTGTATTAAATTCCTATAATAAAAGTTACGTAATAAAATATTGCAGTAGCAGAAAAGATTATACTATCAAATCTATCAAGTATTCCACCATGGCCTGGGATAAGATTACTATAATCTTTTATACCAGCATATCTCTTTATCGATGACGCCACCAAATCTCCCAATTGTCCTACAATACCACACAAAGCACCTATAAGAAAATAATTATATACAGGCATAACATTAGTATAGTTACTAACAATAATGCCGTATATTCCTGAAAATACAGTAGCTCCAATCATACCACCTATAGATCCTTCAATTGTCTTTTTAGGCGAAACTTTTGGGCATAATTTATGCTTTCCAAAAAATTTTCCACTATAAAATGCTGCTGTATCGCATAACCATGATCCAATGAATATTAACCAAACTAAAAATGCTCCGCCTTCCTTAATATTAACTAAATAAATAAAGCTAAATAATATTCCAGCATATATAAAACCAAGTATTGTTAGTGCTACATCTATAAATGTATATTTTAAATTCATAACCGGAACAATAAGCAAAATAAACGTTGATAAAACTAAAACATACATTATAATTTCAAAATTATTATTGCAAAAATAATAAATTAATAAAAGAATATATCCAGCTATATTTATAGGCTTAAAATCTTTTGCTCGAACAGCATTATAAAATTCATATAACGCTGCAACTGATAAAACAAAAGTGAAAGCTTTTAAATAAACTCCACCAAGAAAAACAAATATTATAAATGGAGCAATCATAGCAGCACCTAAATACCTATTATTAGATTTCAAATTCTAACCACTCCTTAACTACTTTACTTTACCAAAACGTCTGTCTCTATTTTGATAATCAGCTATAGCCCTTCTTAAATCTTCTTCTTTAAAATCTGGCCATTTTATATCTGAATACCAAAATTCAGAATATGCACATTGCCATAATAAAAAGTTACTTATTCTTTGTTCTCCAGATGGTCTAATAATCAAATCCGGATCAGGTATACCATTGGTATATAAGTATTTTTCTATAAGTTCTGCATTAATGTCTTCTTCACTAATAGTATTCTTTTTTATTTCTCTAGAAATCAACTTAATTGCTCTAATTATTTCATCTCTTCCACCATAGTTTAAAGCAAAGTTTAAATTAATTCGTGTATTGTTTTTTGTAGTCTCAATTGCATCCCTTAGAGCTATCTGACATTCATTAGGTAGCTTTGTAATGTCACCTAATACATTCATTCTTACACCATTTTCATTACATTCCTTTAACTCATTTCTTAAATACGTTACTAAAAGCTTCATTAAAGCATTAACTTCATCTTTAGGCCTATCCCAATTTTCAGTTGAAAATGCATATAATGTTAGATTTTTAACTCCAAGTCTAGTTGCTTCTTTTAATATTATTCTTATAGTTTCTACTCCTGCTTTATGTCCCATACTTCTTGGTAAATTTCTTTCTTTTGCCCATCTACCATTTCCATCCATTATTATTGCTATATGATTAGGTATATTATTCATATCAATTTCTTCAGATAATGATTTGATTATTTCTTTTTTTCCCTTAAATATATTTAACATCTCTGTCCCCCTATTATATAGGAAATATTTTTAATAGTTATCGCACATTAATTTAATAAAAAGACCTGCTTAAGAGCAGGCCTAGATTTTCTATATTGATAGAACCTCTTTTTCTTTTGCAATAATTATATCATCTATTCTTTTAACGATGCTATCTGTTATTTTTTGAACACTATCTTCTGCTCTCTTAATTTCATCTTCAGAAATATCAGCATCTTTTTTCAAGTTCTTTAGTTTATCATTAGCAGCTTTTCTAACTGATCTAACTGCAACTTTTGCCTCTTCTCCTACTTTCTTTACATTCTTAACAAGAGCTTTTCTTGTTTCTTCAGTAAGTTCTGGTATTATTAATCTTATAACAGTACCATCACTTGAAGGATTTAATCCTAAATCCGATTTTAAAATAGCCCTTTCTACTTCTTTTACTAGTGGTTTTTCCCATGGAGTTATCATAAGTACTCTTGGTTCTGGTGTAGATATATTTGCTACTTGACTTAATGGACACATACTTCCATAATAGTCTATTTGAATCTTATCAAGCATTGATGGATTCGCTCTTCCTGCTTTCATTGTAGATAAGTCTTTTTCTAATACAGATATTGTTTTATTCATCTTTTCTTCTGCATTTTTAATAATTTCTTTAATCATGATTAACCTCCTATTTACTAGTAACTAATGTTCCTATATTTTCTCCATAAATAGCTTTTTTGATATTTCCTGGATCATCTAATCCAAATACAAGTATTGGAATATTGTTATCCATACATAATGAAGTTGCTGTAGAATCCATTACTTGTAGTCCTTGGTCTAATACATCTATATAAGATAGTGTATCATATTTTTTAGCATCTGCATACTTATGAGGATCTTTGTTATATACACCATCAACTTTTTTAGCTAAAAGAATTACATCTGCTTCTATTTCAGCGGCTCTTAATGCAGCAGTAGTATCTGTAGAGAAATATGGGTTACCAGTTCCTGCTGCAAAAATAACTACTCTTCCCTTTTCTAAGTGTCTCATAGCTCTTCTTCTTATAAATGGTTCTGCTATTTCTTTCATTTCAATTGCAGTTTGTACTCTAGTCATAACACCAACTTGTTCTAATGAATCTTGAAGTGCTAAAGCATTTATGCAAGTTGCCATCATTCCCATATAGTCAGCAGTAGTTCTGTCCATACCTTCTCCACTTCGGCCTCTCCATATATTTCCTCCACCAACTACAGCTCCAACTTCAACACCCATATCAACTAACTCTTTAATTTCAAGAGCTATTCTTTTAGCCACATTAAAATCTAAACCAAATCCGCTTACTCCTGCTAGTGCCTCTCCTGAAAGTTTTAAAATTACTCTTTTATATTTGCATTCTGACATTTAAAACTACCTCCTCAATCTTCCTAGGACTCTTCTTTTAACTAAATTATTTCTATATATTTAAAATTTAATATACTTATGGAATTTAATTCTTTATACTAATTAAATTCGCCATATGTAGTTAAATTTATTCTCTATTATTAAAAAATATAGATATACATAATATCTAATTTATTTTTAGCTTCAAATTTAAACATATTTCTTTAAAAAAAGAGAACACTAAGTGTTCTCTCCTTAAGGTAAAATTACTTACCCATTTGTGCAGCAACTTCTGCAGCGAAATCTACTTTTTCTACTTCGATTCCTTCTCCTCTTTCGTATCTTACGAATCTAGTTACAGAAACTGGAGAACCTATTTCCTTAGATTTTTCAGCTAAGAACTTAGTTATTGTCTTATCTCCATCCTTAACCCATAATTGTTCTAAAAGACAAACTTCTTTATAATATTTTTGAATTCTTCCATTAACCATTTTTTCAACGATATTTTCTGGCTTTCCTTCATTTAAAGCTTGAACTCTATAAATTTCTTTTTCTTTTTCAATAGATTCTGAATCTACATCATCTTTGCTTAAGAATAATGGATTTGCAGCAGCAATTTGCATACAAATTTCTTTAGCAATTTCATCTAATGAATCACTTGCTGTGTCACAAGCTACTTCAACTAAAACTCCGATTCTTCCACCACCGTGGATGTAGCTCTTAACAACACCATTTTCTATGTTAAATTTAGTGAATCTTCTTACTGTCATGTTTTCACCAAGTTTAGCAATTAATGCTTTTAAAGCATCTGCAACACTTGTTTCACCGTCAAATTTTTCATTTGATAATTCTTCTACAGTAGTTACAGATGTAGCAACTACTATTTCAGCTAATCTATCAGCAAAAGCTGTGAATTCTTCATTTAAAGCAACGAAATCTGTTTCACAGTTAAATTCTACAATTGCACCAGTTTTTTTGTCTTCTGAGATATAAGTCTTAACAACACCTTCAGCTGCTGTTCTTCCTGTTTTCTTAGCAGCATCAGCAAGACCTTTTTCTCTTAAGAATTCTACTGCTTTATCTTTATCTCCTTCAGTTGCAACAAGAGCTTTTTTACAATCCATCATTTTTGCTCCTGTCATTTCTCTTAGTTCTTTAACTAATTGTGCACTAATATTTGCCATAAGTTATTTCCTCCTTATTGTAAGTAATCCTTACCATTTTATAAGAAAAAGAGGAAATGAAGTGAACTTCACTTCCTCATCTACTATTTATATGAACTCAATATATTATTCAGCTAATTGTTCGCCTTGTCTTCCTTCGATTATAGCATCAGCCATTTTAGCAGTTATTAATTTAACAGCTCTTATAGCATCATCATTACCTGGAATTACATAATCAACTTCTTCTGGATCACAGTTTGTATCTACAATAGCTACAACTGGTATTCCTAAAATTTTAGCTTCTGATATAGCATTCTTTTCTTTTCTTGGATCTACAACAAACATAGCTCCTATATTTTCAGTGTTTAAATTTCTTATACCACCTAAGTTGTTTTCAAGTTTTTCTAATTCACCTTTTAACTTGATAACTTCTTTCTTTGGAAGAACTTCAAAAGTTCCATCTTCTTGCATCTTTTCGATTTCTTCCATCTTCTTAATTCTGCTCTTGATAGTTGAGAAGTTAGTTAACATTCCACCTAACCATCTATTGTTTACAAAGTGCATGTTACTTCTTATAGCTTCTTCTTTGATAGCATCTTGTGCTTGTTTTTTAGTTCCAACGAAAAGAATATCCTTTCCATCTACTGATATTTCTTTAATGAAGTTATAAGCTTCTTCAGCTTTCTTTACAGTTTTTTGTAAATCTATAATGTAGATTCCGTTTCTTTCTGTAAAAATGTAAGGAGCCATCTTAGGGTTCCATCTTCTTGTTTGGTGTCCAAAGTGTACACCTGCTTCTAATAATTGTTTCATTGATATTACTGACATTTTGTTACCTCCTTGGTTATTTCCTCCACTATCTTTAGCTCATAAATAACCTTAAAATTAAGTCACCTACTTATGAATTGGATAGTGTGTGTATTTTGTTACCTTAGTTAGTATATCACAAGCTAATTTTCCTATCAACATTTTTTTTATTTTTTTATAATAAATATATTTGTAATTTATTATTTTCTCTATACTTATCTATAATCTTATTTTTTTCCATCTCTAACACTTATAGATTTATTTATAAAAAATCTGCTACGCATAATATATGCTTCTGTTAATTCCAAAAAATCACCCACAAATTCTCTAGTTATATAATTTAATATAAAACAAAAAATAAATAGTCTGAATATAAATTCAAACTATTTAATCTTTTCTAATTCTTCAATTAATTTTTCATTTAATATTCTAATATAGGTTCCCTTCATACCAAGAGACCTAGATTCTATAACACCAGCACTTTCAAATTTTCTCAATGCATTTACTATAACACTTCTTGTTATTCCAACTTTATCAGCAATCTTAGACGCTACAAGCAATCCTTCATTTCCATCTAATTCATTAAAAATATGCTCTACTGCTTCAAGTTCTGAATATGATAATGTGCCTATTGCCAATTGAACTACCGCTTTTTTTCTTGTTTCTTCTGCGATTTCATCCTGCATAGCTCTAAGCATTTCCATTCCTACTATAGTGGCACTGTATTCAACCAAAACTAAATCTTCATCAGTAAACGGTCTACCAAATCTCGCAAGAATTAATGTTCCTCTTCTTTCTCTATTTCCTATGATAGGAACTATAGTTGACAACTTATCCACTTGTTTACAATTTCCTATCTCTTGGAATACGCATTCACCTTCATTAGGAATATTTGCAATAGTTTCATTCTTATCTAATAAAACTTTATTGTAGTCTTCAGTAAATCTTTTATCTTCTATTACTTTCTTTTTCATAGCATCACATTCAAAGCCTGTGCAAAAAGAATATCCTAAAACTTTGCCTTTTCTACTAATTATATATGCATTACATTCTAATACTTCACTTAATAGTACACATATATCTTGAAATTCTACTGATTCTGTTCCTGATTTTTGTAAAATTTTATTCAACATCCTAGTCTTATGTAATAGTGATGACATATTTTTATCCCCCTTGGCAACCTTATACTTTTTACACATATATATAAATCTAAATTGTTAGAAAATTCTTAAAATTTTTAATTAAAATAATATTTTAAAAAGTCGCTATTGTTTTTAGTTTAACATATAAAAATCCTGTTTTCAACAGATTTTTATATTAATTGACATAATATTAAACCTAAAAACAAAAATTCTGCATTGACAAATCATCACTGCAGAATTTAAACCTATCTTTTATTTAACCTTTTCTTCATCACTATTTTTTTCTTCTTTGATTTCTTCCTTATATCCACATTCATTGTTTGAGCATTGAATGTATTTTCCTTTTGATTTTGAATATTTTGATACCATATATGAATCACATTTTGGGCATTTTTCTTTTACTGGCTCATACCAACTAACAAAATCACACTCTGGATATCCAGAACACCCAAAAAATTTCTTACCCTTTTTACTCTTCTTTGCAACTATTGTTTTTCCACATTTAGGACAAGGCACATCCAATTCTTCTACTATAGGTTTAGCATTCTTACATTCTGGATAACCCGGACATGCCAAAAATTCTCCAAACCTACCTTTTTTTATAACCATCATTCTTCCACATTTCTCACATGGTACATCTGACACTTTATCTTCAATTACAACTTTAGAAATTTCTTTTTCTGCCTTTTCAATTGCTATCTTCAATGGATCAAAGAATTCCCCAACTATTTCAGACCAGTTTTCTTTACCTTCTTCAACATTATCTAGTTTCTTTTCCATTTCCGCTGTAAAATCTACATCTACAATTTGCTTAAAATAATCACTTAAAATATTGTTTACTATTTCACCTAATTCTGTTGGCATTAAATTTTTCTTTTCTCTTACTATATAATTTCTACCAAGCAATGTAGAAATAGTAGGAACATAAGTACTTGGTCTTCCTATGCCTTTTTCCTCAAGCAGCTTTACAAATGATGCTTCTGTATATCTTGGAGCTGGTTGAGTGAAATGTTGGCTTCCACTTATACTTTGCTTTTTAAGTTCTTCATTTTCTTCTAAAGATGGTAATATTACCGATTTATCATCATCTTCATTAGTATATTCATAAATCTTCATAAATCCGTCAAATGCAATTGTAGATCCACTTGCTTTAAATTTATAATCTCCATTAGCAATATCTATTGAATTTGTATTTAGTTCACATGATGCCATCTGACTAGCTACAAATCTTTTCCATATTAGTGAATATAATTTGTATTGTTCCGGTGTAAGATTTTCTTTTGCTATTTCAGGTGTTATTTCAACATATGTTGGTCTTATTGCTTCATGAGCATCTTGAATATTCTTTTTACCTTTATATACTCTTGGAGCACTTGGTAAATATTCTTTTCCATAACTTCCTTCTATAAATTCCTTTGCGCTATTTTGTGCATCTTCTGATATTCTTACAGAGTCAGTTCTCATATATGTTATAAGACCAACAGTACCATATCCTTTTATTTCAACACCCTCATATAATACTTGGGCTATAGACATGGTTCTCTTTGTCATAAAATTCAATTTTTTATTTGCATCTTGTTGAAGTGTACTTGTTGTAAATGGAGGTAATGGGTTTCTATTTTTTTTACCTTTTTTGATACTCTTTACGATAAAGTTTCCACTTTCAAGATCAGCAACTATTTTATTTGCTTTTTCTTCATCATTAATCTCAATTTTTTCATTTTTATATGTTAAAAGTCTTACTGCAAATTTACTTTTTTCTTTTTTCAATATAGTATCTATTGTCCAATATTCTTTAGGAACAAATTCATTAATTTCTTTTTCCCTGTCGCAAATCAATTTAAGTGCTGCAGACTGTACTCTACCCGCACTTAATCCCCACTTTACATTTTTCCATAAAATAGGGCTTATTTCATACCCAACAAGTCTATCTAAAACTCTTCTAGCTTGTTGCGCATCAACCAAATCTAAATCAATTTTCCTAGCTTGCTTTATCGATGCCTTAACTGCTGTTTTAGTAACTTCATTAAAAACAATTCTACATGATTCATCTTCTGAAATTTTTAAAATGTTTGCTAAATGCCATGAAATAGCTTCACCTTCACGATCGGGGTCGGTTGCAAGATATATTTTATCTGCTTTTTTAGCTGCTTTTCTAAGCTTACTAATTAATTCACCCTTACCTCTGATTGTTATATATTTAGGCATATAATTATTCTCTATATCCACTCCTAATTTACTTTTAGGTAAATCCCTTACATGACCCATTGATGCTTCTACAATATAATTTTTCCCCAAATATTTGCCAATAGTTTTTGCTTTAGCTGGCGATTCTACAATTACAAGTTTTTGTCCCATAGTATAACTCCATATATTAATTTATGGAGTATTCACCCCCTGTATACTTTGTTAATCTTTTAATTTTTATTACATAGTCTTTACATAATAATTTCCTGGTAAGCAAATTATTTCACCTTTAATCTGCATTTCAAATAATAGTGCATATAATTTCCCTCTATCTATTGTTGAATTATTAAATATATTATCAATATGAATAGGAGAATCCTCTATTAAATCTAATATTTCTTCCTTCTCTGGAACCATTTTTTTTGACTTAATATCTATATGTGGTAAGTCTAGCAACACTTTTAAATCCTCTATATCTGTGCAAATACATCCACCATCCCGCATTAGTTTATTTGATCCACTTGCACCTTTATATAATATAGAACCAGGAATAACAATAACCTTTTTATTTTGCTCAAGTGAAAGCCTTGCTGTAATTAAAGAACCACTTTTATCTGAGGCCTCTACTACTATAACACTCTCACTAATTCCACTAATAATTCTATTTCTCCTTGGAAAATTAGTTTTTAGTGGTTGTGTGCCTAACAAAAACTCTGATATTATTACACCTTTTTCACATATTTTTGAGAATAGATATTTATTTTCACTTGGATAAACTACATCTATACCGCAACCTAATACACATATATTTTTCCCGTCATATTCCAAAGCAGTTTTATGTGCAATCGAATCTATTCCTCTTGCACCTCCGCTTATAAGCGTAATATTATTAGTAATAAGCTCCTTTGTCAAGAGTTTTGTTACAACAAATCCATAATTTGAACATTTTCTAGCACCAACAATTGCAATAATTTTATCTTTAATTACATCAATATTTCCAATATAAAATAAAAAAAATGGTGTATCCAGTATTTCTTTTAATTTCTCTTTATACGAGGGATTAGCATATGTTATATACCCAATATTTTTCTTCTTTAGTATATCCTTTAATCTTAATACCTCAATTATTAAATCTTCTTTCTGAAAATTTTTTAATTTTTTTGCTATTGAAACCTCTTTTTTTAGTATTTCTTCAAAATTATCATAAACTATTTTACAAGTTTTATACTCATCAATTAATTTTATTTTTTTCCTATTGCTTATTTCAAGAATAATCAGCCATAGTTCATAGTCCATATATACACCTCTTTTTACTTTTATATAACATCTCCATTGATATTTTTTCTATAATTTATAGCTTCAATTATGTGTTCTTCTAAAATATCTCTTTTATCTTCAATATCTGCTATAGTTCTTGCTAAATTTATTGTTTTTACATAGCCTCGTAATGATATACTAGAACTATCATAGTAATTCTTTAAAATTTCTGTACATTTTTTATGAATCTTAAAGGCTTCAAAAACATCTATTCCCTTAACCTGGGAATTAAAATTATAATTTGTATTTTTAAATCTTTCTTCTTGAATTTCTCTGGCTCTCATTACATTTTCCTTCATTACTTTTGAATCATATGCATCCTTTCTCTTCTTTATTTCATCATAGGTCAATCTTGGTACATAATTCAAAATATCCATTCTATCTAATAAAGCATTAGAGAACTTTTTTGAATATCTCCCCAAATTATTATTTAAATAAATCTCAGCCCCTTCAAATTCATTATATTCATTTTTATCTATAGGATTAAAAGCTCCAACCAGTAAAAAGTCAGCTGGAAGTGTATGCGTAGCATTAAATCTATTAATGTTTATTTTTTTCTCTTCCAAAGGTTCTCTTAAAGATTCTAATGCTTCTTTTTTGAATTCCAATATTTCATCTAAAAACAATACGCCATTATGTGCAAGTGTTATTTCACCCGGTTTAATTTCTCTGCCACCCCCCACAAGTCCGACCTTAGTAACAGTATGATGAGGCATTCTAAAAGGTCTCCCAATTTTCCTTCCATTGCTTAAATTTCCAACCGAACTATAAATTTTAGCTACTTCAATCAATTCTTTTTTACTTAAAGGTGGTAATATAGAAATTAAAGCTTTTGCAAGCATAGTTTTTCCACATCCAGGTTCTCCATATAGTAATATGTTGTGATTTCCTGCTGCAGCAATTTCTAATGCTCTTTTTGATGAATATTGCCCTATTATTTTTCCATAGTCTAAAGTTTGCTTTTCTTCATCAAACACTTCTTTTTCAAACGTATATGGTAATAAATCTTCATATGTAATAAAATCTATTACTTCTTTTAGATTTTTAAATGGAAAATAATCTCCATCCCTAAAATAGTATGTTTCTTCTAAATTATCATAAGAAAAAATGATTTTTTTTATGTTTTCTTTCATTCCTTGAAGAATTATTGGTATCATTCCTTTAATTCCTTTTAACTCTCCAAATAAAGATAGTTCGCCAAACACAATATAATCGTCTAAGTCTTTATTTTTTATTTGATTTGACTCCATAAGAATTCCTAGTGCTATTGGTAAATCTAAAAGCGAACCTATTTTTTTAACATCTGCTGGTGCCAAATTAATAGTTATTCTCCCAAGTGGAAAATTATATCCACTATTAACTATTGCAGCTCTTACCCGTTCTCTTGCCTCTTTAACTGAAGCATCTGGAAGTCCAACTATATTAAACACAGGTAAACCTTTGCATATATCAACTTCGACTTTAATAAGAATCCCTTCCAATCCATTGTTTGTAGCACTTATTATTTTTACCGCCATTTCTTATTCACCTCTTCAAGATTATAGACATATATTTAATTATTAATTCTATTAAGTTGTAAAATTGATTCATTTTTTATTTTCTTGTTAATAATATAATTAAATTTAATAATTCATAATAAATATAAGGCAGGATTTTATGAAAAAATTTAATAAAGATATAGGTAATTTAAGTGAACAACTAGCAATAAATTATTTAAAAGAAAATGGACATTATATAATGGATAGTAATTTTAAGACTCATTTTGGTGAAGTAGATATTATCTCAAAAAAGAACAATTTAATTATAATAACTGAAGTTAAGGGAAGATTTAATTTAAATTATGGATCTCCAAGTGAAGCAGTGACTTTTAATAAACAACATACCATTATAAAAGTCGCAATGTCTTATATTCATATGCATAATTTTTATGATTACAATCTAAGATTTGATGTAATAGAAGTTTTTCTTAATCCTTCAACTAATTCTTATAATATAAATCATATAAAAGATGCATTTAGAGTAAACTGAAGAATTTAAAGATATGCTATTTTTTAATTCTATATTCTCTTCATTTCTTAAATTTATACATACTAATACTTAAAATGAAATATTCTTAAGAATTCGCTTATTTATTGGGACTTAGCTTAATCCATAAAATAATAATAACTCAATATTAATATAACAAATGGAACCTATAGAATGAACTTTTTAATTGTCCATTTTCTAGGTTCCATTTTTTAATTTAATTAATATCTACTCCAATTTATTGCATTTTTATAATAGTTTTGTTAAAAAACTCTTTCTATGAATATCACACATTCCATATTTTTTTAAAGCTTCTACATGCTTTGATGTACCATACCCTACATTGTGCTCAAAATCATACATACTATACTCTTTTGAATATTCTTTCATAAGAGTATCTCTATAATCCTTAGCTACTATAGAAGCTGCTGCTATGCTTGCACTTTTAGTATCACCTTTTATAACTGATTTATTTAATATGTTTATTCCCCTTACTAAATATCCATCAGATAACACAATCTCTGGTGTTATTTTTAAAGAAGAACAGCTTTCTAAAAATACTTTATTATTTGAAAAAGCTATTCCTCTTTCATCAATTTCTTTATTAGATGATATTGAAATACTATATGCAATAGCTTTTTCCTTTATTATTTCAGCTAATTTACTTCTCATGGATTCTTTTATTTTTTTCGAATCATTTAAATATAGTATTAAATCGTCGTCAATAACATTTAAATCAAGTATTACTGCACAAGCTACTATTGGGCCTGCAAGCGGTCCCCTACCTACTTCATCTACTCCAGCTACATATTTGTAATCTCCAAAAGATTTATCAAAACTATACATTTCCTTTACTCTAATTATTTCATTTAAATATGAATCTAATTCTTTTTTCAGTTTTATACTTAATGAAATAACATTTTTTCTTTTATCTTTAGATAAAAGATCAATTACTTTAAAAATTTCTTTAGATTTATAACTTTCTGAAATAGAAATATCCTTAATAATTTCTTTAATTTTGTTAAAAGGCAATTTTTCTATTTCTTCATTAATTATCTGCATCTACATCCTCCAAAGGAGATTCTAAAGATATTCTGCCAATCTTTCCTCCTCTAAACTCATCCAAAAGAATTACAGCTAATCTATTATAGTCAATTTGTCCTCCTGAAATTAAAGTACCTCTTTTTTTACCAATAGCATCTAATGTATCTAATGGATTTTCAAAAATTTCAGTAAGCTTATATCTTTCCTTTAATTCCTTTTCATATGTACTTTGAAGATGTTCTACTAGTTTTAGTGCTAATTCTTCTATATCCATTATTTCATCTTTTATAGCCCCTGTAAACGCTAAATTTAAAGCTGTATTATCATCTTCAAATTTAGGCCAAAGTACTCCTGGAGTATCTAGAAGTTCTATTCCTATGCTAGTTTTTATCCATTGCTTACTTTTTGTAACTCCCGGTCTATCTCCAGTCTTAGCTATGTTGTTTCTCGCCATTTTATTTATAAATGTAGATTTTCCCACATTAGGAATACCAACAACCATAACCCTTGTTGTAATTTTTACCATTCCTTTTGCTTTCAATCTATCATGTTTTTCTTTTAATAATTCTAATAGCGTTGGTTTTATTGCGTTTAGTCCATCACCCTTTAAGCAATTTACCTCCACTACTCTTACATCATCCTTAGTAAGATACTTAATCCATTCTTTAGTAGTTTTTGCATCTGTAAGATCACTTTTATTTAAGAGTATTATTCTTGGTTTACCTTGTAATAAAGTATCAATATCAGGGTTAGCAGATGATCTAGGTATTCTAGCATCTCTTATTTCAATTACAGCATCAACCAATTTTAAATTTTCTTTAATCTCTCTTTGAGTCTTTCTCATATGCCCCGGGAACCAATTAATTGCCATATATATTCCTCCTATTTCATTTAGAATATAAAAATTTTCTTCAATATTAGAATTTATCTAATATTATACCTAAATACTTTTAATATAAACAATATTATTCGAAATATTTTTGATAACTTTATATATCCTATCAAATTTAAAATATAAAAAAAAGGACTGAAACAGTCCCTTTTAATAATTATCTAGTTAATAATTCTTTAACTTTAGCAGCCTTACCAACTCTGTCTCTTAAGTAGTAAAGTTTAGCTCTTCTTACTTTACCTCTTCTTGAAATTTCGATCTTTTCGATAACTGGTGAGTTTATTGGGAATGTTCTTTCAACTCCAGTTCCGTAAGCAACTCTTCTTACAGTGAAAGTTTCTCTTAATCCACCGTTTTGTTTCTTGATTACAGTTCCTTCGAACATTTGTACTCTTTCCTTGTTACCTTCTTGGATCTTAACATATACTTTTATAGTATCACCTATGTTAAAATTCGGTAAATCATTTCTTAATTGTTCAGCTTCTATAGCTCTTATTATTTCATTCATCGTGCTTTCCCTCCTTGTAAGATAATTTGACGTTCTTAACATATTAATAGTGCATGACAGAGGAACGCCCGTACTAGCACAAAGTTAATGATAACATATCTTTTTTTATTTTTCAACAAAAATCATATTATTTATTCTACTATTTTTTATTTTCGTTTAATAGCTTTATGTCTTCTTTACTTAATATAATATTTTTATATAAATCCGGTCTTCTAATTTTTGTAATATTAAGTGATTGTAGTCTTCTCCATTTTCTAATATTCTCATGGTGACCTGATAATAGCACCTCTGGGACTTCATCATCTTCGAATTTCTGTGGCCTAGTATACTGTGGATACTCTAATAATCCATCATAAAAAGATTCATCCATAAAACTTTCTTCTTTTCCAAGAACTCCTGGAATAAGCCTTAAAATACAATCTATAGTAGGAATTGCAGCCATCTCACCACCTGTTAGAACAAAATCTCCAAGAGAAATTTCCATATCTATATGTTTATAAACTCTTTCATCAATTCCTTCATAATGTCCACATAGAAATATAAGGCTTTCTTCTTTTGAAAGTTCTTTAGCCATTTGTTGTGTTAATGTTTTTCCTCTAGGCCCTAAAAATATAACTTTTCCTTTATTAGTTTTTTTAGCATACCTTATACTATCCACTATAGGTTGTGGAGCCATAACCATTCCTGCTCCACCACCATATGGATAATCATCAACCTTTTTATGTTTATCTAATGTAAAGTCTCTTATATTAATTAAGTCTAAATTTACAATATCATTTTCTATTGCCCTTCCAATTATACTATGATTAAATATAGTAAACATTTCTGGAAACAATGTTAATATACTAATCTTCATCTTGCCATTTACCTACAGGGTTTATTACTATTTTCATATTTTCTATATCTACATCAAGTACTATATCTCTAAGTACTGGAATTAGTAATTCTTTCGGTTCTTTAATCCAATAAACATCATTATTTTTAGTACTTATTACATCAAATATCTTTCCTAATTCTTTGCCTTCAGTATCATATACAATACATTTTTTTAAATCCGAAACATAATAAGTATCTTCTGGAAGTTCTTCTTCTTTTTCTCTTGGTACTTCTATGTATTTTTGCTTATAAGTTTCAGCATCATTCATAGTATCGATACCTTCTATTTTTAGAATCACCCTGTCTTTTTGAAACTTTACTCCTAAAATATTTTTTTCAACTCCACCTACAAGAACACTCTTATATTTTTTGAATTTATTCACATCTTCTGTTAAAGGATACACTTTCACTTCACCCTTAATTCCATGTGTATTAATTATTTGTCCTATTTTAAATAACTCTGTCACTTATTATTCCACCTTCTTCATTTAATTTTATTATCTATTTTATTACATAAGCATATATATTTAATGTTTTCTTCCCAATGTGAATTTTACATTTTCAACAATATATTGTCAATCTTACATAGTAATATTATTATTTAATAGCTATATACATATTCACTATAAATTATGTTCAAAGCTTTCTTCTTCTATTCGATAATACTTCAATATATCAAAAAAGGATGCTCAAAATTATACATTTTGAGACACCCTTTCATTTTTAGATGATTTCTACTAAAACTCGTTTATTATGTTTAACTGCTGCTGCTTTAACTACCATTCTTATAGCTTTTGCTATTCTTCCTTGTTTTCCAATTACTTTTCCAACATCCTCTGGAGCTACTTTTAATTCTAATATGATAGAAGCTTCTCCATCAATTTCATTAACAGTAACAGCATCAGGATTATCCACAAGGGATTTAGCTATATATTCAACTAATTCCTTCATAAACGCTCTATAATTAGTATACACTAATTATAGTTTCACCTCCAAAAATTACTTAACAAGACCTGCATTTGTTAAAAGTCTTTTAACTGTTTCTGTTGGTTGAGCTCCATTAGATAACCACTTGTTAACTTTTTCTTCATCAACTTTAACTTCAACTGGTTCAGTTAAAGGATTGTAGTATCCAATTTCTTCGATGAATTTACCATCTCTTGGAGATCTTGAATCAGCAACAACTATTCTATAGAAAGGAGCTTTCTTAGCACCCATTCTTCTTAATCTGATTTTTACTGCCATTTTAATTTCACCTCCTTTATAAGATAATGTATATTTCAAATTCTAAAAAGGTAACTTACCAAATAAGCCGCCTTTTTTAACTTGCTTTTGCATTGATTTCATTTGCTTCATATTCTTTTTCATCATTTCATAACTTTTCATTAATTTATTAACTTCTTGAATTGATGTTCCAGAACCTTTAGCAACTCTAGTTTTTCTAGACATAGACTTTGCTATTAAACTTGGATTTCTTCTTTCTTTAATTGTCATTGATTGAATTATAGCCTTTGTGATAGCCATAGTTTCTTCACCTTTACTTAAATCAACCCCCTGTAATTCTTTCGAATTCATACCTGGTATCATTTCTAAAAGCTTATTTAACGGTCCAAGCTTAGCCATTTGATCCATAGCCATTAAGTAATCTTCGAAGTTAAATTCTTGATTTAACATTCTTTTACCTAAATCAGCTGCTTCTTTTTCGTCTATTGCTTCTTGAGCTTTTTCTATAAGAGATAAAACATCTCCCATTCCAAGTATTCTTGAGGCCATTCTATCTGGATAGAATACTTCGAAGTCATTCATTTTTTCACCAACACCAATATATTTTATTGGCTTATTAGTTATACTTCTTATTGAAAGCGCTGCTCCACCTCTTGTATCACCATCTAATTTAGTAAGAATAACTCCAGTTAAATCTAAGTCATTATTAAAACTTTCTGCAACATTAACAGCATCTTGACCAGTCATAGAATCTACTACTAATAATATTTCTGATGGATTAACATTTTCTTTTATATCTTTTAATTCTGCCATTAATTCTTCATCAATATGAAGTCTACCAGCAGTATCTATTATAACTACATTATTTCCATTATCTTTTGCATGAGCAATACCTGCTTTTGCTATATCAACAGCACTTACTTTATCACCCATTTGAAATACTGGAATCTCTATTTGCTTTCCTACTACTTCTAATTGTTTTATTGCAGCAGGTCTATATATATCACAAGCTACAAGTAATGGCTTTTTGTTATTTTTCCTAAGATTTAATGCAAGCTTACCACACATTGTAGTTTTACCTGCTCCTTGAAGTCCAACTAACATTATGACAGTTATTCCACTACTACTATAGTTTATTTTGCTTTCACTTCCACCCATAAGATTAGTAAGTTCTTCATTAACTATTTTTATTACTTGTTGTCCTGGGGTTAAACTTTCAAGTACATCACTCCCCAGACATTTAGTACTTACATTTGAAACAAAAGTTTTAACAACCTTATAGTTAACGTCTGCTTCTAATAAAGCAAGCTTTACTTCTCTCATGGCTTCTTTTATATCTTTTTCAGTTAATCTACCTTTACCCCTTAATTTCTTAAAGGTTTCTTGTAATTTTTCTCCTAAGCCTTCAAAAGCCATGTATACTTACCTCCTTGTTATAAATCTTCTAGTTTTTCTTTATATCTTAAAAATTCATCGTCACTAAGTGCATAATTAATTTTTAAGTCTTCTAAAAAATCTATAATCTTTTTATTTCTTTCAGTACTCTTTTGAAGTAAGTTAAGCTTACTCTCATAGGACAAAAGTTGCTTATAGCATCTTTTGGTTAAGTCATGAATTGCCTGACGACTTGTTTTATTTAATTCAGCAATTTCAGCCAAAGATAAATCATCATTATAATACAAATCCATTATATCTGCTTGCTTATCAGTTAATAATGAACCATATAAATCCATTAATAATGAAAGTTCAAATCGCTCTTTCTCATTCATTTTAATCACCTTACCACAAAAGAGATTTTATCAGTATTTTTTATAACTGTCAAGTATTTTTACTTAACACTTATATTTTTTTTAATTTTTATTTTTTACTTAAATTAAAGCTTCTGCAAAGTCTTCTGCATTGAATTCTTGAAGATCATCAATTCCTTCTCCAACACCAATGTATTTAACAGGTATTTTTAAACTTTGTTTTATTGATAATACAACTCCACCTTTTGCAGTACCATCTAATTTAGTTAGTATAATTCCATCTATAGGACATACCTCCATAAATTGTTTTGCTTGAATCACTGCATTTTGTCCTGTAGTTCCATCTAAAACTAATAGAGTTTCTTTTTTATAGGAAGACAGTTCTCTATCTATAATTCTATTTATTTTTTCAAGCTCGTTCATTAAATTCTTTTTATTATGAAGTCTTCCTGCAGTATCACATATAAGCAAATCAACATTTCTTGCTTTACTTGCTTCTATTGCATCAAAAACAACTGCTGCAGGATCTGATCCTTCTTGTTGTTTTACTATGTCAACTCCTGCTCTATTACTCCAAATTTCAAGTTGATCTATAGCTGCTGCTCTAAACGTATCAGCTGCTGCAAGTAAAACTTTCTTTCCTTCTTCTTTATTTTTAGCTGCTAGCTTACCAATTGAAGTTGTCTTTCCAACTCCATTTACTCCAATTATAAGCATAACTTTTTTGTCAGCAACTTCTTCTTCTGGTGAATCTTCAAGTAACATTTCTCTAATTACTTCTTTTAACGCTGGTTTTACTTCAGCTGGATCATTTATCTTTTCTTTTCTAATTTTATTTCTTAATCTTTCTATTAGCTCTACAGTAGTTTCCATACCTATATCACTTGTTATTAATATTTCTTCAAGTTCTTCATATAAATCTTCATCTATTGATATAGCTAATTTTAAAACCTCATTTATCTTATCTGTTAATCCATCTCTTGTTTTAGATAATCCATCTTTCAGCTTATTAAATAATTTTCCAAACATCATTAATTCCTCCTACTTAAAATCTTTTGTTAAATCCACTGATACAACTTTCGATATTCCCTTTTCCTCCATTGTAACTCCATAGATTATATCACTAGCTTCCATAGTACCTTTTCTATGAGTTATAACTATAAATTGAGTTTTTTCTGAGAATCTAGTTAAAAACTCCGCATACCTATAAACATTGGCATCATCTAATGCAGCTTCTATTTCATCCAATATACAAAATGGTGTTGGCTTCATTTTCAATATTGCAAATAATAAAGCAATAGCTGATAAAACCTTTTCTCCACCTGACATTAAGTTTATGTTTTGAAGTCTTTTACCTGGTGGTTCAACATTTATGTCTATATTAGCATCGAGTTCATCACCTTCACCTAAAATAAGTTCTGCACTTCCACCTTTAAATAAGTCTTTAAATGTTTCATTAAAATTGTAATTTAATATCTTAAAATTCTCTTTAAATAGACTCTTCATTTCAACCGTCATCTCTTGTATTACTGAAATCAGTTCTTCTTTTGCTTTTTCTAAGTCTTCTGCTTGTGTTGACATAAACTCATATTTATCTTTAATTTCTTCATATTCTTGTATAGCACCTAAATTAACAACTCCAAGCTTTGTTATTTTAGCTTTTGTTATCTGAATTTCTTCTCTCAAAGTCTTTTCATCAATTACTGGCTCACATATTTCTAAAGCTTCTGCATAAGTTAGTTCTAATTCTTCATTAAGTTTTTTATAAATATGCTCATTTTCCGATTCTTTCTTAGCTTTAATTATTTCTCTTTTATTTACTTCTATTTCTTTATTAGCAACTTCATCAAGTATTCCACTTATAAAATCATCTTTTTCCTTAAAGTCGTGTTTTAGTTTTTCTTTTAATATTTCATCATCTTTAAAATTCATCTCTAGCTTTTGTATCTCATTATTTTTTTCTTCAATAGATTTCCTATTATTTTCTATATCCTTAATTAAAGATGTTATATTATTATTATTCTTAATACTTTCCTCTTTTAACATAGAATTCTTTTCTAAAAAATCACTTACTTCTCTATCCATTCTTATAAGGTCATTTTTTTTGTTTTCTAATACTTCATCTAGAGTTGCCTTATTTATTTTCATTTCCGTTAATTTACTTGCTGTATTTTCTATTTTTTGTTGTTTATCTTTAATATTTTCTTCTAATTCCAATATTCTATTTTTATTAGATATATCCTCATTTTCAACTGATTTTATTAATTCTTCTTTTTCTTTAAGCGTTATATCTATTTTATTTCTTTCATTTATAATTTTCCTTAATTCTTCTTTACTTCCTTCTAAAGTAGACTTTAACTTATTAGTATCATTTTCTAAGTTTTTCTTTTCTTCTTGCTTCTTTGTAAAGTCAATACTCTTTGCATGAACTTCATCTCTTTTATTTAATATACCTTCGTCTAATAATTTTATGCTTTCTTTTAGCTCATTTGTATCTGACGCAAGTTTATCACAAAGTTCTTTCTTTTTAGATATATCTTCAATAAGTTCTTCAATTTCTCTTTTTCTTCCTAGTACATTAGTATTTTTTCCTTTTATGCTACCACCTGTTAATGCTCCCCCTGGATTTACTACCTCACCATCTAATGTAACTATTTTATAACTATAATTACTAATTTTAGCTATATTTAAAGCGCAATCCATATCAGAACAAATTATTGTTCTTCCCAAAACATAATCCATTATCTTTTCATATAGTGGTTCATAAGATACTATATCACTTGCTATTCCTATAAACCCATTAACTTGTGTAATATTAGAAGTCAAAGATAGCTTTTTTCCTTTTATTATGTTTAATGGTAAAAATGTTGCTCTTCCTAAATGATTACTTTTTAAGTATCCTATAAGTTTTTTGGCTACTTCTTCATTTTTGGTAATTACATTTGAAATAGCTGCTCCAAGTGCAATTTCTATAGCCACTTCATATTTCCTATCAACCTTAAAAACTTCACCTAGAAGCTTTGTATCTTCTGCTTTAGAAATTTTATTATTGTGGATGGATTCCATTAATGATTTAACTGATCTATTGTATCCTTCATAATGCTTTTCTAAATTTTCAAGCATACTCTTATTTGCTTCAAGTCTAGTTAAAGTTCTATTTAATTCTCTAAATTCATTTTCTTTTCTTGTTAGATTCCCTGATAATACACTTATTTTCTTCTTATTTATTTCAATATCTTCATTTAGTTTTTTCACTTCTTGTTCTTTTAATCCAATTTCACTTTCTAAACTCTTATATGTTTGTATATTAATAAGTATATTATGCTCTAAAGATATAATTGACGAATTTAATTGTTCTTCTCTTTCAGTTTTAATAGATATTTCTTGATTTATAAGTGCAATCTCATTTTTAATATCTGAGTTCTTTCTTAAAAGATCCAGTTCTCCCTTTTTTAAATTTCTAAGTTCTTCTTCAACTTTTTCGACTTCTTTAAACATATCACTATTAATAGATTCTAATACTTTTATGTCGTCACCTTTTATCTTTTGTTCTTTTTTCTTTTCTTCTAGTTCTTTTTCTAATAATTCCTTGTTTTGTTTTATATACGATATTTTTATTTTAATATCATTAATTTCATTATCATTTCTTTTAATTTTTTCTTCTAAGGACCTTATTCTCTCATTACAAAGATCTATTTCTTTTGATTCTTCACCTATAACTTCTTTCAAGTCATAATATTTTTCTTTTCCTTCTAATGTCTTTTTTTCTATATCTTCAATTCTCTCTTCTAATTTTTTAAGTTCTGCCTTATCACTTGCTATTTTTTCTCTTTGATCTTCAATTTCTTTAATACGATTATTTAAATCTTCTCTAATATTTTTAAGCTCTTCTTCCATTCCATTTATTGTATGCACAACAAGCGATACTTCTTTTTTCTTTAATCCATTGGATAATTCATTAAATTCTAGAGCCTTTTCTCTTTCGATCTTTAGTGGCTCAATTCTTTCTTCGTATGTTGATATAATATCATTTATTCTTATTAAATTTTCATCTGTATTAGATAATTTCTTTTCCGCTTCTTCTTTTCTATTTTTAAATTTCACTATACCAGCAGCTTCTTCTATCAAGGCTCTTCTATCTTCTGGTCTACCACTTAAAATAGCTTCTATTTTTCCTTGTCCTATTAATGAATATCCTTCTTTACCGATACCAGTATCCATAAATAAGTTATTAATATCTTTAAGCCTACATTTTGAATTATTGATTAAATACTCCGATTCTCCAGATCTAAATATTCTTCTAGATACAGTAACTTCATTATATTCTGTTGCTAATTTTCCATCACTATTATCTAATGTCAAAGATACTTGTGCTAAACCTACCGGTTTTCTAAATTGAGTTCCTGCAAAGATTACATCTTCCATTTTTCCGCCTCTTAGAACTTTTATGCTTTGTTCTCCAAGAACCCACCTTACTGAATCTGAAATATTACTTTTTCCACTACCATTAGGACCAACAACTGCTGTTACCCCTTTTTTAAATTTCAACTCGGTTTTATCTGCAAATGACTTAAAGCCACGTATTTCTAGGGATTTTAAAAACAAATTTCCCACTCCTTACACTAAAATAAAAGTATAGTAGGAATAAATCCTATAATAAAAATTAATATAATAAAACTGGCTATAACTATTACCATTCTATCTCTTGTCTTTTTTTTCATACATATAACACCTCTCATTATTATTAAGTTTATAGTAAAGATTAATAAATTTCAATAATTATAAAGTATTTGTTAAAGCATGCCGCACAAATTACACTCTAACATTGAATGGACATAGTTTAGCATACATAAATATTAAAAGCGAGAGTTTCCCCTCGCTAAAATATTATATCTATTTTCTTCTTATCTAACAATAATTTTATATTGCCTCTTAAAATCTCATCACTTTGTTTAACAGTTACTTTCTTATTAATTGCACTAAGCTTACTAAAATATAGTTTTTTATTAGCATACAATTTACTTAAATCTCTTGGATTTACTTCTATTGTAAACTCATTATTATTTTTAGAATTTTCTATTATCTTATCCACAATCAAGCTACCTTCAACAAGTTCTCTAAATGCAGGATGAAATGGCCCTGAAACAACATCCTTACCTTCTGCAATACTATCGGTTGGCTGAAGACCAATTCTTATTACATTTACACCAGAGGATTTATACATATCATACATAACTTTACTTATATCAACAGCTTCTTCAAGTGTGTATGGAGTATATATATTACGCTTATACATAGTTTCCATAGGTGTATCTTTTATTACTAATGATGGATATATCCTACAAATATCTGGTTTCATTTGTAATGATAGTTTTACTGTCTTAATATCAGTGTCAAATGTATCTCCTGGAAGCCCCGGCATTATTTGATGCCCTAAAACGATACCGTATTCTTTAATAAGTTTTGATGCTTTGATAACATCTTCTACAGTATGCCCTCTTCCAGCTTTTTTTAACACATCTTCATCCAAAGATTGAACTCCAAGCTCTATTATATCTACACTATACTCTTTTAAATAATCTAATATATATGCATTAATATAATCCGGTCTTGTTGAAAGTCTTATCTTATTTATAAAACCTTTATCTTTATATTCTTTTGCTATTGCTAAAAATTCTTTTTGTTTTTCTTCTTTTATTCCTGTAAATGTTCCTCCGAAAAAGGATACTTCAACGGTAGCCTCTGTACTATTAATCGTTTTTAAGTACTCTTCTATAGTTTCTCTAACAATTTCTTTTGTAACTTGTTCATCTAATCCAGTTATTCTGTCTTGATTACAAAACACGCATTTATGCGGACACCCTTCTTGTGGAACAAATATCGGAATTATATAATAATTTTTACTCATTTATCTCGCCTAATATCTTCAAAGCTGCTTTTGCTGCATTTTGTTCAGCCTCTTTTTTGCTATAACCTTCGCCTTCTCCCATAATCTTATCAGCAATAATTACATTGATGAAAAATTTACGTCTATGTGGAGGCCCTTCATATTTTATTAAGTCATAATGTATTATTACTTCTCCATCCTGTTGAAGAAGCTCTTGAAGCTTTGTTTTAAAATCTAAAACTATTTCATTATTTATTGCTTTATTTATTATTTTTTCAAAATGTAACAATATAAAATCTCTTACAAATCCTATACCTTTATCTAAGTAAACTGCAGCAATTACTGCCTCTACACAGTCAGCTTGAATTGATATTCTTTCTCTCCCTCCTGTAAGTTCTTCGCCTTTGCTCATTCTAATATACTTTCCTAGCTGTAATCTCTTTGCTATTTCATACAAAGAATTTTCACAAACTATAAGACTTCTGATTTTTGTTAATTCACCTTCACTTTTATCTTTAAATTTATTAAACAAATATTCAGTAATACATAATTGTAAAACTGAATCTCCCAAAAACTCAAGTCTTTCATTATACTCCGCATCTTTAAATTGATTTCCAAAAGAACTATGCGTAAGTGCTGTCTTTAATAAACCATGATTATTAAAATAAACTCCTAGGTTATCTTCAATTTCTTTAAGTGTATACTTATTCACTTTAAAATTCACTCCTTGAAGTTTATTCTTCAACCTGCTCTTATACTTAAACAAATTCAAGAATAAACTAGTTATAAATAAATATAAAATCCCGCAACGTACGCGGGATTGTTTTATTCTTCGTGATGAGCTTTTACGTATCCTACAACATCTCCAACTGTTTTAAAGTTTTCAACATCTTCATCTGGAATTTCCATATCTAGTTCATCTTCAAGTGCCATTACAAGTTCAACAATATCTAATGAATCTGCATTAAGATCATCGATAAATGATGCTTCCATAGTAACGCTTTCTGCATCTATGCTTAACTTATCTGCAATTATTGCTTGTATTTTTTCAAACATTATTTTCACCTCCCAAGTTCTACATTTAGATAATATTATATAATATCTTCCTCGTCAATATATGTTTAATATATTTTTACTTTTTTTCAATATTAAATTCATTTTTCATATACTTTAGAACATCATTTTCGTAAAAGATTTTTGTCTGTCTTATAGCGTTCTTAAACGCTTTACCATCCGAGCTTCCATGTGCCTTAATACATATTCCATCTACTCCCAAGAATGGTGCTCCTCCATATTCTTTATAATCAAACCTTTTCATAATTTTTTTTACTACTGGTTTTAATAATAAAACTCCAACCTTAGAAATAATTGATGATTTCATAATTTCATCTTTCATTATCTTTAATAATGTTGATGCAGTTCCTTCATACATTTTTAAAGCAGTATTACCTACAAATCCATCACTAACAAGTATATTAGTATCTCCTACTGCGATATCTCTTGGCTCTACATTTCCAACAAAATTGAGTTCTGCCTCTTCCTTTAATAACTTATACGTAGCTTTGGTTAATTCATTACCTTTTTCTTCTTCTGCACCTATATTTATTAAACCTACACTTGGATTTTTAATATTAAAAACTTTTTCATAATATATTTTTCCCATTTTTGCAAACTGAATCAAATAAGAAGGCTTACAATCAACGTTTGCTCCAACATCAACTATCATAAAGCTTCCATTCTTTCCGGGCATAATAGGGGCTAATGCTGGCCTCTCTACACCTTTTATTCTTCCCACTATAAAAGTGCACCCAGCTAAAAATGCTCCTGTACTACCTCCAGATATTATTGCATCACAGGTTCCTTCTTTAACAAGATTAAGAGCTTTTACCAAACTAGAATCTTTTTTCTTTCTAACTGCCATAACTGGATGTTCATTTGTTGATATAACTTCAGTTGTATTTATAACCTTTACTTTTTCTTTTGGATAATTATACTTTGATAATTCATCATTTATTTCTTTTTCTGGTCCAGTAATATACATTTCAATATCTTTATATTCTTCTAAAGCCTGAACCATTCCTTGTATAGCTGCGACTGGAGCGTTATCTCCACCCATTCCATCTATAACTATCTTCACTTATATATTCACCCCTTCCTTATAGCTAAATCTTAACAGTGATATTATTTTTTAGTTACTCTTATATATTACTATAACATCATTTAATTTACTATATAACTTAGATAAAAAGAAAAGAAAGTCATAAAGACTTTCTTTTAGTTTTCAGAAGCTACAACTTCCTTACCTTTGTAATAACCACATTTCTTACATACTCTGTGAGCAAGCTTCATTTCGTGGCATTGTGGACATTCTACAATACCAGGTAAACTAGCTTTAAAAGTTTGAGCTCTTCTTTTTTTAGTTCTAGCACTACATTGCTTTCTAGCTGGACAACCCATTCATTACACCTCCTTATTGTTGAAAAAACCCTTTAAGACTTCAAAACGTACATCTACGTCTTCTTTATCACATGTGCATGAATTATTATTTAAATTACATCCACATGTCTGGCAAAGTCCCTTACATTCGGTTTTACATACTCTTTTAATAGGTAAAGTTGAAATAATACTAGTTTCAACTATTTCATTGATGTCTAAAACATCATCAATTACAACAATAGCTTCATCAAGTGATTTACTATCATTTGTAAACCTTTCTTCTATATCAATATCTATTGGATAGATAAAGGTATCTAAACATCTTGAACAATTCATTCCTAAATTGACTTTAATATTAATATTTAGCAGCAGAATATTTTCTTTACAAGAAAGATCTCCACTTACTTTGCAAGAACTAACAGGTTTTATTATATCACCTTCAAATTCAAATGGATTCATTTCAAAAGTATAGTCAATATTCTTCTGTCTGCCTTTTCCTGAAATAATATCTGAAATTTGTACTTTCATAATAATTCAATCTTATATATTAAAATATATAGATCTTTTTGTCACTCCTTGCTTATATATTTATATCAAACACCACTAATTATATAAAGCCACTGATTAAAAGTCAAGTTATTTTACCTACTTTGTTAAAGCTAATGTTTCTTTTGCAATCATTAACTCCTCATTTGTAGGTATTACAAATACTTTTACTTTTGAATCTTCAGTCGATATTTCCATTCCATCCCCAATATTTTGGTTATCATTTTTCTTTAAATCTATTTTTATTCCTAGGAACTCCATATTAGTTAAAGCTCTTTCTCTTATTTCAGGTGCATGCTCTCCTATACCAGCTGTAAATACAATTACATCTATTCCACCCATAGCTGCTACATAAGCGCCTATTTGCTTCTTTATTTGATATCCATAAAGATCCATTGTAAGTAATGCTCTTTTATTATTTTCTTTTGCAGCATTTCTTATATCTCTAAAATCTGTACCAACCCCTGATATTCCTAAGACTCCAGACTTTTTATTTAAAATTTCATTCATTTCTTCTATTGAATATCCCTTTTCTTTCATAAGGTAAGTAACAATAGCAGGATCAATGCTACCACTTCTTGAACCCATTATAATTCCATCAAGAGGTGTAAATCCCATTGTAGTATCTATAGATTTTCCACCGTCAACAGCTGTAACACTTACTCCATTACCTAAATGACAGGTAATTGTTTTAATATCTTTAATATCTTTACCCATAACTTCCGCAACTTTACCTGCTACATATTTATGAGATGTTCCATGAAAACCGTATCTTCTAATATGATCTTCCTTATAGTATTCATAAGGTACAGGATACATAAATGCCTTTTCTGGCATTGTTTGATGAAAAGCTGTATCAAATACTGCCACCATTGGAGTGTTTGGCATAAGTACTTTACATGCCTGTATTCCTATTATATTTGCTGGATTATGAAGTGGTGCTAAACTTACTAAGTCTTCTAAGTTTTTCATAACAACATCATTAATAATTACTGATGTTGAATATTTTTCTCCACCATGAACAACTCTATGACCAACCGCACTGATTTCATTCATTGATTTTATTACACCATTAGTTGGATCGATTAAAGTATTTAAAACTAAATCTATAGCGATCTTATGATCTTTCAGATCTGTTTCTACTATATATTTTTCTCTTCCTTCAACTTTTTGAGTTAAAATACCATCAATCCCTATTCTTTCAACTAATCCTTGAGCTAATACTTCTTCTGTATTCATATCAATAAGCTGATATTTAAGTGATGAACTTCCACAGTTTATAACTAATATTTTCATTACTTAATCCTCCTTTTAATCTTCTTTTTTTATCCCTTGTGCTTGAACAGCTGTTAGTGCCACTACATTAACTATATCATCTGCTGTACATCCTCTTGATAAATCATTTATAGGTTTCGCAAATCCTTGGCATATTGGTCCTATTGCTTTTGCATTTGCAAATCTTTGTACTAATTTATACCCTATATTTCCAGATTGTAAATCTGGGAATATTAATACATTAGCTTTTCCAGCAACTTTACTGTCTGGAGCTTTTTGATCTGCAACCGATTCAACTATTGCAGCATCCAATTGTAGTTCTCCATCTATTAATAAATCTGGTCTTAATTCATTAGCCTTTTTAGTTGCATTTCTTACTTTATCTACAACTTCATGATCTGCACTTCCCATTGTAGAGAACGATAACATTGCCACTTTAGGATCTATATTACACAATCTTTTTGCTGTTTCTGCTGTAGCTATTGCAATCGCTGCTAATTGATCTTCATTTGGGTTTGGATTAACTGCACAATCAGAGAATAAAAGTGCTCCCTTTTCTCCATAACCTAATTCAGGTAATTGCATTATAAAGAAACTAGAAACTACAGATACTCCTGGTGCTGTTTTTATTATTTGAAGTCCTGGTCTAAGCAAATCACCTGTAGTATGAATTGCTCCCGAAACCATTCCGTCAGCGTCATCACACTTAACCATCATAGTTGCAAAGTACAATGGGTCTCTAACAATTCTATTTGCCTTTTCCATTGTAATACCTTTATTTTTTCTAAGTTCGTAAAATTCATTAATGTATTTTTCTAAGTTTTTAGATTCCTCAGGATTAACTATTTCTACATTAGAAACATCAACATCTATATCATGAGCTTTTTTGATTATCTCCTCTTTGTTACCTATTAAAATTGGATTTGCTAATCCCAATTCATATATTTTTTGAGCCGCTGTCATATTACGTTCTTCATTACCTTCTGGCAAAACTATCTTCTTCTTATTCGCTTTTGCAGATTGCCATATTTTTTTCATAAGATCCATAATTCTTCTCCTTTCATTATTGTAAATCTCTACTACTAATATACTCCTTTATATATAGTTTTTTCAACCATAAATATATAATTCATTAGATTTGTAATAGTCTAAATTGTCTGATAATACGCCTTAAGAAGAGTAATATTGTCAAAGTATATTTTGATATACAAAATTCCATATTATATTATTTTTTATATTTATATATAAAAAATATTTTAGAACACTAATTTATAATAATCTAATATTGCTTTTATTAAAACTCTTCTCTAAGTTCTAAGTTTTTTAACTTGATTATTGGATAATATAATTATATAGTATACTATTGATAAACTAGAAAATCTTTATTAATTTAATTTTGAATATTTTTACAAAAGGAGCTGATTGTTATAATAACAGGCATAATAACAGAGTATAATCCATTTCATAATGGACATAAATATCATTTAGAGCAAGCACAAAAGGATACCAATGCTAATGGTATAGTATGTGTAATGAGCGGAAACTTTATGCAAAGAGGAATTCCAGCCTTAGTAGATAAATGGCATAGAACTGAAATGGCTATACGTAATGGAGTTGATTTAGTTTTAGAATTGCCTTTAGTTTATTCAATATCATCTGCAGAACATTTTGCTTTTGGCAGTGTGTCTTTATTGAACAGTTTAAATGTTATTGATTATTTATATTTTGGTAGTGAAAGTGGAGATATAGATATTTTAGAAAATATATCAGAAGTTCTTATAAAGGAACCAGAAGAATATAAATTATCTTTAAAAACTTATTTAAATAAAGGTCTGCCTTTTCATTTAAGTAGATCCAATGCATTATTAGATTATTTTAAGAATGATAATATTGAAGATATTCTATATAATTCAAATAATATCTTAGGAATTGAATATATAAAATCGATTAAAAATTTAAATAGCAACATTGTACCTAAAACATTAAAACGTGAAGGTAGTACATATAATGACACTAACCTTAGTTCTAGTTTTTCATCTGCTACCTCTATAAGAAAACACCTAAAACAAAATAGTTTAGATGCTTTACAAACAGAAGTTCCTTTTGAAACCTATAAAATTTTAGATGAGCTTTCAAACTCTAATTATAATTTTATATTTGAAGAAGCTATGTTTAAATATATAAAATATAAGCTACTTTTAAATGGTAACTCTTTATCAAAGCTTCCTGATGTTTCTGAAGGCTTAGATAACAGAATCTTAAATAGCATATTAAAATGTAATACTTTAAATGAATTAATATTGAAATCTAAAAGCAAACGGTATACTTATACAAGATTAAATAGAATCTTAACTCAGTATTTTTTAAATCTAGAAAATTATGATTTGCTTAAATTAACAAAAACCCCTGCCCCCTATGCCAGAGTATTAGGATTTAATACTAATGGAAGAAATATATTAAAAAAAATTAAGGATAATACTAGTATAGAAATGATAACTAAAATGCCTCAAAAAAATTTAAGCGAACATTTAGAGATAGATATTCTAGGAACAAAAGCGTATTCTCTTTTAAACCCTAAAATTAATCCTATGGATGATTATTTAAAAAGTCCTATCATAATATAAATTAATTCAACATAACCATAATATATACGCATAAAGTAAAAATCTGCATCCTAATAAATGATCAATTATCCACTTTAGTAATTAATCAATTTAAAGATAATTGATCATTATTTAAATACTTTTGAGGTGATTTAATGTATGCTACAATCTTATGGTTATTTATTATTATTTTAACTATTATTTTAATCAAGCTTTTAAACATAAGGGTTAATGTCTTAATCTGCATAGGTATTTCTATTTTAATAGTACTTTTTGCTGCAAATATAAACATTAGTATAGAAGCTGCCATTGAAGGCAGCAAACTATGGTACAAAGCTATTTTACCTACTACCTTTCCCTTTGTTGTAATCTGTAACCTTTTAATTTACTATGATGGCATCAATTTATATTCAAGAATACTAGGACCATTAATTTGCAAACCTCTTAATTTATCAGAAAATTGTTCTTTTCCTATAGTGGCCAGTTTATTATGTGGTTATCCTCTTGGAGCTAAATATTGCGTTGATTTATACAATATGAATTATTTAGACAAAGATGAATATGTTAGACTTTTAAACATCGCTTCTAATGTTGGTCCAATTTTTTTAATAGGATCTGTTGCAACTGCCTTACTAAATAATATGTTTCTTGGATATATACTTCTTTTTTCAAACTATTTATCTATAATATTCATAGGAGTAATTACAAAAAAAAAGAGAGGTTCCTCTAAAATAAGTTCTCTCTGTTTATCTAAAAAAATGGATTTTAATTTTGGAATAGCAATAAAAAATTCTATTGAAAATGCAATAACCACAACTTTATCAATAGGTGGATTTATAATAATTTTTTCCGTAGTAATAGCTTTAGTAAAAAATAGCCATCAAACTCATGCATTCTTTTCATTTATAGAAGTTTTTTGTAATATTCCTTTAG
Source organism: Clostridium butyricum (assembly GCA_015058475.1). Lineage (GTDB taxonomy): Bacteria > Bacillota > Clostridia > Clostridiales > Clostridiaceae > Clostridium > Clostridium butyricum_B. The sequence goes on along the minus strand of SVCF01000004.1, from coordinate 86,416 downwards.
ACACAATATACGCCTCATTCTTAGGAAGTATAGAAATTACTAATGGATGTAGTATATTATCAAAGTTAAATTTACAATTACCATTAAAAATAAGCATAATTAGCTTTTTATGCTCATTTTCAGGCCTTGCTATAATAACTCAAACCAGCTCATTTGTTAGTTCAACCAATATAAACTATTCACGATATATTTTGTTGAAACTAATACAAGGTATATTTAGTTTTATTATAACATTTATACTTATGACCTTTTTACCAACCACTGTTTATTCGTCTGCCATTAAGATAAATGCGCAATTAAATATCTTGTATCTTTTTACGCCTATTTTATTACTACTTGTACTTACTTGCATACTAAAGATAACTAATAAATTATTTCTTCATACTTCTTAATTCTTTAACATTCTCTCTTATAGTTTCACAAGCACCTGTAAGACTTGTATCGATTTCTTTTGCTGCTATTTCAAAACTTGCTTGTAAGTTCTTAATCAACTTTAATTTTTCTTCTTCTATCGCAGAGTCTAACTGACTTAACATTTCATCTGAATAATCTCTTGAACCAAGTCGTATAGCTTTTGCATCTCTTTGTGCAGAAGCTATAATTTCTTGTGCGCGTATTTTAGCTTCTTTAACTATATCATGGTTTTCAACATTTTGTCTCATCATTGTCATCGTTTCTTTTCTTAATGCATCGTATTCCTTTTTTGCTTCAGTAAGTATTCTTTCCCTTTCGTTCATAACCCATTCCGCTTTTTTAAATTGATCTGGCATATAATTAATTATCTGATCAACTATCTCCATTATTTCCTTCTTATCTACCATAACTTTACTACTCATAGGAACCTTTGGTGAATTATCAACTATATCCTGCAAATATTCAAGTAATTCTATTATATTTACATCCATTTTATCCATAAGAAAGCACCCCTTATACTTTGATTTTATCAATAACACTTTGAAGAATTTCATTTGGCACTAGTTTCTCAATACTTCCACCAAATCTTGCAATCTGCTTAACACCTGATGAACTTATATGTAAATATTCTGGTGATGACATCATACAGATAGTTTCTATATCATTATTTAATTCCTTATTTATAATTGCCATTTGCATTTCATACTCAAAATCGCATGTAGTTCTTATTCCTTTTAAAATCACATTAATATTTTTTTCTTTTAAAAAGTTAACTAATAATCCATCAAAACTTATAACCTCAACATTTTCTATGTCACTAGTTATTTTTTTTATTAATTCAACTCTTTCCTTAATATCAAATAAATATTTTTTTTCAACATTAACTAAAACTGCTACAATTATTTTATCAAAAACCTTTGAACCTCTTTTTATTATATCTAAATGTCCATTAGTTATCGGATCAAAGCTACCTGGATAAACTGCTACTTTCATTTTTACTTCTCCTCGTATTTATAATAACATACAGTAGTATTTCCATACTTTTTACTTTTAAATAGTTTCATTTTCTCATATCCTATATATATTTCTTCAATTGTATCTATTTTAGTTACTATAATTCCATCTTCTTTTAACATATTATTTTCTACAATTATTTTTATTGCTTCCGGAATCATCTCTCTACAATAAGGTGGATCTATAAATATTATATCAAATTCCTTCCCTTTTCCTGCTAATTTTTTCATACCTTCATAGGCATCTATATTCATAGTAAAACAAAAATCCTCAAATTTTAAATTAATAACATTTTGCTTTAATAACGGATATGTAACATCACTTTTATCAAATAGATAAACTTCCTTCGCTCCCCTACTTGCTGCTTCTAGCCCCAAGCTTCCAGTACCTGCAAAAACATCTAGAACTATCCCATCCGGAATATATAACTGAATAGAACTAAACATAGCTTCCTTAACCCTATCTAAAGTCGGTCTAGTTTCCATAGTAGCTGGAGGTATCAATTTATGTCCTCTTGCTTTTCCTGCTATTATTCTCATTTTTCCTCCTAAGTTGTATCAAATAATTTATCTTTTAAACTTCTCACTTTATACTCATTCTTAATTGTTAAATTAAAAATATTAAATAAATTTTACATTTTACATTATTAATATATTAACATATTCTTGTATATTATTTCAATTTAATTAAAACAAATATATCTACTATTGTTATCTAAACTTTTCATTATTTCAGTTAGTAATTCAATATTGATCTTTGAATCATTTTTAATAACTTCATTTGCTTCTGATCTAGCACACCTCAAAATATTTATATCTTCATAAAGATCAGCTAATATGAATCCAGCATCACCACTTTGCTTCCTTCCAAACATTTCTCCTGAGCCTCTTAACTTTAAGTCTTGTTCAGCAATAAAAAATCCATCATTACTTTCCGTCATTATCTGCATTCTTTTTTGAGTTATATTACTTTTTGCTTTTGCAATTAATATACAAAAAGATTCATACTGTCCTCTTCCAACTCTTCCTCTAAGCTGATGTAATTGAGCTAATCCAAATCTTTCAGCATTTTCAATAATCATTACTGAAGCATTTGGAACATTAACACCAACCTCAATTACAGTTGTTGATATTAGTATCTTTGTCTTATTTTCTTTAAATCTTGTTATGATTTCTTCCTTTTCATTTCCTTTCATTTTACCATGCAGCATTTCAACTTCTAACCCTCTAAATATTCCATTTATCACATTTTCATATACAGTTTCTACAGAATTTAATTGCTCCTTTTCATCTTCTTCTATAAGTGGACATACAATATATACCTGTCTTCCTTTTTTTACTTCTTCATAAGCTAATTCATATGCAGAATCTCTACTCACATCTTGATAATATCTAGTATCAATTGGTTTTCTTCCTGGTGGCAATTCATCAATTATTGAAACATCCAAATCTGAATATAAATATAGTGCTAAAGTTCTTGGTATTGGAGTTGCTGTCATAACCAAACAATCTGCTTGCTTACCTTTATTTATTAGCTTACTTCTTTGTTCAACTCCAAATCTATGTTGTTCATCTGTAATTACAAGACCTAGATTTGAAAATTCAACATCTTCTTGAAATAAAGCATGAGTTCCTATAAGCAATACAGGTATATTTTTTTTAATTTTTTCCTTGATTCGCTTCTTTTCTTTTGCAGTTGTCCCACCTGTTAATAATTCAATATCTATGTCAAAGTCTTTAAATATTTTTTTTGCTTCTATAAAATGTTGATTTGCTAGTATCTCTGTTGGTGCCATAAATGCACATTGATAATTATTTTTTATAGCATTAAAAATTGCAATTAATGCAACTATGGTTTTCCCACTTCCAACATCACCTTGAACTAACCTATTCATTGGTGCATTCATCTTTTGATCTCTTAATATATCTCTTACTACTCTTGTTTGGGCATTAGTAAGTGGAAATGGTAATTTCATCTTAAATTCTTTTAATTCATCCACCCAGTCAAATGATATACCTTTAGATTTATTTTTCAAGTTTTTCTTTAAAAGCAACAACTTCAATGAATATGTAAATAGTTCTTGAAACTTTAATCTATTTTTTGCATTTTCTAATTCTTCTTTGTTTTGTGGAAAATGTATATTTCTTATTGCCTCATTTAAAGAAACAAGTGAATATTTTTCAATTATCTCTTTAGATAAATTTTCTTTAATTTCTGTTTTCGATAATATTTCGTGAATAATTTTTTCAAAAAGCTTATTACTTATATCACCCTTTAATGGATATTTAGGAATTATCTCACTAGATATAGCTTCTTTACAAGCAATTACTGGTGCTACTACTTCTAATGTCTTTCCCACTCGTTTAAATTTTCCCATTAAATTATACTTTTTCCCTTTAACAAAGTTATTTTTCATATATTTTTGATTAAACCACTTAGCATAAACTTTATGTCCATCATACTCAAATTCTATATTAGTTAATATTTTTCCATTTCTTGTTCTTATATCTGCTCTAAATGCTACTGCTTTGCATTCTAAAATCATCTTTTCTTCACCATCTATAAGTTCAAACTCTGTATTCCCATCTACAAACTCATAGTCTCTTGGAAAATATAATAAGATGTCTAATATATTAAAAATTCCACATCTATTTAATTTCTCAGTAGCTTTAGGTCCAACCCCTTTTAAAGAAGATATATCACTATATATATTCATATAAATTCCTCCAAAATAGAGCAAAAGGCTACCCTAAAGACTATATTTTCATAAAATTTACTTTTTATTATGTAATCTGTGTAAATTTCATAAATACAATACTTTTGGATAGCCTTTTAAATTATTCTACTGACATTAAGAAATAATATAAAGGTTGATTCCCTTTATAACATTGAATATCTAAATCATCATATTTTTCTTGTAACTTATCTACAAATAAGTTAGCTTCATCTTCAGTAACTTCTTCTCCATAATAAACAGTTATAAGTTCACTATCATCATCTATCATCTTATCTATAACTTTTCCTGCAACAGTTATTTTTTCTTCTCCAACTTCTTTTATCTTACCTTCTACAAGACCAAGCATATTGCCTTCCTTTATTTCTATGCCATCAATTTCTGTATCTCTAACAGCATATGTTACTGAACCAGTTTTAACTAGTTCAATAGAATTATTTAATTCTTCAACATTTTCTTCTACTTTAGCATCCGGATTAAATATAGTAGTACAAGCTATACCTTGTGGTATTGTCGTAGTTGGAATTACATGTATATGTTTATCGCTTATTTCTGCTGCTTGATTAGCTGCCATAATTATATTTTTATTATTTGGCATAATGAAAATATGTTCTGCATTTATTTTATCTATAGCATCTAACATATCTTGAGTCGATGGGTTCATTGTTTGACCACCTTCAATTACACAATCAACACCTAAGTCTTTAAATATATCACGTATTCCATCACCCATTGCAACAGTGATAAAACCATATTCCTTTGATTCTATTTCTTTTTCTTCATTATTTGAAGTTTCTACTGATTCTTTTTCTTTGGCTTCAATCAAAAGTTCTCTATGCTCTTCTCTCATATTATCAATTTTAATTTTTGATAATTCACCTATAGCAACTGCTTTAGATAAAACAGCCCCAGGATCATTAGTATGAATATGAACCTTTATTACATCATCATATCCTACTACTATCATAGAGTCTCCCATATTTTCAATTTGACTTTGAAGTTCATGTGATCTACTTGCGTCTCCAAGAACTATAAATTCAGTGCAATATCCAAACTTAATATCAATATCTTCTGTTGATTTTGCTCCTACTTTAGCTGAACCACTCGAACTTATATCTTTAACTTCTGCGCTAATTCCCTCTTTTAAAGCTTCATACATACCTTGTAATATTATATAAAGCCCCATTCCACCTGAATCAACTACTTTTGCTTTTTTAAGAGCTGGTAAAAGATCTGGTGTTTTATCTAACATTATTTTAGCAGCTTTTGTTATTTCCTCCATGAATATAACTATATCTTGAGCTTCACTAGCAACAGCTGCTTCTGATGTCGCCCTTATTACTGAAAGTATTGTACCTTCTGTGGGTCTCATTACCGCCTTATATGCTGATGCAGATCCTTCAAAGAATCCGACTGCAAACTCTGCTACATCAACCTCTTCTTTTCCTTCTAATCCTTTTGATATACCTCTAAGAATTTGTGAAAGTATAACTCCAGAATTTCCTCTTGCGCCCATTAAGGCACCTTTAGCTAACTTTTTAGATATTTCTCCTATAGACCTACTGTTCATATTTTCAATTTCTTTAACAGCAGCTTTAAAAGTCATAGACATATTTGTTCCTGTATCTCCATCAGGAACCGGAAATACATTTAATGCATTTACAAAGTCACTTTCTTCTAATAATCTATTGCTAGCATTTACGACCATATTATAAAAATCATGGCCATTAATTTTTTTGTATTTCATTATTCAGTTACCTCCTAGACTCTTACCGCTTGCACATTTACTGTTATGGCTGAAACTTTAAGTCCTGTATAATTTTCAACATTATAACGAACCTTTTGAATAATGTTATTAGATATAACGGATATTTTTGTTCCATATTCAACCATAATAAATAATTCTATTTGCAATCTATCATCATCTGTTAATTCTATTTTTACACCTTTACTTAAATTTTCTATTCTCATTAATTCCCAAAAGCCTTCTGTAGGACTTTTAGAAACCATTCCAACTACTCCATAGCATTCCATTGTTGATAATCCAACAATTTTAGCTAAAACTTCTTCAGAATAACTTATATTTCCGTTTTCATTTGAAAATCCAACCATTCTTATTCCTCCTAAATATCATATCCTATTTTATATTCTATCTTAGAACAAATTTTTATTCAAGTATTGTTTGTATTACTTATAGTTTATAATTTTTAGTTCATAAATATACTAAGTGCATAGACTCTACATAAATATATATTTAGCGCGTTTATATCAACATATTTTCTATCATAAAATATTATATTTAGTATTTACATATTCAGATCAAAAATTACTTGCCTAATATAAATTCCTATGTTATAATTTATCCTGTCCTATTGAAGATGATTATCTTTGCAATATAAGGAGGTGTTTTCTAATGGCAAGAAGATGCGAAATCTGTGATAAGGGTGTTGTAGCAGGTGTACAATACAGCCATTCACATCGTCAATCAAAGAGAACTTGGGCTCCTAACATAAAGAAAGTAAAAGCTTTAGTTAACGGAACACCAAAAACTGTTCATGTATGTACAAGATGCCTTAGATCTGGAAAGGTTCAAAGAGCAATATAGTTCATAATAAAAAATGCAATTGTTGTCCCAATTGCATTTTTTATTTTATCCTTTTTTTCACATCTTGAGTATATGTACTCTAATATGCTACTTTTTTCTAAAAAACTTAATTATATTTGAAAGAAATTTAGGTAACTTGAAAGCTATTATTTTCATAGTATAATCCTCCTAACTATTAAAATACAAAGTGAATTATAATAAATACGCTACCATATATTAAAATCCATCTTATTATATTAATATTCAGAAGTACCTAAAAATGTTCCTTATTTTTTAATCAATTGAGTGAATAATTAATAACTCCCCTTTATCAAAACTAATTTCTATAGGATTATCTAAAAATTCATTACATATAGCGCGAGGATCTAATAGATGCATATCATATCCCTCATCTATATTATATTTTGCTCCTTTAATTTTGAAATTTTTAACAACATCACTAAATGCGTGAAAGCCTATATTCTCACCGAACTCTCCATACAAAGTCATTTCTTTTTGAGCAAGGTACATCCTATTATTATCGTCTAGCACTTCTATTTCAATGCCTTTTTTCTTATATGTTAAAATAAGTCCTATATTCCCAAGCATATGATCAACTCTACTACCTGTTGCACCGAATAAATATATTTTTTTTGCACCTCTTTTTATCCCTTCCATAATAGCAATCTCTGTATCTGTATAATCCTTTTCTGGTGGAAATTCAATAATTTCCTTTGCTTGTTTTCTCGCTTTATCTAATATTTCCTTATTGATTGAATCAAAGTCACCAACAATCAAATCCGGAATAATATTATAACTATAAAGGCATTCACATCCACTATCCGCTGCAATAATATAATTTATCTTATCAAGGTATCTATCTAATAGATTTTTTGAGGGTGCTTTTCCTCCACTTATTATTGCTATTTCCAAAAGCATTACCCCCTTAATTTTATTATATTATCTTCTATATTTCCATTATTAAATACAGCTGAGCCAGCAACAATAACATTTGCTCCAGCCTCTATAACTTCTTTAACATTATTTTGGTCTATACCACCATCTACTTCTATTAATAAAGATGGATTATATTTTTCACTTAATTGTTTAATTTCTCTAATTTTATTTAATGAATACGATATGAATTTTTGTCCCCCAAAGCCTGGATTCACAGACATTATTAACACCATATCTAGGCTAGGAATTAAATCCTTTAAGACACTAACTGGAGTTCCAGGATTTAGTGATATAGCAGCTTTCTTTCCTTTTGATTTTATGTAATTTATACTTCTATCTATATGTTTATCTGCTTCATAATGAATTGTTATTATATCCGCTCCAGCCTCTATAAAATCATCTATGTATCTAGATGGATTTTCTATCATTAAATGTACATCAAAAATCTTTTCTGTTCTATTTCTTATAGACTTTATAACTGGTAACCCAAAAGATATATTAGGTACGAAGTTTCCATCCATTACATCTATATGAATAAAATCTGCTCCTCCTTTATCTATTCTTTCTATATCTTCTCCTAAATTCGAAAAATCTGCTGATAGTATTGACGGTGCTATTTTTACCATTTATTCCTTTCCTCCTCTATTATCTCTTGTAATGTTTTAACATAAAAATTATACCTATAACTATTTATTTTTCCATCTTCAACTGCTTGTTTAACAGCACATTTAGGTTCCTTATTATGCAAACATCCTCTATATTTACAACCTTCATTGTACTCTAGAAATTCTGGAAAACAGTATTTCAATGAATCTTTTTGCATTAAATCTTTTATTTCTAGTGTCGAAAATCCAGGTGTATCAACAATATATCCATCTTCTATTTCTATAAGTTCACTATGGCGTGTAGTATGTTTCCCACGTCCTAACTTTTCACTTACAGATCCTGTTTCCATATGTTGTTTTTCTGAAAGATTATTTATTAATGTAGATTTTCCTGCTCCTGAGGGACCACAAAGCACTGTAATATTTCCTTTCATTCTCTCTTTAAGCTTATCTATTCCAATCCCATCTTTTGCATTAATATATAAAACCTCATATCCTATATCATTTATTCTTTTCTTTACTTCTTCTCGCTCTTTTTCAGTAACTAAATCTACTTTGTTTAAGCATACTATTGTGCTTATATTATTATACTCACAAAGAACCAAGAACTTATTTAATAAATCAAAATTTATATCTGGATTTTTAATTGCAAAAACAATAAACGCTAACGAAACATTAGCAACAGTAGGTCTAAGTAACTTACTACTTCTTTCATGTATTTCTTCTATTACTCCTTTTCCTTTTTCTATTGTAATAGTCACATTATCACCTACCATAGGTTTAATATCCTTATGTCTAAACTTTCCTCTAGCTTTACATTCTATTATATCATCATCTGTTTTTATATAATAAAATCCACCTATACCTTTTATTATTTTTCCATTCATAAAATTCCTCCAAAATTCTTTATAAAAATATAATGTAAAAGAGAGGCTAGAGCACTTATGCCTACCTCTCTGTTTACACCCTTTATTCACTAGGTTGGTTTAATGCTGGATCATCCCATGGACCTTCTGGTACATTTTCCTCTGGTGTACCATTTGTATCTTGGTTATTGTTATCATTATTATTTGAATTATTACTATCGTTTTCTGGAGTAGTAGGATTTCCATTTTCCTCTGGTACTGTTTCATTTGAACTTTCGTTCTGATTATTTTCATCTACTACATTTCCATTCTGTTTATTATATTTACCAATCTTTAATGTTACAGTAGTTCCTTCTTCAACCTTATTTCCTAAAATAGATTGACTTAATACTATTCCATCTTCAATTGCATTTTTAGTTTCTACAGTTTCAATAGCAACTCTTAGATTAAGACCTATTAATGTAGATTTTGCTTCATCCGAAAGTCTTCCAACGACACTTGGAACTGTAACAAATTTAATTTCCGGTCCTAAACTAACTACCAATGTTATTATTTCATCTTCCGATATTACTGTATCCGGTGCTGGATCTTGGCTTATAATTTGACCTTTTGCCACATTACTACTGTATTGTTCTGTGGTTCCGCTTATTTTAAGATTTAAAGACTTAAGCTTTGTTTGCGCAGTGTTTAAGTCATCTTCTCTTAAATCCGGCATCTTAAGTTCATCTTCACCACGACTAACAACAACTCTTACTTCACTCTTTTCCTTTACAAGAGTCCCTGCCTTTGGATTTATTCTAAGTATAGTACCTTTTGGTTCATCACTTGTTTCTGTTTCTGCTTCTACTAATACTAAATTTAATTCTTCTAGTTTAGCTTTTGCAATATCAACATTCTCTCCAACTATATCTGGCACTTCAATTTCAGCATTACCTAGAGTTTTATTATTCACCACCATATTAAATGCCATTATTCCAAGTGCAACTAATAATATCACTCCGCCTACAGCTAATACAATTTTTAATATATTCTTATTTCTTTTTCTTGACACTACTCTTTCCTCATCATCATCATCATAATCATAATCATCATCGTCATAGCTGTCTTCATATCTGTTTACTTGAGTCACTTTTGTCTTTGGAATTTGTTCTGTTACAGCTGACATAACAATTGTATGTTGACTACTATCATCTACAACTTCATCAATTACTGCATTAGGATTATCTTTTATTTTTTGAAGGTCATTAATAAATTCTTTTGCAGTTTGATATCTCTTATTAGGGTCTTTTTCAATGGATTTTAAAATCAATGTATTTAAACTATCTGGTATCCTAGAATTAAGAGTTTTTGGCGCAACTGCATCTTCTTGAATATGCTTTAGCGCAACTGTAACTGCACTATCAGCTTCGAAGGGTAATTTTCCTGTAACCATTTCATATAAAACTATTCCTAGTGAATATAAATCTGTTCTACAATCTATGAATGTTCCTTTAGCTTGCTCTGGTGAAAGATAGTGAGCTGATCCCATTATTGTTGTTGTTTTTGTTATTGTTGCAGAACTTGTTGATTTAGCTATTCCAAAGTCTGTAACTTTCATTACTCCATCTTCAGTAACTAAGATATTTTGTGGCTTTACATCTCTATGGATTATGTTGTTTCTGTGAGCACAATCTAATGCTTTAGCTATTTGAATTGCAATTGATATCGCAGTTTCATAATTCATTTTTCCTACTTGCTTTATCACATCTTTTAATGTTTTTCCTTTAACATATTCCATTACAATATAATTCAAATCTTCTTGTGTACCTACATCTAAAATATTTACTATATTGTTGTCAGATAGAGTTGCTATTGCCGTTGCTTCATCTTTAAATTTCTTTACAATATCATCATTATTGCAAAACTCTCTCTTTAAAATCTTTACAGCAACAAACCTATTCAGTTTATTACATCTAGCCTTAAATACTTCCGACATTCCACCTTCACCTATTTTTTCTAATAACTCATATCTGCCACCAAGTACAGTTCCATTCATACTACATCTCTCCTCCAAACAACAGTACTGTTATATTATCTCTTCCACCATTAATTTTTGCCTTCTCAACAAGTTTATTTGTTATATTGCTATATTCTTTTTCTCCAAGAATAACTTCTAAAATTTCGTATTGGGTTAACTCATTTGTAAGCCCATCCGAGCATAACAAATATATATCATATAAATTATTTTTTATCGGAAAAATATCTACACTTACTCTGTTCTCAGTTCCTAGAGCTCTAGTAATAATATTCTTTTTAGGATGATTTATAGCTTCGCTTTCACTTATGCTCCCACTATCTACAAGTTCCTGAACTAAAGAATGGTCCTTGGTAATCTTTTTAATCTCTCTATTGTTTATGTTTATTCCAAAACAAGAACTATCACCAACATTAGCTACTTGCATATAATCATTAGTTATCATACAGGCAGTAACTGTTGTCCCCATTCCATTAAGATTTTCCCTTGTTTTAGAATACTTATATATACACTCATTTGCTTTTCCTATAGCCTCTATTAATAAATCTTCATTTGCTTCTTTTGAAAAATTTTTCTCTACATAATTTAAAATTTCTGTTGTAGCCATTTTACTAGCTACTTCACCTGCATTATGTCCACCCATTCCATCAGCGACAACATACACTTTAAATTCTTCCTTTTCTAAATATGAAGCTGAATCTTCATTGAGGCTTCTTTTTAGCCCTATATCAGTAACTAGTCCTACCATTCTATTCCCCCCCTATCTTTTGGGTATCTATGTAACTTCTTCTAAGTTGTCCACAAGCTGCATTAATATCACTGCCCATTTCTCTACGAGTTGTAACTTCGATTCCATAATTTTTCAATATTTCAGAAAAATCTTCAATTGTCTTTTTAGATGATCTTTTAAAAGAATTCTCTTTAATTTCATTTACCGGTATTAAATTAACATGACATAGCATCCCTTTTAAAAGTTTCCCTAATGATTTTGCATCTTCTTTACTATCATTAACATCTTTCACTAAAGAATACTCAAAGGTAACTCTTCTTTTTGTCTTATCAATATAATATTGACACGCCTTTAGTATTTCATCAATTGTATACTTATTAGCTATTGGCATAATTTCCTTACGTTTTTCATCACTAAATGCATGTAATGAAAGTGCTAAAGTAACACTAAGTTCCCTATCTGCTAATTCATACATCTTAGGTACTATACCACACGTAGATAATGTTATATGCCTTTGCCCAATATTCAAGCCATAATCTGAACTAACTATATCTAAAAATTTTGTAACATTATCATAGTTATCTAGTGGTTCTCCACTTCCCATTAATACCACATTTGAAATTCTCTCTTTAATGAAATTCTGGACCACAAGTATTTCAGATAAAATTTCTCCACTTGTAAGATTACGAACTCTACCACCTAATGTAGACGCACAAAACTTACATCCCATTCTACACCCTACTTGAGTAGAAATACAAATTGAATTCCCATGCTTATATCTCATTAGTACGCTTTCAATTAAATTACCATCTTTAAAGCCTAATAAAAATTTTTCAGTACCATCAATTTGTGACTTATAAACTTCTATAATTTGTGGTAAATCTATTGTGAAATTTTCTTTTAATTTATCTTTTAAACTTTGAGGAATGTTTTTCATTTCCTCAAAGTTATAAACTTCTCTGTATATCCAAGAAAATATTTGTTTTGCCCTAAATGCACTTTCTTTATTTTCTGTCATCCATACTTTTAATTCATCTAAACTATAATCTAATAAGTTGTTCATTTGTTCACCCACTATTACTTTTTTTGTAATTTAGCAACAAAGAAACCATCCATATATTCATTTGGCATAATAGTTAGAGAACCATCTTTATTATATGCTAAATTGTCTTGCTTACCTATAAATGCTCTCTTAATTTCACAGTCTCTATGTTTTTCTAAGAAATATTCTATATTCTCTTCATTTTCTTCTTTATTTAATGTACATGTAGAATATATCATAATTCCACCTGGCTTTAAATATTGCCATGCATTTTCCATAATTTTTCTTTGAACAGAAACAATTTCTTTTAAGTCATTTCTTTTTTTACTCCACTTAATTTCCGGCTTCTTTCTTATTATTCCAATACCAGAGCAAGGTACATCTATAAGAACTCTATCAAAAGCTGAAACTAATTCTGAATTTAATTTAGTTGCATCATTAGCATCAACTTTAACATTTGTAATACCTAATCTTTCACAGTTTTCTTTAATTAAGTTTAGTTTTGAATCATGTAAATCAAAAGCATAAACTTCTCCTGTATTATTAAGAATTTCTGAAATATGAGTAGTTTTCCCTCCTGGAGCACTGCATAAATCTAAAACCTTCATATTATCTTCAAGGTCAAGTAATGGTGCTATAACCATTGCACTTTCATCTTGAACAGTAATTTTTCCTTCATTGAATAATGGATTATTTTCTATTGATTTTCCACCCTTTATACATATAGCCTCAGGGCATACTGATCCTTCTTCTATTTCATATCCCATTTCTTCTAATTCTTCAAATACTTCATCATAATCAGCTTTAAGTGCATTTACTCTTACACTTACCTTTGGAATATAATTAAGTCCTGACATTATTTTTTTACCTTGTTGCTCTCCATACTGCTTAAATAATAATCTTATCATCCAAGGTTCAAATGAAAACTTATATGCATACTCATCAATCTTATTTCCTGGAACATCTATATCATCAGGATTCTTAGTAAAATTCCTAAGAATTCCATTAACTAATTTCGAATCACCTTCTGATACTTCTTTAGCTTCTTCAACAGCTTCATTACATGCTGCATAAGCTGGAACTTTATCTAAAAAATTCATTTGATATATTGCTACTCTTAAAATATTTAAAGTAGTCTTATCCATCAATTTAATATCTTTTACAAAATTAGATATAATTACATCTAAAGTTTTTTTTCTTCTTAAAACACCATACACTAATTCTGTTAATAACGCTTTATCCTTATCTGATAAATCACATTCATTTAATTCACTTGAGAGAATTAAATTTGAATATGCTCCTTCATCTAAAACTCTACCAAGTATTTTTACTGCCAAATTTCTACAATTCATAATCTACCTCTTTAATCATCTCGACTATTGCTAATTGCAATTAGTCGTATTAGTTGTGATATTGCCATTAATGTTGCAGCTACATATGTCATTGCTGCTGCGTTTAAAACTTTTTCTGCACCCTTCACTTCATCACCATATAAAAGCCCTCTAGATTTTAATATATTTAATGCTCTTGTTGATGCATCAAATTCAACTGGTAGTGTAATTAATTGAAATACAACTACAGCTAAAAATAATATAATTCCTAATGTTGTCATCCCTTTAAAACCTAAAAATATTCCCAAGAAAAATATTAACCAAGACATGTTAGAACTAAAATTCACTATTGGAACTATTGAATTTCTTAAGGTTAACGGTTTATATAATTCTTGGTGCTGAATTGCATGCCCTACTTCGTGTGCAGCAATTCCTGCTGATGATATAGTTGCACCACTATATACCTCTGGTGATAATCTTAAAACTCTGCTTGATGGATCATAATGATCTCCTAGTTTAGAATTAATTTGTTCTATTCTTACATCAAAAAGTCCTGCTTCATCTAGTATCATTCTTGCAACCTGATTCCCAGAATATCCATTTATAGTTCTTACCTTTTTATATTTATTATAGGTTGAATTAACTTTTGATTGAGCCCAAAAAGAAATTATTAGGGCTGGAATTAATAATATCATTGTTGGATCAAAGTATGGATAATACATTAATATACGCCTCCATTATTCCAATATTATGTCTTTTTCTATATCGTGTCCATTTATATATTGTTCTATAGTTAGTGGCTTTCCATTTGGAAACTGAACTTTTTTAATAAGTAAACACCCTTCTTTGCAAGCTACTTTTATTCCTTCTTTATCAACATTTATTATTGTTCCTAATTTCTTATTACTCTTTTCATTTATAACTTCAGTTTCATAGATTTTCATCCTATCACCTTTATAATTACTATAGGCAATTGGCCATGGATTTAATCCTCGAACTAAATTATGAATTTCATTTGCTGTTTTATCCCAAGATATATGTGCTAGTTCTTTATCTAACATTTTTGCATAAAATGTTTCTTGTGGTTGCTTTTCAGGAATAATAGTTTTATTTACAACACCTTCTATTGTTTTTAATAAAAGTTCTGCACCACTAACACTTAATATATCATGTAATTCTCCACATGTCATATTTTTAGTGATAATAACTTCTTCTTTAAGTAACATATCACCTGTATCCAACCCCACATCCATTAACATAGTCGTATTTCCAGAAGTTTTTTCACCTTGTATTATAGCCCAGTTTAACGGTGCTGCACCTCTATACATAGGTAAAAGTGAAGCATGTAAATTTATACATCCATACTTTGGTATATCTAAAATTTCTTTCGTTAAAATCTGCCCAAAAGCCACTACTATAATAAAATCCGGATTAATTGCTTTCAATTTTTCTATAAGTTCTTTATCATCTTTTAATTTTACTGGTTGGTAAATTTGTATATTATGTTTTAACGCTTCCTCTTTAACTTCTGAATAAGCCATTTTTTTACCTCTACCTTTTGGTTTATCCGGTTGAGTGAAAACACATTTAACATCATGATTTTCAATTAATTTTTTTAAAGATGGAACCGCAAATTCTGGAGTACCCATAAATACAATATTCATTATGCTTAAACCTCCATATTCTATTTTTCTAATCTATCTACAAATAATGTTCCATTTAAATGATCATATTCGTGTAATATAGCTCTAGCTAATAATTCTCTACCTTCAATTTCAAATTCTTGCCCTTTTTCATTTATAGCTCTAGCTTTAACATAGTTAGCTCTAGATACCTCTTCATATACTCCTGGAACGCTTAAGCATCCTTCTTCTCCAACTTGTGTTCCCTTAGTTTCTAATATTTCAGGATTAATGAAAACTAATGGTCCATCTCCAACATCAATAACAAATAGTCTTTTTAATACGCCCACTTGTGGTGCCGCAAGCCCAACACCATCTGCTTCATACATTGTTTCTACCATATCTGCAATCAATGTTAATAATCTATTATCTATCTTTTCCACTTCTCTGCATTGTTCTCTTAAAACTGCATCTCCAATTTTTCTTATATTTCTTAATGCCATTTTTCTTCCCCCTAAGTCATATTGTTAGGATTAACATCAATACTAACCCTTATTTCATTATATACACTCTTGTTTAATTGATAAAGAGTATCTTTAACTTTTTCATTAAAATCATCATTTAAATTTCCTTTTAGAATTATCTGCCACCTATAATTATCTTTTAATTTAGTTATTATACACGGTACAGGTCCATAAATAGTAATTTCTTCATTCACTATTAATTTTCTCAAATTACTTTCCAAATTATACATGAATGCTTTTAATTTATCTTCAAATTTTGAAATACAATTAATTAATAATATTTTACCAAAAGGTGGATTTCCCATCAACTGCCTGATTCTTATTTCTTCCTTAAATAAATCTATATACTTTTCATCTTTTGCATATTCTAAACTATAATGATTAGGTGTATAGCTTTGAACAATTACTTTTCCTTCATCTTCCCCTCTACCAGATCTACCTGCAACTTGAGTTATTATTTGATATGTTCTTTCAGCTGATCTATAGTCTGGCATATTAAGAGACATATCTGCTGCAAGAACTCCAACCAAAATTACATCCTTAAAATCCAGCCCCTTAGATACCATCTGTGTTCCTATAAGTATGTCCGCTTCTTTATTTTTAAACGAATTATATATGGATTCATGAGCATTCTTATGCCTTGTAGTATCAACATCCATTCTTAGAACTTTTGCCTCAGGAAAGTATTTCTTTACTTCCTGCTCAACTCTTTCAGTACCTGCCCCAAAAAATTTAACATATTTACTATTGCACTTAGGACATTCTTTTTTTACCTTCTCTGCTCTACCACAATAATGACATATTAAATATCCATTTTTATGATAAGTCATTGAAATATCGCATTCTGGACATTTAAATACATATCCACAACTCCTACACGAAATAAATGTTGAAAACCCTCTTCTATTTAAAAATAATATTATTTGTTTTTTCTTTTCTAATGTAAGATGTATTTCAGCGGAAAGTTTTCTACTAAATAATGAAAGATTTTTATTTTTTAATTCTTCTCTCATATCCACAATTTCCATGCTAGGCATACTTTTTCCATTAGCTCTGTAATTCATCTCTATAAGCTTATATTCACCAATTATTGCTTTATAGTAACTTTCAATGCTTGGTGTTGCAGATCCAAGTACCAATTTACAATTTTTAAGTTCACATAAGAATTCTCCTACTTCACGTGCATGATATTTAGGATTGTGCTCAGATTTATACGTATTTTCATGTTCTTCATCAATTATTACTAACCCAAGATTCTGAAGGGGTAAAAACAAAGCACTTCTTGCTCCAATTACTAGATTAGCCTTTCCTTCTTTAACTCTGTACCACTCATCAAATCTTTCACCTTGAGATAGTCTACTATGAAATAAAGCTACATCTTTTCCGAATCTCCCCTTAAATCTTTCAATCATCTGAGGTGTCAAAGCAATTTCCGGAACCAATACTATAACACTTTTTCCACAATTCAGCATTTCTTCTGCAAGTCTCATATAAACTTCTGTTTTACCTGATCCTGTTACACCCTTTATTAAATATTTTGAGTTATCTCCATATAATATTGTAGATAAACATTCTCTTTGTTCATATGTTAACTCTTTTTTATTATCTTCTTCATATTTTCTAATATTATATCTAAATACAATTTGTTCTTCACTCTTCAGTATTTTTTGCTCAATCAATTTATTCAAAGTATATAATGAGTACCCTTGTTGTTTTGTTAATTCGCTTTTTGTATATATTCCATTATTATTTTTTATGAATTTATATAAATTTCTGTAATTCTCTTTTTCTAAATTATCTTCATAATCTTCTTTTTCTATACATATAACGTATTTTCTTTTATTAGTAGATCCATTCATAATCCCCGTTGGTATCATAAGTCTTACAGCATCAATATATTTGCAAAGATACTTCCGTCTTAAAAATTCTACCAGTTTTAAATCATTTGCTGTCAAAATTGCTTCATTATCACAAACATTTAGTATTTCTTTTATTTTGTATTTGACATTAAGTTTATCATCTTCAACTATTGAGAAAACAAATCCTTCTATTGGCTTGCTTCTAGCTCCAAAAGGTACTTTTACTCTACAACCTATTTCAATCTTTTCTATAAATTCATCAGGGATTCTATATGTAAACATTCTATCTATTTCTATAGCATCACTATTTATAATTATTTCAGCATACATATGTTTATTTTATCCCCCTTTATATTAATTCACATTTTCATAGACAAGCTTCTTTATAATGAGAAAGAAGCGCAATATTAGCGCTTCTTAAGTATTATGTCAAATAAATTACTTGCAATTTTTTCTTTGCTCATTTTTTCTAAAGATATTTCATCATTGTCTTTAGAAATAATAATTACTTTATTATCTTCTACTCCAAAGCCAGTATCACTAGAAGTTATATCATTTGCTACTACATAATCTAAATTTTTTCTTTGTAATTTAGATAATGCATTTTCTCTTAGATTTTGGCTTTCAGCTGCAAAACCAACTAAAACTTGTGTTTCTTTTATCTTTCCGAGTTCCATAAGTATATCATTATCTCTAGTTAGTGCAATTTCTAAATCGCCTTCTTTTTTCTTAATTTTCTGATTGCTATAACTTTTGGGTTTATAGTCTGCAACTGCTGCTGCTTTAACAACAATATCACAAGCATCAAATCTTTTTAATACTTCATTTTTCATTTCTTCATTTGTAGAAATTTTAACAAATTCAATTCCTTTTGGAGGCTCTAAAGATGTTGGTCCTGAAACTAAAGTTACATTTGCACCTCTATTTCTTGCTTCTTTTGCTATTGCATACCCCATTTTTCCACTTGATCTATTTGTTATATATCTAACTGGATCTATAGGCGCTAATGTTGGACCTGCTGTAACTAGTACATTTTTATTAACTAAATCTTTAGTACATTCTAATTCCATTAACACTTTTTCCACTATAGCAGTTGGATCTTCTAGCTTACCTTTTCCAGTTGTTCCACAAGCAAGACGCCCTTCTGCCGGTTCAACAAATTCATATCCATAAGATTTAAGCTTTTCGATATTATCTTGAACTATCCTATTTTCATACATATTTGTATTCATTGCTAGAGCAAAAATCACTTTAGCCTTTGTTGCCATAATTGTTGTTGATAACATATCATCAGCTATTCCATTTGCTACCTTACCAATTATATTTGCTGTAGCAGGTGCAATCAGCATAACATCTGCTTTTTCTGCCCAACTTATATGTGCAATCTCCCATGCTTTTGGTTCAGAAAAAGTGTCAACAGCAACTATATTTTGGCTTAATGATTGAAAAGATAATGGTGTTACAAACTTCGTAGCATTTTCTGTCATAATAACATTAACTTCAATATCTCTCTTTTTAAGTTGACTCACAATTTCTAGTGCCTTATAAGCAGCTATGCCACCACTTACTCCTAATAGAACATTTTTTTTCATTTTACTTATTTAAATACTTTTTAATAATTTCATATTCAATTGCATCTTGATCTACTTCATTAATAGCAATTGATAATGCCTTATGTGTGTCAACGTCAACCTTTGGTTTCGAACCGTCAATTATTTGTCTAGCTCTTTTTGAAGTTAAAATCACTAGCGAATATCTATCATTCACCTTTTCTAATAAATCTACTACTGATGGATTAATCATAGAGTTGTTCATGTATTAAGTCCTCCTTTGAATCTAATATGCTATGTTTTAGTCTATCTACTCTGCACTTTTCTGCAGAAATTATTGCTTCTATTTTTTCTGTTGCAGTTTCCACTTCATCATTCACTACTGCATAATTGTATCTAGAAATAAAATTTATTTCTTTATATGCTGATTTGAATCTTTTCATCAAAGATTCCTGAGTTTCACTGCCCCTTTTAATTATTCTTTGCTTTAATTCTTCCATTGACGGTGGCAGTATAAATATGAAAACACCATTTTGACTATTCTCTTTTACTTTCAATGCACCTTGTATATCTATTTCAAGAATTACATCTCGACCACTATTTAAAATTTCTTCAACATTAGATTTTGGTGTTCCATAATAATTATCATATACTTCAGCATATTCTAAAAAATCACCATCTTCAATTTTTCCTTTAAAATCATCTTTAGTCATAAAGTAATAATTAACACCATCTACTTCACCGGATCTAGGTGCTCTAGTCGTTGCTGAAACAGATAAACTTAATTCAGGATGTTTTTGCAATAAACTCTTACATATAGTGCCTTTTCCTGCACCTGATGGTCCTGATATTACAATTAATAATCCCTTCGCTTTATTATTTTCCATTTTATTCCTCTTCCTCGTCAACAATATCATCCTTAGCAGCTAATCTATGAGCCACTGTTTCTGGTTGAACAGCTGATAATATAATATGATCACTGTCTGTTATTATAACAGATCTTGTTCTTCTTCCATATGTTGCATCTATAAGCATTCCTCGGTCTCTAGCTTCTTGAATTATTCTTTTTATTGGTGCTGATTCTGGGCTAACAATTGCAACCAATCTATTCGCAGAAACTATGTTACCAAAACCTATGTTTATCAACTTAATTCCCATTTCTTTTTCTCCTTATTATTCAATATTTTGAACTTGTTCACGTATCTTCTCAATTGTATTCTTTATTTCAATAACATAATTTGTCATATTAATATCGATAGATTTAGATGCTATTGTATTGGCTTCTCTGTTCATCTCTTGAATGATAAAATCAAGTTTTCTCCCAACAGCTTCATCTAATTCTAGTGTATCTTTAAATTGACTAAAATGGCTTTTAAGCCTTGTTATTTCTTCATCTATAGCAGATTTATCAGAAAGAATTGCAACTTCAAGTGCTATTCTACTTTCATCAATTTCTACATCTTCTAGTAATTCTCTTAATCTTTCCTCTAATTTATTCTTATAATTTGATGGTATTATTTCAGATAATTTTTCAATTTTTACTACTATATTATATATATGTTCTATCTTAAACAAAATATCCTCTTTTAATTTTTCACCTTCTCTAATTCTCATTTCTTCCATAAGATCAAGTGCATTATTAACAAGCGGAAAGACTTCCCTTGAAATATCCTCTAAATTTTCTTCTTGCTCTATAACAGTTACAACATCAGGAAATCTAGCAATTTTAGTAGTAGTTATATCATCTATAGTATGTAATTCATCCTGAATTTTTTTAAGACATTCAAAATATGCTCTAGCTAAGTTTATATTTAAAACTGGCTCAGCTGTTGTACTTTCATAATTTTTATAGTTTATAAATACATCAACTTTACCTCTATTTAATCTCTTACTAATCATATTTCTTATTTTTTCTTCTAAAGAAATCATTGCTTTAGGCATTCTAATATTTATATCTAAATATCTATGATTCACACTTTTCATTTCTATTGAAAAATTTAACTTACTGTTTTCATCACTTTGAGCTCTACCAAAACTAGTCATACTTTTCATCACTTTTAACACCTCCTTTTGACTAATTGCTAAATCAATAAATATATCATACATTAATTTCAAAGATTAAGTCAACGTTTTGTTCACAGTTTATTAACATTTTTATTTTTATTAAAATAAGGATATTTCAGTTATATAATATCTGAAATATCCTTATTAGATTCAACTAACTTAAAAAGAATAATTTAAGCATAAATACAATTGCCAAAAGAATCATCACTATAGATACATCCTTCTTTTCTTTACCTTTTGCAAAAAACATATTATATAGTATGTTTATAAATACATATGCTAAAACTCCAATAGTCAATCCATCTCCAATGCTGTATGTAAGTGGCATTAAGGCTATAGTTAAGAATGCTGGAAGGCCTTCTGTAATTTCATTAAAGTCTATATTTTTAACTGCTCCAAGCATTAAATATCCAACATATATTAATGCTGGCGCTGTAGCACATGCTGGTATTGAAATAAATATTGGTGAAAAAAACATTGCAATTAAGAATAGTATTCCTGATGTTATCGCAGTCCATCCTGTTCTACCACCTGCTGCAACTCCTGTTGAACTTTCAACATATGTAGTCACTGTAGAAACTCCAAGGCATGCTCCAACCGTTGTTCCAATGGCATCAACCATTAATGCCTTTCCTACATTAGGAACTTTTCCTTCTTCATCAAGCATTCCCGCTCTTGATGCAACTCCAACTAGAGTTCCCACTGTATCAAAGAAATCCACAAATAAAAATGTACATACTATAGTAAAGAAATTAATAATATTAGTTGGATTTAAGGCATAATTAAAATCTAACTTTCCAGCAATAGGAGTTATACTTTCAAATTTAAATATTCCATTCGGTAAATATATACCCATATCTGCTGCTAAACTCGGATTGATTAAAGCATATCCCCAAGCTAATAAAGTACTTACTACTATACCAATTAATATCGATCCCTTAGCACCCTTCTTATCAAGAACAGCAATAATTATTGTGCCAACCAATGCAATTAATACTGTTGGCATCCTAAAATCACCAAGAGCTAAGTATGTAGCTGGCTCTGAAACTACAAGTCCACTTCCTGTTAATCCTATAAATGCAATAAATAGTCCTATC
This sequence comes from Clostridium butyricum, assembly GCA_015058475.1. Lineage (GTDB taxonomy): Bacteria > Bacillota > Clostridia > Clostridiales > Clostridiaceae > Clostridium > Clostridium butyricum_B. The sequence goes on along the minus strand of SVCF01000004.1, from coordinate 63,409 downwards.
CCTGCTGTAACTGCATATTTCATATTCATTGGAATTGCATTCACAACTGCTTCTCTTACCTTAAATAACGATAATAAAATAAAAATAATCCCTTCTACAAATACTGCTGTTAGTGCAATTTCCCATGATATTCCTTGCCCTATCACAACAGAATACGCAAAATATGCATTAAGCCCCATACCCGATGCCAATACAAATGGTAAATTAGCATATAATCCCATAAGTATACTAGCAAAAGCTGCAGCCAAACATGTAGCTGTCACAATAGCACCTTTATCCATACCAGTTTCACCTAAGATATTAGGATTTACGGCTATAATATATGCCATTGTTAAAAAAGTTGTAAGTCCAGCTATAAATTCTTTTTTCATGTCAACATTTTTGTTTGTAAATAATTCTAAAAAAGCTTTCTTTTGTTTACCTTGTTGCATTATATTGCCTCCAAAAATTATTTGATAACTTAGCTTCTGTATTACCTTTAAAGTCAACTTACCTGATAATATAATTTTTAAATTTTCAACTCATAGTCAGATGTTTACGATATCTAGTATACACTTGTGAAGCATATTATCATTCTTATATGTATTACTTTTCGCGAACATTATTATATATTTTTACTCGAATGTTGTCAATAATTATTGTCGTTTTTTTTGTTTTTATCCGAACATTATATATTTAAACCATTTTATTATTCACATATTTGATTTTTATCAATAATATTAATATTTGCTCTCAAAAATATTTCTTATCTCGTTTATGTCATTAGTATAATTTATAGCAACTAGTAATTTTATTCTAGCTTTTTGTCCTGCTAAAACATCTCCAAATATGCATCCTAACTCTTTTAACTCTTTTCCTCCACCTTCATACCCATAAGATTCAAACACTCTTCCTTCAAAACATCTCGAAACTATAACTACTGGTATATTATTATTTATTGCTCTTTTTATTCCACCTACCATGCTAGGAGGAACATTCCCCCTTCCTAATGCCTCTATCACAATCCCTTTAAATTTATTAGAAATTATAAAATCCAAAATTTCAGAATCACTTCCAGCAACACATTTTATAAGCGCAACATCTTTATTAATTTCTTCTATTTGCATACTTCTTACTTTAGGATTTTTTCTATAAAATATAACCCTATTATTATCAACAATTCCTATCGGTCCAAAGTTTGGTGTACTAAATGCATTTAAAGCCATTGAATTTTTTTTAGTAACCTCTGCTGCACTATGAAGTTCACCATTAAAACATACAAGTACTCCTCTCTTTTTTGAATCATCAGATATAGCTGTACATATTGATGATGCTAAGTTAAATGGACCATCATATCCAAGCTCAGAGCTACTCCTCATTGCTCCTGTTACAACAACTGGTTTATCTGTCTTTAAAACTAAATCAAGAAAATACGCTGTTTCTTCTAATGTATCTGTGCCATGAGTAAGTACAACACCAGATATATCTTCTCTTTCTAATAAATTCTTAATCATATTAGCTAACTCAAGCATTAAAGTTGGTGTCATATATGGTGACGGCAAGCTTGAAAAATTATAACTTTCTATCTCTGCATACTCTTCAATTCCAGTAACCATAGCCATTATATCTTCTCCATTTAAGCTTGGTACTGCAGCTTTTATTCTTTCATCTACCTTCATTGATATTGTTCCACCATTAAATACAATTGCTACTTTTTTCATTTGTTTATTACCACCTTTTTCTTTTATTTATAATTTTCCTACTAATTAAATTTAATATGCAAATTATAGTAAAATTTATACATAATATATATTTTTTTATTACATTTAAAGTTAAAAAGACTTTATCTTTACATAAAAAAAGCTCTCAGAAATCTCCAAGAGCTTTAACCTTATTTTTTGGCAGGGCGGCGTATCCTGCATCTCTGATTACTAAAAAACTTAGCGCATGAGGAGCCATTGCTCACCTCAAAAAATAAATATCAATTATATAATAGTACTTCTTCTTTTTCTTGTGAAGTACCCATTTTAATCAATTCTCCCTTAAAAATCTTAGAATTCATTTTACAAATCGTTATAGGATATAGAGTCGCAACATATACATAGTCATCTACGTTATCAATTTCCAGACCTAGTAATAAAATTATATTATCTATCTTTTTTATCAATTCAATTGATTTAAGCATATTTTCTTTGTTACTTATTCCAAAATAATCTGGTTCTTTAATAATAGTCTCTACTGTTTCTAGTATATTATCTTTAATTTTTTTTGTGAGTTGTTTACCATGTCTTTTCTTAATATGTTTTATGACTCCTGGCGATGCATAAACAACTTCTGGGAAATCAAGCTCTAAGAGCTCACCTATAGAGTTCTTTAATTTACCAACTTTCTTATAAGCTTTATACTCTTTTCTCATAATATCCCTCATTTATATCCTTTTATTCATTATATATCAATTTTGCGTATTTTTCTACTCAATACGCAAAATACTTTTCAACTTTATAGTATTATAAACAAAATTTAAGAGAGAATTTTAAATTAGATACTTAAAATTCTCTCTTAATTTTAATATTAAGAATTGAAAGAGGATATTACTATGTAATTTTCTCAGAAGATATTTCTCAAAAATCAACTAATATACTTTATCCTCTATCATAAATTTCTAATTATAAAATTATACAGATTAATCCTCCATTACCTTCATTTATTATCTTTTGAAGTGTTTTTTGTATCTTAACTTGCACATCTTCTGGCATCCTATATAATTTATTTTGTAGTCCTTCTTTGACTAATACTTCTAACGATTTTCCAAGCATATTACTCTGCCATAATGATGCTGGATCAGTTTCAAATTGTTCAAGTAATCCCTTAACAAGTTGTTCTGTTTCCTTTTCAGATCCCATTATAGGATTAATTTCTGTTTTTATATCACATTTTATTAAGTGTAAACTTGGAGCACTTGCTTTAAGCTTAACGCCATACTTATTCCCTTGCTTTACAATCTCTGGTTCTTCAAATTTCATTTCTGATAACTGTGGCGCAACTAGTCCATATCCATTTTCACGAACATCATCTAAAGCATCTTTAACTTTATCGTATTCACATTTTGCATAAGTTAAATCTTTAATTATCCCAAGTAAATCACTTTCAGAATTTACTTCTATATTGCATATTTCACTTAAAACCTTATAAAATATTCCATCTTTAGGCTTCATTATTATTTTAGCTGTCCCACTTCCAAGATCTACTTCTTTTATTGTTGCCGCACCCAAAAGCCCCTCATCATTAAAATTGTTTAAGCAATACTTTACATCTCTAATTTTAGATATATCTTTACTCATATCCATAATTATATTAAAGAATTCTTTTTTTAACCAATGGTCACATTCAATCTTTTCTAACCATTCTGGCATATCAATATTAATTTCTTTAATTGGAAATTCTCTAAGTACATGTTCAAATAATCTTTCTATGTCCTCTTCTCCTAAATTATATACATCCATTATCTGCACTGATACATTATATTTTGCTTCTAATTCCTTTTTTAATGTTTTAGTCTCAGGAGCATTAGGTTTACTTGTATTAAGTACAACAATAAATGGCTTGTTTAATGATTGTAACTCCGAAATCACTCTTTCTTCTGCTTCTAAATACTCTTCTCTTTCAATACCTGTTATAGTTCCATCAGTTGTAATAACAAGTCCAATAGTTGAATGATCGTTTATAACTTTTCTAGTTCCTATTTCAGCTGCATCTTCAAAGGGGATTTCATAATCATACCATGGAGTATGAACCATTTTGCTCCCTTCACCTTCTAAGTATCCGAGTGCCCCTTTAACAATGTACCCAACACAATCAACTAACCTCACCTTAAATTTTATTTCCTCTCCAAGAGTTATCTCTATTGCTTCATTTGGAACAAACTTAGGTTCAGTTGTATGAATACTTTTTCCTGATCCACTTTGTGGTAATTCATCCTTTGCTCTTTCTTTCTTGTAACTGTTATCTATTTTTGGTATAACCATTAAGTCCATAAACTTTTTTATAAATGTTGATTTTCCTGTTCTTACAGGACCTACTACCCCCACATATATATCTCCTTGCGTTCTATCTGCTATATCCTTGTATATGTTGAAATTATCCATCTTTTTACCCTCCCAGTATTCTTTTTACCAATATATATATATTCTTGTAAAACAGAAAATATACATACCTATAAAAAAGTGGATTAACACATACAGGTTCTTTTCATTCATAAGAAATACGCTAAAATTTTAAGCTTGCCTTTGCCACAATAGAACTCACAATTTATACTACAGTTTATAAATTTATAATCACACTAAAAAATTATATAAGTATGTCTATAAATCTTTCATTATCTAATTCATTTTCTTTTAAATATATTATTATATCCTTAAAATATACCGAATCATGTTCCGTTTCTTTTGAAAAAATCTGAATTGTTCTTATTATAATTTCTTTTGAAATATCTTTATTATAAAGATATTGACCAATAAGGCAAAATTTTATAAATGATAATCTAATAAGCATCATAATATACCCATCAATTATCACATCATTCTCTGTAAACGGAAAAAGTTCATTAAACATATAATTCACTAAATAATTTTCAAATATATAACTGTATCTTTGAAAAATATCTTTTTCACATATATCATATGCTTCTATATATAATCTTTCATTATCAATTAGAGTCTTATGTTCATCAAATTTAAATCCAATTATCACCTTCCATATTACACTTTTAAAGTACTCACTATTACCTTCTGTAAATGCATTAAGCTTTTCTAACATAATTTTATCAAATGACAATTGAAGCATATAATTCATCTTATCTCTTTCAAAATTACCACTAAAATTATCTATATTATACTTATCTATAAATCTAGATACATTACTATAGTTATAACATAGCTCTTTCCGTACAGCTTTTAAAAAATATTTTAGTATATATAATCTTTCTCCAAGTTCATACTTTCTATTTTTTATAATTTTAATACTCATATCTCTTATTTCTTTTATATACTTAAAATTTGTATCATTAATTGCTTTCTCTGATGTATCAATATTAACAGTTAAATAATATTTTCCTAAAATATATTTTCCTTCTTCAAACTCTATTCCATCTTTGTTCAAAAGTATAACTTTTGCTGCTTCTATACATGAAACATCTAAGGATATTTCATAATAGTCATCAAACTTATTTATAATTCTCGGAAAAATGCTGCATATATTCGATAAATATTCCTCTCCAAATTTATTTTGTATACTGCAATACTTATTCCTATCTAAAAATGGACAATTTTTATTATTCTTTAATTTTATCTGTCCATAATCTATATTTTCATTTCTAGATTTGTCATTAATAAATATATTTTTAGTGATTTTTTTATTTTTAATATCTTCATACTGATCAAATGTTATTTTATCTATATATATGTTCCATCCACTACAACAAGTATCCATACACTTTCCACCAATGCATTTAAATTCTTTAAGCTGCTTAGGATATTTGGCTTTAATACAATCTCTCACTTTTCTTCTCCTAAATTACATCTATTTTATATATTTTCTTCATAGAATTAAATATATTTTTAAATCTACTACATACATAAAAATTGATTAAAAATTATATATTATACAGTATCAGTTACATAAACTCTTAGTAAATATAACATCATAAAAAGAAGCCTCCTATCTTTATTATAATATTTTTAGTTTTACATTATCATTTTCTTATATATAAAAAATACTAAGATAAATTCAGCCATTCATTTATCTTAGTATTTCTATTATTAGTATTAAAACAATTCACTCTTCTTATCTCTAGCCATTAATTCATTAATAATAATATCTGGAGATTTATGTTTAAAAAGCCCTTGATATAATTCATCTGTTATAGGCATTGAAATACCCATTTTTTCTTTAAGTTCATAGAATGCCTTACATGCGCTTACACCTTCAACAACCATTCCAACTTCTTTTAATGCTTCATCAACAGGAGTTCCTTTTCCAATCATAAGACCAGCCCTTCTGTTTCTTGAATGCATAGATGTACATGTAACAATCAGATCTCCCATACCAGTTAATCCATAAAATGTTTCCATTCTTCCACCTAAAGCCATACCAATTCTAGTAATTTCTTTCATGCCTCTTGTTATAAGAGCTGCTTTTGTATTATCACCATATCCAAGACCATCAACAACTCCTGCTGCAAGTGCTATAATATTCTTTACAGCCCCTCCAACTTCTACACCAATCAAATCGTCATTAGTATACACTCTAAAATAATTAGTCATAAATAAATCTTGGACATCCATTGCATATCTCATATCTTTAGAAGATGTTACAACTGTTGTAGGTATCTTCATAGCTACTTCTTCAGCATGACTTGGTCCTGACAAGACAACTATAGGATTTTCAAGTTCTTCTGCCATCACAACAGAAAGCCTTTTATCAGTACCTTCTTCTATTCCTTTAGCTATTGATACTACTGGAATATCTTTAGGAATTTTTCCTTTTATTTGTTTACACATAAATCTTATTACATGTGATGGTACTGATAAAATTATATAATCTGCATCTTTAATTGCATTATCTATATTATTAAAAGCTGTTACCCCTTGTGGAATATTTAAATGTTTAAGATACTTCTCATTTGTTCTTTTACTATTAATTTCATCTACTACATCCATGTCTCTATCATAAATGCTTACGCAATTATCTTTTTCTGCAAGTAACACGGCTAAGGCAGTTCCAAAACTTCCTCCACCTAAAAAAGTAACTTTACTCATTTTTACTATTCCTTTCTTTGTCTATATTCAATTTGAATACCTGTTCCCTTAAAATCAAAACTTTCTCTTAATTGATTTTCTAAATATCTTTCATATGAGAAATGCCTTGCTTCCGAATCATTTACAAAGAAAATAAATTTTGGCGGTTTTGTTGCAACTTGAGTGGCATAGTAAATCTTCATTCTCTTAATTCCAACTACTGGAGGTTCTTTCATAAGAATTGCTTTACTTATAACATCATTTAATATTCCTGTTGCAACTCTCTTATTATAATTATCATAGCAATATCTCGCTTTTTCTAAAACTTTATGAGTTCTTTGTCCTGTTAAAGCTGAAATAAATAAATATTCTGCATAACTTAAGAATTTTAATTTGCTTTGAAGATCTCTCTTAAAATTATCTAAAGTTTTATCATCCTTTTCAACTAAATCCCACTTATTCACGACTACCATAATAGCTTTTCTCATTTCATGAGCATAACCTATTATTCTTTCATCTTGTTCTGTTATGCCTTCTGTCGCATCTATCATAAGTATACATACATCAGCTCTTTCAATTGCAGCATATGTTCTAACAACGCTATATCTTTCAATTTCTTCTTTTACTTTAGATTTTCTTCTAAGTCCTGCAGTATCTATTAATATAAATTTACCTTCTTCTGTCTCTAGGTGACTATCTATGGCATCTCTTGTTGTACCTGGAACATCAGAAACAATAACTCTTTCTTCACCAAGAAGTTTATTTATTAAAGAAGATTTTCCTACATTAGGCTTACCAATCATAGCTATTCTTATGTATTCATCATCATCATCATCATAAATTGATTTATCAAAATTTTCAACTACACGATCAAGCATATCTCCAAGACCTAATCCTTGGGATGCTGATATTGTTATAGGATCACCAATTCCTAAATTATAAAATTCCCATGCATTATCTTCTTCTTTCAGTGAATCAACTTTATTAACAACTAAAACTACTGGCTTTTTGCTTTTTCTAAGCATATTTGCCACTTCATGATCAGCCGCTGTTAATCCTTCTTTACCATCAACTATAAATACAATAACATCAGCAGTTTCTATAGCAATATTTGCTTGCCTTCTCATCTGCTGTATTATAATATCATTTCTTTCTGGCTCTATACCACCTGTATCAATCATAGTAAAATTATAACTAAGCCATTCAGCTTCTGCATAAACTCTGTCTCTTGTAACTCCTGGCGTATCTTCTACTATTGATATTCTCTTTCCTGCTAATCTATTAAACAAGGTTGATTTACCTACATTAGGTCTACCAACCATAGCAACTATCGGTTTTGCCATGTTTAAAATTCCTCCTCTTTATATTCATTAATTTTTTCTATTAAATCCTCACCCGTAAAATCAACTACTATTACTTTAACATCAAGGGCTTCTTCAATATCTTTTATTTTTGTGTCATCTAACATTATCTGTTCTGTAGAATCAGCAAGTTCATATCCTTTTCTAAACATATTATTTGACATTATAAGATATTTACTTTTTATTATACCTTTCATTTGGTTTATTATATCAGTACCAGTTAATAAACCAGCAACAGTAATTGTTTTTCCAAAATAATTATTTATTATTTCATATACATCTAATTGTATGTTAGGATTCTTTTCTTTTATTTTCTTACTTGCTTCTAATAACTCAGGATATGCTAAAACACCTGTAACAATAGAAAAACTTCCATTCATATTTGTATCCAAATCTTCTAAAGTATCATCTATTGCATCTCTGAAACATCTTATCATTCCAACCCCATCTTCTATTTGGTGATAATCCCCATAAAAGTCGGCATTAGGAATTTCTTTTTCTGCTACAAGATAAAATTCATCAGATAATCTTACAAATGGTCCACCTGTTTCCTTAGAATATATTTTTTGCAGCTCTTCAACTCTTTCAATTTCAGACCTTGCTTCTTCTTTAGTGTAAGTTCTTACATGTGCAAGATTTTCTCTAAATTTTGTTATTCCAATTGGAACAACTGCAACACTATTTATTTGTGGAGCCAATGAGTATAAGTCTTTAATAGTACTTATAAGTTCATCTCCATTATTAATCTCTGGAATACTCACTATTTGAGCATTAAGCTGTATCCCTGCATCTGCAAGTCTTTTTAATCTTTCAAGAATATTTCCTGCAAATCTATTGTTAAGCATCTTAACTCTAAGTTCTGGATTTGTTGTATGTACTGAAACATTTATAGGACTTATATGATAATTAATAATTCTATCTATATCTTCTTCTTTCATATTTGTTAAAGTAACAAAATTTCCTTGAAGAAACGATAACCTTGAATCATCATCTTTAAAATAAAGACTTTCACGCATACCTTTCGGTAATTGATCTATAAAACAGAAAATACATTTATTACTACATCTTTTAGCTTTATCTATAAGACCCCCGCCAAATTCTATTCCTAGGTCTTCTTCATAATCTTTTTCTATTTCTATTTCCCAAATTTCACCACTATCAGCTTTTTCTATTTCAAGAAGTAGTTCTTCATCATCTGATAAAAACTTATAATCAATAATGTCCTTAACTTCTTTACCATTAATAGAAATAAGTGCATCATTTTTTTCAATACCTACTTCTTCTGCAATACTGCCTTTAGTTATGTTTGTTATAATACTTTTCATATTCTCTCTCCTTATTATAACATACTATCTATCCTTGTTATATTACATGATTACTTTATTTAAGTCAATAAAAGTGTTTCTGTAAAACTAATATTTTTATTATATATCACTTTTATTCAGTTGTATTTTTATAATTAGTGAATAAAGTAGACTATTCCAAAAGATTTAGAATAGCCTACTTAGTTATGTTGTTTAAAATTGTGTATTTTTATTATAGATGTAGCTAAGGATACATCAAATAGACTTCCAAATCCATGCTAGTCCATCTATTTTCCTTTTTTATTCATTTAAATCTACATAAACACCGTCTTTAGAAAAAATTGTCCATTCACAAACATTAGTTACATGATCTGCAATTCTCTCTAAATATTTAATTACAAATAATAGTTGTGCTCCGTCATTAACTAATTCTTCATGTATTTTTATTTTTTTTATGATTTTATTGAATAAGTTTTTGTAAAATGCATCTACTTTATCATCTTCAGCACAAATTTTATATGCTGATTTAACATCATTATTAGTATAAGCTTCTACAGATGCTTTTATCATTTCTCTTACTTTTTGTTCCATATCCCAAAGTTCATTTAAATCTCCATTAAAGGCACTTAAACTTTTCCCCATCTTTTTAGATATTTTACATATATCAATTGCATGATCTGCCATTCTTTCCAAGTCAGTAACTATTTTAGATGCTGCAAAAACCCTTCTAAGATCCTTTGCAAGTGGTTGCTCAGTTGCTATAAACTTAATACATTCTTCTTCTATTTCTTTTTGCATATTATCTACTTCATCATCATTATCAATAATTGTATCTACATTGTTCAAATCAAGTTTTTTTAAGCATACCATACTTTCATATATCTGCTTTTCAACTAAACTAGCCATTGATAATAAATCTCTGTGAATATTTTTTACTCTTGTATGTTGGGAACCTCTTGTCATAGTTTCTACACCTCTTCCTTTTAACCAAATCTACCTGTTATATAATCTTCTGTTCTTTTATCCCTTGGATTATAGAATATATCTTCGGTTTTTCCAAACTCTATTACTTCACCATTTAAAAAGAATGCTGTTTTATCAGCTATTCTGCCTGCTTGTTGCATGTTATGAGTTACTATGATTACAGTATATTTCTTTTTTAATTCATCCATAAGTTCCTCTGTTTTTGCAGTTGAAATAGGATCTAGTGCTGAAGTTGGTTCATCCATCAATATAACTTCTGGAGAAACAGCCAAAGTTCGTGCAATACATAATCTTTGTTGTTGACCTCCTGACATTCCAAGTGCACTTTCTTTAAGTCTATCCTTAGCTTCATCCCAAAGTGCCGCTCCCTTTAAGCTTTTTTCAACAAGTTCGTCTAATACTTTTTTATTTTTTATTCCATGAATCCTTGGACCATATGCAATATTATCATAAATAGACATTGGAAATGGGTTTGGTCTTTGAAATACCATACCAACTCTTTTTCTTAAATGTATTTCATCATAATCTTTATATATATCTTTGCCTTCAAATAATACTTCTCCTGTAATCTTTACACTAGCAATTAAATCATTCATTCTATTTATTGTTCTTAAATAAGTTGATTTTCCACATCCTGAAGGCCCAATAAGTGCTGTAACTTCATTTTTGTTTATTTTCATATTAACATTTTTTAAAGCCTGTTTCTCTCCATAATATAGGCATAGATTTTTTGTTTCAATAATATTCATGATTAACTCTCCTACTTTCGCCACATAATTTAATATACTTTCTATTGTCCACCATAACTCTTCATAATTCTTTTTCCTACAAGCTTAGCTAATATATTAAACAAAAGAACAGATAGAATAAGAACCGCTGCTGTTCCATTTGCTATTTGAGTTGCATCCGCTACAATTCCTTCAGAATTTAATTTCCAAATATGTACTGCAAGTGTTTCTGCTGGTCTAAATAATGAAAATGCTGATTTGCTATTTACTAAACTTATAGTGTTAAAATTCAAAGCTTTTGAACTTAAGCCTGCTGTATATAAAAATGCTGCAGCTTCTCCGAATATTCTACCTGCCGCCAAAATTATTCCAGTTAAAATTTCTCCCATAGCTGTTGGCACTGTTATTTTTACAAGTGTCTGCCATTTAGTTGCTCCAAGGCCTAGTGAAGCTTCTTTTACTCTTTTACTTGCAGCTGTAATTGCATTTTCTGATATTCTTGTCATTGAAGGTATATTTAGTATTGTAACTGATAATGCTCCTGCCAAAATTGAATATCCCCAACCTAATTTGTTAACAAAAATAAGCATCCCAAACATACCAATAACTATAGAAGGAAGCGAAGACATTGTTTCAAGACACATTCTTATAAAATTAAGAACTCGCCCCTCCTTAGCATATTCTGATAGATATATACCCGCACCAATTCCAATTGGTACTGTCATTAATAATGAAATTACTAGCATATAAAATGAGTTAAATAATTGTGGACCTATTCCTCCACCTGCACCAGTTATTTTAGGTTTTCCAAATAGGAAACTTGGTTTTAACATAGTTCCACCTTTATATAATATATATATAATAAATGCACCAAGTAATAATACTATGAATGTACTTATAACATAAAGTATACAAGTTGCAATTTTATCTACTTTTTTAGCATTCATTAAACATTACTCCTTTTTTCAATTCTTCTTACAATTAATATGAAAATGAATGATATTATTAATAATATAAGCGCTAATGTCCATAACGCATCATTCCATGCTGTTCCACTAACTGTATTTGCCATATCCATAGTTATTATACTTGTTAAAGTTGACATTGATGAAAGCATACCATCAGGTATTTTTACTGTATTACCTATAACCATTTGAACTGCTAAAGCTTCTCCAAAAGCTCTTGCAATCCCAAGAACTACCCCTGTAAGAATTCCTGATTTTGCACCTGGAACAATAACTCTAGAAATAGTCTGCCATCTTGTTGCTCCTAGTCCATATGATCCTTCAATATGACTTTGTGGTATAGTTTTTATTGCATCTATTGACAATGTTGCTATTGTAGGCAATATCATAAGTGCTAATACCAATATTCCCGAAAGTAGTGAATATCCCATCCCACCTACATTGTTTTTTATAAAAGGTACTAAAACTGATATTCCAACCCAACCATATACTACAGATGGTATTCCAACTAACAGCTCTAAAGAAGGCTTTATAAGTTTATTTCCTATTCCTTTCGAAATTACATTTACAAATATAGCTAACGCTATAGCAATAGGAGCACTTATAATAACAGCCCCCACACTAACAAACGTTGACCCTAAGATAAAAGCCAAAGCCCCAAATGAAGGAGAATTTTTTTCTCCTGGATTCCAATTGTTTGTGAATAGAAATTCTGATATGCTATAGTGATCTTGTGTAAATATCTTTATTCCTTTAGATCCTATAAAAATTATTATAGCTAATGTTATACATATAATGAGTATTCCGCAAAAATTCGCAAATCCCTGCCCAATATACTCATTCTTAATTCTTTCCTTTAAGCCTCTTTTCTCCATATTAATTCATCCTCTAATCAAAATTATTTATTATTTCTTATTTAACTTTTATTTCTTCTCCTGATATAAATCCTAAATTTTCTAGACTTTCACTATTCTCATTGCTTGAAATAAATTCAATAAACTCTTTTGCCGGGCTTGTTGCTTCACCTTTAGTATACATATGTCCATATGACCAAAATGGATATGATCCATCACAAATATTATCTTTGTCTGGACTTACTCCATCAATACTAACAACAGATAGTACATCTTTAGCTTCTTGATTATTCATGTATGCAAGACTAACATAACTTATAGCCCCTTCATTTTCCTTCATAGCTGTAAGAACTGCACCATTAGAATCCTGCATAACTCCAAGAGATTCATTTTCTAATGAAATATCACCATCTAATATAGTATTTTCAAAAGTAGCTCTTGTACCAGAACCAGATTTTCTATGAACTATAAATATTTCCTTATCAGGTCCATCTATTTCCCTCCAATTAGTTATTTTCCCTGAATATATGTCTTTGATTTGCTGCTTAGTTAAATCTTTAATTCCAAGTGTTTTACTAACTACAATTCCAAATCCTTGTGCTATTACTTTATGATCTACCAATTCCTTCACTTTATCATCTGGCAATTTTTCTTCTGCAATGACATCTGAATTTCCTATATCTACATTTCCTTCAAGCACTTGAGCAAGCCCAGTTCCCGACCCCCCTGCTTGTGCACTTATTTCAACTTTAGGATATTTTTCACTAAACTTTTCAATTGATTCTTCCATTAATGGTAATAAAGCAGATGATCCACTTACTGTTAATGTACCACTTAATCCTCCATCACCTTTATCTGTGTAATTATCTGTGTTGCTGTTTCCACCACATCCTATGATTCCAATTGCCATAATAGTTAGAAGAAAAGTACTAACTATTAATTTTAAAGACTTCTTTTTCATTATTTTCCTCCATAAGCGATATATACTCTAACATTGATTTAATATAATTTATTTACTTTGTCCCCTGTAAGACTAATGATAAACTTTGAAAGTTAATAAATTATTAGAAGAATGTTAAGATATTAGTCAGTTATGTTAATAAAATTTAACATAAAGTTCTATATATAATTTTTTAATTCAATAAAAAAATACTTAGAAATATATTTCCTAAGTATTTTTTACAAATAGGTATGTTTTTATTCACTTTAAAGGTATGGTATCTTAACTTTAAATGTACTCCCTACTCCAAGCTCACTTTCTACATCTATCTGACCATTAAAAATCTTAACTATATGTTTAACTATAGCTAACCCTAATCCTGTACCACCTTTTTTACGTGATTTATCTACCCTATAAAATCTTTCAAATATTCTTGGTATATCTTCTTCTGGAATACCAACTCCATCATCAATAATATCTAAGCAATAATATTCTTCATAATCATAGCTATTTATTATTACCTTACCTTTGTCCTTAGAATACTTCACTGAATTTTCAACCAAATTCAATACTAATTGATGGAACTTATCCTTATCCCCTAGTATATTTTCACAATTATCATCATTATACTGGATTTCTACATTCTTATTAACTGCTATTTTTCTCATTATATTTATAACATCTTCAATTATAGTTCCTGGTAAAAACTCCTCAACCTCTGATACTAAATTACTTTCTATATTCGATAAAACTAATATATCATTTATAAGCCTAGTCAACCTTTCAGCTTCTTTATTTATTATCTCTAAAAATTTTCCCCTTGTTTCCTCATCTTTAACCATCTTCAGTGTTTCTGCAAAACCTTTAATTGAGGTCAGTGGTGTCTTTAATTCGTGAGAAACATTGGCAACAAATTGAGTTCTCATAAGTGCAACTCTTTTTATGTCAGTAATATCTTGAAATAGGATTACTCTTCCTATATTTTCAATACCATTTATAATATCAGATTTTTTTATTCTTATTTCTCGCTCTATTGGGTGAAGAATTTTTATTTCCTCTTCACTTTTATCTTCATTATCCAAGAATGATTTTATATCATAGTCTGTTATGTAATCAAATATACATTCTCCAACTATATTTTTTTTGATGCCAAGTAAAATTTCAATATATGGATTAATTGAAATTACTTTATTCTCTTCATCTATTGCTATAATTCCACTGTCTACACTTTTTAATATCGATTCTACTTTATTTTGTTTATCAACCACTTCTTTAATTTTTATTTGTAATTGTTCTGCCATTTTATTAAAACTATTACTTAAAGTTCCCAATTCATCATTAGTTTTTATCTTCGATCTTATTTTATAATCACCATCAGTCATTTTTAAAGTTACAGCTTCTAATTCTTTTATTGGTTCAATTATTATTTTTACCAATCTAAACGATAAAAATAAAGAAAATATTATAACAACTAGAACTAGTAACAAATAATAGTTTAAAGTATTTTTTTCAAGCATAGTTACTGTATCTATCGGAACCGATGTCCTTATAACTAAGTCTTCATTCAATTTACTTGCATAATACATTAATTTAGTATCTAATGTTTCACTATATCGTATTCTATATCCACTACCATTCCCAAAAGCATCTTTTATCTCACCTCTATCTTTGTGATTTTCTCTGCTTGTAGTTTCATTGTCATACAATATTTCTCCATGCCTGTTGATTAATGTAATCCTAATGCGTGTGTCATTAATCTCCAATTCATTTAATTTATTTAAATCTTCTATTTTTAGATCTTCACTTTTACTTATAAGATAATTTACATTAATAAGTAATTCTTTAGTATTATTAATTTCTCTTAAGTTCATTAATATTATAAATGAAGATGTTAATATTAAAATTGCAAATAAAACAGTTATCATTACAGAAGTTAAAATTTTATTTTTCATCTTATTCTTCTAGGTTAAATCTATACCCTACTCCTCTAATAGTCTCAATAAATCTTGGATTTTTATCATCCTCTTCTATTTTTTTTCTTAGATATCGTATATGAACATCCACAGTTCTTGTTTCACCTATATATTCATATCCCCATATCTTATCTAGTAATACTTCTCTTTTTAGTATTTTTCCTTTGTTCTTTATTAATATCTTAAGCAATTCAAATTCTTTAAGACTTAGATCTATCTTTTCATTATTAACTAATACTTCATGACGTTCAAAATTTACTGTTAAGCTTTTAGATTTATATACCTCACTATCATTTTCACTAAAATTATTAGTTCTTCTTAAGACTGCTTTAACTCTAGCCAATAATTCTCTAACTGAAAATGGTTTAGTTATATAATCATCAGCACCTAATTCCAATCCTAGTATTTTATCTAATTCTTCACCTTTAGCTGTAAGCATTATTATTGATGTATTTTTCATTTCCTTACTTCTCTTTATTTCTTTACACACATCAAATCCATCCATTCCAGGAAGCATAAGATCAAGTAGTATTAAACTTGGCTTATTTTCAATTACAATTTTCAAAGCATCAATCCCATTATTTGCTTCAAGAACTTCATATCCTGCACTCTGCAAATTAAACTTTAATAATTCAACAATATGTTCTTCATCATCAACTATTAACACCTTTTCTTTAGACATAACTTTTCCCCCTTATTTTAAAAATACAAAAGAAAACATCCTTCCATAAGATCCTTCACTTTTTCTATATGAATGTAGCTTAAGTTTATCGCTACAATAAGTACATAGCCCTAAAGTAAACATATTATCTCTTTTTACCCCACCTTTTATTAAATCATCTTCAATGCAAGCTTCTAAGTTAAGATTTCTTCCATTAAATAATTTTTTTTCATCAATATCAGATTTCTTTTCTATAAATTTCTCTTTTAGTTCTTCGGATACCTCATAGCAGCACTTTCCAATATGAGCTCCAATGTATGCTTTAATATTATTGCCACTGCATCCAAATTCATTTTTCATCTTTTCTATAGTTTTAAGAGTAATTGATTCAAATGTCCCTCTCCATCCACTATGTATTGCAGCTATTACATTATTATCCTCATCAATTAATATTACTGGCACACAATCAGCTGTAAAAACACCTATCGCAACATTTCTTACATCAGTTACTATTGCATCCCCTTCCATACTATTTATGTTTTTTCCATAATACCTTAATATTTTATCACTATGTATTTGTTTAAGATAAACAATATCATTAAGATTAAATTCTTCATTTAGCGAATTTAAATATTTTATTCCTTCCTCAGTAGATCTGTTAAAACTTCTATTGTCTTCTGCATTTGTAAGCACAATTTTAACTCTATCACTATCTAAAATTAAATAATCCTCTTGTTTAATAAAAAAATCTACCTGAAGCCTATTCATTTAACTATACCCTCCTAGTTTTAACTCTTATATTATTAATATTAACATTATATTAGATAATTAGTATCTAATTTAACTAATTTTTAACTTATTAATAACACAGATAACTTTTTATACACAAAAAGGATATTGAAGTCTCACCATCAATATCCAAATTCTTATGTTATAAGATTTTTTATTTCTTCAAGAAAAGTATTAATATCTTTAAATTGCCTATAAACTGATGCAAATCTAACATAAGAAATCTCATCCAATTCCTTTAAATTATTCATAACCATTTCACCAATATCCTTAGATGGAATTTCTGTAAGCATACTATTAGAAATCGCCTTTTCTACATCATTTGCCAAATCTTCAATCTGTCTTCTTGATATGGGACGCTTTTGACATGCAATTATTAATCCATTAATTATTTTTTCCTTATTAAAATTTTCTCTAGTTAAATCTTTCTTTATAACTAAAATAGGAAAATCTTCTATCTTTTCATAAGTAGTGTATCTTTTACCACATTTTAGGCATTCTCTTCTTCTTCTAATCGTAGTATTATCATCTGTAGCTCTAGAATCTACTACTTTACTTTCTTCAAAAGAACAAAAAGGACATTTCATTCTATCACCTCTTAACTTTAGTTCATCACATTTATTTACATATATTATACCTATATTTTTATTATATGGCTACATATTATTTTCATAATTTTTGCTTTCCTCTTGCACTTTGACTAAAATCACATCAATTCCAATTCTAACTATATTCCCCCAAGGAATTTCTCTTTCATCCTCTTTTCCAAACCAAGATTTAACTTCTCCTGGTAATATTAATGAAATCACTTTATTTGTATCACAATCTATTTTTAAATCCCTAATAAACCCAATTTTGCTCCCAGTCAATATATCAATAACTTCCATATTCCTCATTCCATTAATTGAGTGTAACTCTAACTCCATAATATCTCCTCCCAAATTAATTATTTTATTCCTTATATGGTTTAATAATATCTTTATTATAAAATATATGATTATAATTTCTATTTATTATTTTAATATAAAAATTTTATGTAATTTTCTAAATAAAAAATGCCAAAAGTAAGCTTACCCTCTCTTTTCATTTTGGTTAAGCTTCTTAAATGAGACTAAATAATTTTTACGTACTAGAGCATATATACTATTAAATTCAATTTCAAATCTAGTTTATATATCTTTTTTGTCATCATAAAATATCACCTTTGGTATTTTATCAAGAAAATTAAAGGGTGTCGACTTTGTCGACACCCTAAGGTATTCAAAATATATTTGAACACCTTTTTGCAATTAGACATGCTTTCTCATATGCTTTAATGCAGTTTTTTCTAATCTAGAAACTTGTGCCTGAGATATTCCAATTTCTTCAGCTACTTCCATTTGAGTTCTTCCATTAAAAAATCTCAAATTTAATATTAATTTTTCTCTATCTGTAAGTTTTTTCATAGCTTCTTTTATTGATATATTTTCAAGCCAGCTTTCATCTGTATTTTTTGTGTCACTTATTTGATCCATAACATATATGGCATCTCCACCATCATGATAAATTGGTTCAAATAAAGAAACAGGATCTTGAATTGCATCTAGTGCAAATACTACTTCTTCTCTTGGCAATTCTAATTCTTTTGCTATTTGAGAAACTGTAGGTTCTTTGTTATTATCCTTTATAAATTTTTCTCTAGCTATTAGTGCTTTATAAGCTATGTCTCTTAAAGACCTACTAACTCTAATTGAATTATTGTCTCTTAAATATCTTCTAATTTCACCTATAATCATAGGTACTGCATAAGTCGAGAACTTTACATTTTGTGATAAATCAAAATTATCTATTGATTTCATAAGCCCAATGCATCCTACTTGGAATAAATCATCAATATTCTCTCCTCTATTATTAAAACGTTGAATTACACTAAGTACTAATCTTAAATTTCCTTTTATAAAGGTTTCTCTTGCATTCGTATCTCCTGCTTTCATTTGCAATAACAATTGCTTTTTTTCTTTTTCTTTGAGTATAGGAAGTTTTGCTGTATTAACCCCACATATTTCCACCTTGTTAATTATCACAAAATTTTCCTCCCTTCGGAAGTAATAATATGTATTGCATTAATCATTATTTCCGATAGAAGATACTTTTATACTCAAAGACAACCTAAATCATTCTACTTATTTCTTTTTTCAATCTTCTAATTATTTTTTTTTCTAATCTCGATATATAAGATTGTGAGATTCCAAGCATATCAGCCACTTCTTTTTGTGTCTTTTCTCGTGTTCCATTTAATCCAAATCTTAATCTTACTATTTCTTTTTCTCTATCATTTAAACTTTTTAGCGCTATAAGTAAAAGTTGCTTATCTACTTCATCTTCTATTAAATTATACACAGTATCATTTTCTGTACCTAATATATCTGAAAGTAATAATTCGTTTCCATCCCAATCAATATTTAGTGGTTCATAAAATGAGATTTCTGCCTTTATCTTGCTATTTCTTCTTAGATACATAAGAATTTCGTTCTCTATACATCTTGATGCATATGTTGCAAGTTTAATTTTCTTTTCAGGATTAAATGTATTTACAGCCTTTATAAGTCCTATAGTTCCTACAGATATTAAATCTTCTACATTTACTCCAGTATTTTCAAATTTTCTTGCAATATAAACTACAAGTCTTAAATTTCTTTCGATTAATATACTTCTAATACCATCATCATCACCATTTAACTTATTAACTAGATCTTCTTCCTCATCTTTAGACAATGGTGGGGGAAGTGCATCATTACCACCTACATAATATAAATCTCTTTTAAAAACTTTAAATTTACTTATTAATTTATTTAGTAATATCATTATCTTTTCCACTTTAAATCCTCCTATACTATTCCTCTTGATAATAATGCATTGAACTCATTTCTTTTACTAAATTTTTCATCACATGGACATACTATTGCATCAATCTTTCTAAAATCTAAACCATTATTTTTAATATTTATGTTATTAACTCTAATACCTAATAATTTTCCATCATATTTCACTGTACTATAAGGTATATAATAAATATTATTCCCACTGAAATTTACATCACATAATAAATCTTTTTCAATTAATATACATGGTAGATTTGTTATTGGTTCTCTTAATTCATTTCCTGTATCTAAAAATCCATTGAAAATGTAATTTTTATTTTCTATATAACATTCAACACAAAACATATAATTATTTACAAAACTTCGTTCTTTAAGATAATAATTAATTCTATTACAAATTATAAATAATACCATAAAACTCAATATTAAAAATTTAATTGGGTAGTTTTTCATACTGAATGTTTCACCTAATATATACATGTTTTCTTTCAATGAAAACAGAAAACATATTCCACTTAATGTAAATGTAGTTATAAAAAATATACTCGTAGCTCTAAACAAATTAATAATACTTGTTTTTCCATAAGTTAACTTTACCATAATAACAGCTACTATTACTTGAAATGGAATATTACTAAAAATATTTAACTTTGGAATAAATAATATTAACGTATACATACTTCCTAAAAAGCTTGCAATTATTAATATGCTTGTCTTACATTTATGATGAATTAATTTCATGGTTATTAATAATAGAAATAAATTTACTATGAAATTTTCAAGTATTAAAACATCTATATATATTTCCATATTTATTCCTCCACCGTATGAGTTTATTATAGACTCATATCTCTTAAAAATTTGTCACAATCTAATAACATATTAGCATTTTTTAACTTTAACTTTTTACATTAACTTACAGTATTTTTTATAGATTACTTTTTCTATGTTAAAATAACTTTTTATGATCAATTTTACTCCTATACAAATACACTTCTAAAAATATTAAAAAAATTATGGACTTAAAAGAATTTATCTTTTAAGTCCATAATTTTAATTTATAAAATATTCTAAATTAATGTTTTTTTTGTCTTCTTAAAAATACTGGTATATCCAAGTCATCTGGTTCATAGTTGCTATTTGAAGTTATAGAAGTTGGAGATTCAACAGCACTTTGATTTGTAGTTACTGCTACTTCTTCCTTAGCAGGAATATTATTTACTACTCTATTAACATTCTCTTTAGCCATTGGTTCTATTGAAGGCTGACATTCAAATCCTGTTGCAATTACTGTAATTCTAATTTCTTCTTTTAATGATTCATCAATTACAGCTCCTACGATAATATTTGCATCTGGATCAACAGCTTCACGCACTACATCAGCAGCATCATATACTTCTAATGCACCAAGATCTGCCCCACCAGTAAAGTTTATTATTACATCTGTAGCTCCATCAATTGAAGTTTCTAATAATGGAGATGAAATTGCTTGTTTAACTGCATCTTGAGTTCTTGTTTCACCTTTACCAAAACCTACACCCATATGTGCTAAACCTTTATCTAACATAACTGCCTTTATGTCTGCAAAGTCTGCATTGATAACACCAGTTATAGTTATTAAATCCGAAATGGCTTGAACCCCTTGTCTTAACACCTCATCAGCTAATTTGAATGAATCTAGAAGAGTTGTCTTTTTATCAGCCATTGTTAAAAGTCTTTCATTTGGTATTATAACCAATGTATCAACCTTTTCTTTTAAGTTTTCAATTCCCATTTCAGCATGTCTCATTCTTCTTTTTCCTTCAAATGGGAAAGGTTTTGTAACCACACCTACTGTTAAAATATCCATAGATTTAGCAATTTCAGCAACTACTGGTGCAGCACCAGTTCCAGTTCCACCACCCATTCCAGCAGTAATAAAAACCATATTAGCTCCTTTAATTGCAGCTGTTATTTCTTCTCTACTTTCTTCTGCAGCCTTCTTCCCTATTTCAGGATTTGCACCTGCTCCAAGACCCTTAGTTAATTTTTCTCCAATTTGTATTTTTTGATTTGCATTAGAAAGTAATAATGCTTGTTTATCTGTGTTTATAGCTATAAACTCAACATTTTTCAATCCTTCAACTATCATTCTATTAACGGCATTACTACCGCCACCACCACAACCAATTACCTTTATATTGGTTAATTCTTGAATATCTGAATCAAAATCTAACAAAATAATTCCTCCCTTTAAAAAATCTTACCTAAAAAAGTTTTAATTCTTTCTAGAATAGGACTTCTCCCCTCATTTTCATCTAATAAAAACTCTGTTTCATTTGTTTGAACTTCTTCAACTATTTTAGTTTTATCATTATCCTCTAATAAATTAAATCTATCATATACCTCTTTTGCTAGCGCTAATGAGGTTATATTTTCTGAATTCTTTAATCCTAAGTCCATTTTAGTTACTATCTTAGTCTTTCTTTCAATAATAGTTCTTACAAATTTGTTTATGTTTTCAAAATAGCTCAAACCATCCCCATATAAAATTATACTACAAATTCTATCATAATGACCAGTCTTTTTTAACTCCATATTAATATGTGTTAATATTTCTTCAATTCTAGCATTAGTAACTTCATAAAATAGTTCCTTTGATACCTTTATTGTCCCCACTTCAATGTCATCATCAAGAGATTGATCTCTATATAATGATTCATAATTTTCAGAATAAATTATCTTTATATTATCTGCTTCCATAAATGAAAACTTACCACATATAGCTAAATCATTAGAAATATTGTTTCCTCCAATTGGAATGCTTGATATATTTTTAGGAACACCATTATTAAAAAGACAAATATCTGTCTTTCCAGCACCTACATCTACTAATGCAACATCTCCCATTGCATTAGTACCATTCAAAAATATATGTTTACCCGAAAAAATATTAAGCATTATACATTTTATTGAGTATTTAGTACTTTTAAAAATATCGTAATACTTTTGTATTTCATCAACCTTACCAATTATAACTGTAAGATTTAATTCAAGTTCACTGCCGGTTAAATTTATTACATCTTTATGTAATACCTTACCATCTAGAATATAAAAGTTAATTATTGTATCTATAATACATTCATTACCTTCTAGCATAACCTTTTCTTTTGCTTTTTTTATTCCACTAATAATATCTAATTTAGTGATTTTTTCATTTCTTATTTTACAAGAAACTCTCATTTCTTTAATAGATACTTTTCTTGCTGAAATACCAATATATACATTACTTATTTCTTTTTTAGTACTTGCCTCTAGGTCCTTTAATAGCGATATTACTGATGATTTGCATTTTTCAACATCTGTCACTAGCCCTTTTTCTATTCCCATGGATTTACAGGACTTTACCCCTAATATATCCATTTCACATTCTTTGTTTGATGTTGCCATAGAAGCTGACAACTTTTTACTTCCGAAGTCTATGGATGTTATTATTTCTTGTTGCATTTTTACTTCTATCCTTTCTGTGTAGAAAAAATCTACTAATAGGAATATATTCAACAAAATTTCATAAATTCCTCTTTAATATTTTCAATATAGGATATTTTTTTTATACTAATGAAATTACATATAATAGAACTATTTTTTCTTACATAGTTTTTATATTCTTTCATCATTAAATAAGAAAATCAGGGTAATATATTGTATATTACTCTGATTTTCTATAGCTTAATTTATGTTTATATTTACAACTGATAATTCTCTCTTATAATATTATTAAATTTTATCATTTTGCAAATAATTCCTTCTTAAGTTTTTTTAAAGCCTTCTTTTCTATTCTTGATACATATGATCTTGATATTCCCAACTTAACAGCTATTTCTCGTTGAGTTTTGCATTTTCCATCTATTAATCCATATCTCATTACTAGTATTGAGCTCTCTCTTTTAGTTAATGATTCTCCTAATTTTTTATATAACGCCTTTATTTGTAAATTAAGTTCTACATTTTCCAGTACACAATCCTTTTCACTACTTAATATATCCATAAGACAAAATTCATTACCTTCTTTATCGACTCCAATCGGGTCTTGAAGATATACCTCGCTTTTTTGTTTTTTATTATTTCTAAATAACATTAATATCTCATTTTCAATACATCTTGATGCATACGTAGCTAATCTAGTTCCCTTGCTAGAATCAAATGAATCTATAGCTTTTATTAACCCAACTGTGCCAATTGATATTAATTCATCAACATCTTTGTTTGGAAATGAATACTTTTTAACTATATGTGCTACTAATCTTAAATTTCTCTCAATTAAGATACCTTTTGCTTCCTTATCTCCATTTTTTAGCTTATTTAAGTACATTTGTTCTTCTGTTTCATCAAGAGGTAATGGAAAAGTGTTACTGTTGGTTACGTATCCTGTGAGTAATACCGTGTTACATAACAAATTAATTAGACTATTTAATACAAACACCTTGTGCCTCCATAACAGTGCTTGATATTATAATATGTTTATAATTTATAAAAGTTGCTTATATGAATTTATTTTTTTCTTAACATATGCAATTTAGAATGATTTAGTTACTTAACGCTAATACTATGTCCTTAAAAATAGGTGCAGCAGTATCTCCACCACCTAAAAATTTATCTTCTATTTCTGGTGTAAAAACGACCATAGTATATTCCTTCCCATCAAGTTCAAAATATCCTGCAAACCATCCGTGTGTTTGATTATTATTTCCAGTTGATGATCCAGTTTTTCCTCCAATTAATATATTTTCTATATATGCATTTTTACCAGTACCCTCTGCTACAACTTTTAGCATAGCATTTTTTAATATTTTGGCTGTTGTCTCACTATATATTCTTCTTTCTTCTGTCTCAAAATATTTAATTATATTATCATCTTTATCTAATATAGACTCAATAATGTATGGTTTAACATAGACCCCATTATTTGTAACAGTATTAATCGCTCCAATCATTTGTATAGGAGTTACATTCATGCATTGTCCTATAGATATATTATTTATTCCCGATTCCTTTTGTGGAATTATTCCATCTGCTTCATTCTTATTATTACCTTTGAAATTCAATACACTTTGATATAGTCCCTGATTCTTAGAATAAGCAATAAGTTTATCATAGCCAACCTTATCTCCTATTTGTGCAAATACATCATTACACGATTTCTCAAAAGCTTCTTCTACTGATAAATTTCCGTGGGCATCTTTACATATTACTCCATCACAAACAAAATAATCATTTACATTTAAAAGTCCCATATCAAGTGCTGAACCAAGAGTAATTATCTTATATATTGAACCCGGCTCATATCCAATCTGTTCAATTCCTAAATTAATATTAGCTTCACTTTCTTCTTTTTGCATTAATGCTTTTATTTTTCCAGTATCACTTTCTACTATGCTTACTCCTACATTATTTAACGATTTATATTTTTTATCATCTAAAATTTTTCTGATCTTGTCTTCAAAATTTCTATCTATAGTAAGTTGTAAATTTCTGTTATTTTTATTTATACTCACACTTTGTTTTGCATAAACTGCTCTATCATCTAAATAAAATTCACTTTTGGGTGTTTCATTATTTTTTAATTCATCATACAACTTTCCCTCAAGTGAATCTTTGGTTATTTCTTCCTCATTTAAAATATTTGATAGCATACTACTTATATTCCATGCCTTTTTTATATCTGCATAGTCTTTTATATATGTATATATCCCTTTTATATTTTTTAAACTATTAATTTTTTTATAAGTATTCTCTGATATATTGTAATATATTTTTCCACTTTCCTTCATTATATCTGTATAATTAAAATCCAAATTTTCTGATTTCATAATAAAATTTAAAGCCATAAGACCTTGTAAGGTTTCTTCATAATTATTTAAACTAAAAGGCTTAGTGTCAATTACTAAAATATACTGCTTACTATAATTCATTAAATCTCTACCATTTGTATCTAGAATCATATACTTCATATCACTTATATCTTCTTGTTGATAATTTTGATAAGAAAGAACCACCTTATCATTTGGATATATTTGAAGTTTAAATAATCTAATACTTAATAAAAGTAAAATTACTATAAACAAAGATAAAATCTGTATCATTCTTTTTTGCATATAAAAACTTTTAGTAAAAATATAAAACACCTACCTTCAGCTAAATTCTAGCCTTCTAGTAGATGTTTTATTCATTTAATCATTAAATTTCACACAAAATAAAACCTAATTATTTTAATTCTAGTACAGAATTTCCTTTTACCAGCATATCATTCACTTTAAGTGGATGCTCAACTTTTGCACTAAATATCATATGAGCTCTATTTGCCACATTTGTCTTTACATTTTTTTCTTTATCAAATATTTCTTGAAGCTTTATAGTAAAATATGGGGAATTTGCACGTAATACTTCTACATCATCATTTTCAAAAACTCTATTTTTTTGAAGAATTGTAGCTGTCTTTGTTTCCTCATCATATGCCTTCACTATTCCAACTATTTCATAGTCTCTTACATATGAAGATTCTTCATAATTTTGTTCCCCATTTTTCCCCAAATAGAATCCAGTGTGATATTGCCTATGGCTTACTTTCTTTAAAATATCCATCCATTCTTCTTTAAATTCAAAGTGTTCTGGATCATTCCAATATGAATCTAAGGCTTCTCTATAAGCTTTAACCACTGATGCCACATAAAATTCGCTCTTCATTCTTCCTTCTATTTTAAATGAGTATATACCGCTCTGAACAAGTTCTGGTATATATTGAATCATACAAAGGTCTTTAGAATTCATTATATATGTTCCATTTTCATCTTCTATTACTGGATAATATTGTCCTGGTCTTGTTTCTTCCATTAAATAATATTTATATCTACATGCATTTGAGCATATTCCTTTATTAGCATCTCTACCAAGCATATAGTTTGATATTAAACATCTTCCTGAATATGCTATACACATTGAACCATGCACAAATGCTTCGATATCACATCCTTCTGGAATATTTTCAGTTATTCCAGTTATTTCTCTAAAAGTTAGCTCACGCGCTAAAACAACTCTTTTTACACCTTGCTCATACCAGAACTTTGTAGCTACCCAGTTTACTGTATTAGCTTGAGTACTTAAATGTATTTCTAGTTCAGGTGCAACTTCTTTAGTTATTGCAATCAATGATGGGTCTGCAATAATTACCGCATCTACTCCCATATCATATAAGCCTTTTATATATTCACCTGCACCTTTTAAATCATAATTTCTTGCAAATATATTTAAAGTTACATAAACTTTCTTATTTCTATCATGACAATATTTTATGCCTTCTAACATTTCTTCATTTGAAAAATTATCTGAAAAGGCTCTCAGGTTTAATTTTCCTCCACCTAAATATACTGCATCTGCACCAAAATCTACTGCTATTTTCAATTTTTCTAAATTTCCTGCTGGTGCTAAAATTTCAGGTTTTCTTTTATTCAAAAAAATTACCTCCTCTTAGTAACTGCGATCCCATCTCCCATAGGGATTACAGAAGTTATTAAGTTTTTATCCTTAGTAACCAAATCTAAA
Source organism: Clostridium butyricum (assembly GCA_015058475.1). Classification (GTDB taxonomy): domain Bacteria; phylum Bacillota; class Clostridia; order Clostridiales; family Clostridiaceae; genus Clostridium; species Clostridium butyricum_B. The sequence goes on along the minus strand of SVCF01000004.1, from coordinate 35,638 downwards.
TATGTCCTCATTCTTTTTACTATTGTTATCTTTCTTCTTTTTACTAATTCTTGAGATGCAACCATCCCTCTAAATAATACATTATCTGCTACTATTATTCCATCTTCATTAAGAAGTCTTAAACAATGTGGTAGAAAATGATTATAATGTCCTTTACCTGCATCCATAAAAATCAAATCAAAAGGTTCATTTAGTGTCTCCAAAATTTCTAGGCAATCTCCCTTTTTAATTTTTATCTTTTCAGATAAATTAAACTTTTCCAAATTCATAGTAGCATACTCTATCATTTTTTCATCTCTTTCAATTGTTACAATCTCTGGATTACTTCCTGATGCTTCATACATTAAAATTGATGAAAATCCAATTGCAGTCCCAAGTTCTAGTATTCTTTTAGGTTTTTTCATACTTGTAATAAACTCTAAAAATACACCTGTTTCTTTTTGAACTATAGGAACTTTATTTTCAAAAGCAAACTCTTCAATTTCTTTAAGTGTTCCACATCTCTCTGGAACCAAGCTTCTTATATAGTCTTCCATATAGTCATATGTAATATTACTCAATTTCAGTCCTCCATGTCAACTAATATCCTAATTCTTTTTTCCTATTTAAAAAATCATCATAATTATTTGTAAAATAATGAGATTTATCTTGTTTCAAAATGTAATATAAATAATCTGTTTTATCTGGCAGTAAAGCAGCTTTTAATGATTCTTTTCCTGGGCTGCATATTGGTCCAACTGGTAATCCTTTATATTTGTATGTATTATATGGTGAATCTATTTCTAAATGTTTATATAATACCACATCTACATGTTCACCAATAGCATATATAACAGTAGCATCTATTTGAAGCTTCATATCTTTTTCTAATCTATTGTAAATCACTGATGATATAAGTGGTCTGTCTTTATCAACTTGTGCTTCTTTTTCAATAATAGATCCTATAGTTGTTATGTCCTGTATCTTATTATCATCAAAATTTGTAGATGTTTCATCTTGTATTTGTCCTAATATTTCTTCAAATCTATCGAGCATCATTTTTATTATATTGTTTAACTCAGTGTCTTTTTCTATAAAATATGTATCAGGATATAAATACCCTTCAAGATTATATCTTTTACTTTCATTTTCTTGTATAAACCAAGGAAGTTCATAGCTTTCAACAGCTTTTATAAATTCTTTTTTACTTGCAATATTTTTTTCTTCTATAGATTCTGCTATATCATCTATAGTATACCCTTCTGGAATAGTTAATGAAATTAATTCTTCATTTACACCTTTTCCTTCTAATACTTCTATAAGTTCATTTAATGTTGATTCTGTATTTATTTTGTATGAACCTTCTCTAAGTTGTATATCTCTTTTATTTATGCTAAGATTTATTTTAATCATAAATTTATTTCTTAACACATCTTCACTGTCCAATTTATTTATAATATCATAAAATCCCTGACCTTTTTCAACTTTTATTATTAAATCCTCTTCTTTTGACTTTAAAGGATTATCTACAGAGTTATTATAGATAATTAAAAAAACAAAAAATATAATACACAATAAAAATATTAAAGAAAATCCTATTCTTTTGGAAAATCTCTTATCGCCCATATTTTCCTCCCAATACAACAAAGTAAATAGCCTAAAAAGACTATTTACTTCAATTATACTTGTTTTGTTTTACATTTAAAATATAGTTTAAAAATTATTTTTTATTTCTATTAATGCTTCTCTTTCTTTCAGCACTATCTAAAATTCTTTTTCTCATTCTAATATTTTGTGGTGTAACTTCAACTAATTCATCACCATTTATGAATTCTAAACATTGCTCAAGACTCATCTCTACTGGTGGAGTTAGTTTTAATGCTTCATCAGCTCCTGACGATCTTGTATTAGTAAGCTTTTTACCCTTACAAACATTTATATCTATATCTTCTGATCTAGCTGATACTCCAACAATCATACCAGTATATACTGGCACTCCAGCTCCTATAAATAATTGTCCTCTTTCTTGAGCATTAAATAATCCATAGGCTATTGAATCTCCTGATTCAAATGAAACTATTGATCCTCTGCTTCTTCCTGGAATTTCTCCTTTAAACTTCTCATAACTATGGAATACATGGTTCATAATACCATTACCTTTTGTATCAGTCATAAATTCATTTCTAAATCCTATAAGACCTCTAGCTGGTATTGTAAATTCTAATCTTGTATATCCATTTACAGCTGATGTCATATTAACCATTTCAGCTTTTCTTGGCCCAAGTTTTTCCATAACAGGTCCCATGAATTCTTCTGGAACATCAATTGTTAAGTATTCTATTGGTTCTTCCTTATGTCCATTGTGTTCTCTGAAAATAACATTTGCTTTAGATACTTGGAATTCATATCCTTCTCTTCTCATTGTTTCTATAAGAACTGAAAGATGTAATTCACCTCTTCCTGAAACCTCAAAGCAATCTGGAGTAATTTCATTAACTCTTAAACTTACATTAGTCTCAAGTTCTTTAAGTAATCTATCTCTTAAATGTCTTGATGTTACAAAATCACCTTCTTGACCAGCAAATGGTGAATCATTAACCATGAAATTCATACTTAATGTTGGTTCATCTATTGCTACAAATGGTAAAGCTTCCGGATTGCTAACATCAGCAATAGTTTCACTTATATTAGCATCAGTAACACCACTTACTGCAACTATATCTCCCATAGATGCTTCATCAGCTTCAACTCTCTTCAATCCATCATATGTAAATACACTTGTAATTTTATAATTAGATGTTGAACCATCATTTCTTACTAATGCAACTGTTTGATTTTTCTTAACAGTTCCTCTATGTATTTTACCAATTGATATTTTTCCAACGAATGCATTTGTATCTAATGTAGTTACAAGCATTTGAAGTGGTTCATCAACATAACCTTCTGGTGCTGGTACATATTTAATGATTGTTTCAAATATAGGTATCATATCTGTATTATCATCTTCAACATTATATCTTGCAAATCCCTCTCTTGCTGATGCATAAAGAATTTGGAAATCAAGTTGTTCATCATTAGCACCTAATTCTACAAATAGATCAAATACTTCATCAATAACTTCTGTTGGTCTAGCATCTGGTTTATCTATTTTATTTATTACTACTATTGGCTTTAATCCAAGTTCTAATGATTTTTTAAGAACAAATTTAGTTTGTGGCATTGGTCCTTCATATGAGTCAACTACTAGTAATACTGAATCAACCATGTCAAGTACACGTTCTACTTCTCCACCAAAGTCAGCATGCCCTGGAGTATCTACAATATTAATTTTAACATCTCCATACTTAACTGATGTATTCTTTGAAAGAATTGTTATTCCTCTTTCTTTTTCAAGATCATTAGAATCCATTACTCTTTCTTCTACTTTTTCGTTAGCTCTAAATACATGACTTTGTTTTAATAAAGCATCAACCAAAGTAGTCTTACCATGGTCAACGTGAGCTATTATAGCTATATTTCTTATATCTTCTCTTTTTGTTAATTCCATTTTTATTCCTCCAAACAGTATTAAACTGTGAATTTATGTATATATAACTTGCATTAATTTTTTTATAATATTTTTTCAATATATTAATTATATATTCTATTACAATTTAACAAAATTTCATTAATATATAATTATATTTATAATTCATTTTTGCATGATATATAGTTTTCTTGTTCATGTAAACATATTCTTATTTTTTTCACAAAAGAAAATTGGATACACAAAGTATCCAATTTTCTCATATAACCACATTAAATTTTACTATTTTCATCAATAAAAGTCAAGATAATTATAATTATCTTAATTAAAATTCCATTATTATTGGTAAAATCATTGGCTTTCTTTTTGTCTTTTCATAAAGAAACTCTCTAAGTTCATCTCTCATTTTAGACTTTAAAGTTGCCCAATCTGTGATCTGCTTTTCTTCACATTCAATTAAAACATCTTTTACAATATCTCTTGCATCTTCCATGAGTCCTTCTGATTCTCTAACGTAAACAAATCCTCTTGAAATAATATCAGGACCTGCTACAATTCTTCCACTTTGTTTTTCCATAGTGACAACTACAGTTAATATACCATCTTGTGAAAGATGTTTTCTATCTCTAAGAACTATATTACCAACATCGCCAACACCAAGTCCATCTACAAATACTTGCCCTGAAGGAACAACTCCATTTTTCTTTATATAATTTCGTCCTACTTCAATTACATCTCCATTTTCTGGAATAATCAGATTTTTTTCATCTAATCCAACGCTTACAGCAAGTTCTCCATGTTTCTTTAAGTGTCGATATTCTCCATGAACAGGTATAAAGAATTTTGGTCTTGCTAAGGTTTGCATAAGTTTTAATTCTTCTTGACATGCGTGACCTGAAACGTGAATTTTTTCAGCTGATTCATAAATCACTTCAGCACCCTTTTTGAATAGTTGGTTTACAACCTTTGAAACAAACTTCTCATTTCCAGGAATCGGAGTAGCTGAAATAATAACGGTGTCTCCTTCAATTATATTTATTTTTCTATGCTCTGAAGCCGCCATTCTCGCCAATGCTGACATCGGTTCTCCTTGACTTCCTGTGGTTATTATAACTATTTTATCTGTAGGATATTTATTTATTGCATCTACTGGTATAAGAGTTTCTTCATCTACACTTAAATAACCTAACTCTATTGCTACTTGAACAATATTTTCCATACTTCTTCCAGATACCGCCACTTTTTTGCCATATTCTTTTGCAGCTGTAATTATTTGTTGTATTCTATGAACATTCGATGCAAATGTCGCTACAATTATTCGCCCTTTTGCTTTATTAAAAAGTTTAAAAAATGTTTCTCCTACAACTCTTTCTGTTAAAGTATATCCCGGTCTCTCAACATTTGTTGAGTCCGCCATCATCACTAAAACACCTTTTTTGCCTAATTCTGCAATTCTCGCAAAATCCATCATTTCTCCATCAATTGGAGTATAATCAATTTTAAAATCTCCTGTATGGAACACAACTCCTAGTGGAGTGTGAATTGCTATAGCTACCGAATCTGCAATTGAGTGATTAGTTTTTATAAACTCTACTGAAACGCTATTTAATTTTATTATATCTTTTGGCTTTACTCTTACTAATTCAGTTGTACTTAATAAACCGTGCTCTTTTAGCTTTGTTTCAACTATTCCAAGAGTAAGTTTTGTACCATATACGGGAACATTCAATTGCTTTAAAACATATGGTAATGCTCCTATATGATCTTCGTGTCCGTGTGTTAAAAATATTCCTTTTATCTTCTCTGAGTTTTTCATAAGATAAGATATATCTGGTATTACTACATCTATTCCAAACATATCTTCATCTGGAAATTTTAATCCACAGTCTATTATTACAATATCATCTTTGTATTCAATAGCTGTAATATTCTTCCCAATCTCATTTATCCCACCAAGAGGAATAATTTTAATCTTCGTCTTTTCGCCTTTCATATTTCCCCTCCTTTTATATGAATTTTTTATAAATAAAGGTCTTTTCTCAATTGTTAAAAGTCCTTTTATTCCTCTTTTAAATTCTTTTGACAGTCTTCACATAAACCATAGAATTTCACACTATGATCTAATACTTTAAATTTATATTCTTTTTCAATGCCTATTTCAAGATCTTCTAATAAATCATCTTTAACTTCTAAAACTTTATTACAGACATTACAAATAAGATGATGATGTCTGTGAGTTTCATCAGAATGAATTAATTCGTATCTACTGCACCCATCGCTCAAATCTAATCTAGATATTACACTTAGCTCTTCTAATAAAAGTATAGTTCTATATACCGTAGCCAAGCCTATTTCCGGACACTTTTTTTTAACATCATCATATATTTCTTCTGCTGTTAAATGTTTACCTTCATTCTCGATAATTACATCAACAATTGATCTTCTTTGTGGAGTCAATTTATAACCTTTTTTCTTTAAATTTTCCTTTAAGGCATTCATATCAACTAAATTTGATTGATCCACTATAACACCTCACTTCTTATTTACAATAATCCTTCTTCATTCATAAGAGTATCATATGTTTCTAATACTAGCTCAAATTCTTCGTCATCATCTTCAAGTGCTACGAAGATTTCACTACCATCATCATCTTTATAAATTTTAAATGCATACGCCTCATCATTTTCTTCAAATGCTGGTGTTGCAATTATATATTTTCCACCTATTTTTTCTATTTCGAAATATATAATCACTTCAAATTTAACATCATTCCCATTCTCATCAGGAATATATACATATTTTTCATCTTGATTCATAACTACATTCCTTTCCTATCTTCTATTAATCTTATATTTATATATTAAATTTTAATTATCTCTACTATTTTTTATTTTAATACATTATTTATAGTCCCACTGTTAAAATAATTTTTATTCTTTTATATACAATATGAGTTAAATATAAAAAAACATTAACTTCCATTTTTTATCGTGATATCAAATCTAGATATCCTTGAAGTATATAGGTAGCTGCTACTTTATCAACTATCTTTTTTCTTTTATTTCTAGATAAGTCTGCTTCCAGCATTGCTTTATGTGCTGCAACTGTTGTCAGACGTTCATCCCAAAACTTTACTTCTATTGATAACTTTTGCTCACACAATTTACCAAATTCCATAGCTAGTTCTCCTGATGGACCTATTGTTCCATTCATGTTTTTTGGTAAACCTATAAGAAGTATTTCTGCACTATATTCATCACAAATTTTCTTAATTTCGTTAATATCATTTTCCTTATTAGTTCTTCTTATCGTTGTTATTCCTTGAGCAGTGAATCCTAAAGGATCAGAAACTGCTACTCCTATATTTTTTTGACCTAAATCTAATCCAATTATTCTCACTTTATATACTCCTCAAAAATTAAGAGTGCCCGCATGAACGGGCACTCTCTATTTTATCTCTAAATAAGATTTTATAACTTCTTCTAGTAGTTCATCTCTTTCGAGTTTTCTTACTAAAGCTCTTGCTCCGTTATAATTTGTGATGTAAGTAGGGTCTCCTGAAATTAAGTATCCTACAAGTTGGTTAATTGGATTATAACCTTTTTCTTGTAGAGAATTATAAACATCTGTTAAGATAGTCTTTGTAAGAGCTTCTTTATTCTTACTAACATCAAATTTCATTGTTTGTTCAATATCGTTACTCATACAATCGCTGCTAATGCAGCTTCACCTCCTTACACACTCTTAAAGGAAATTTACCTTTATATTCATTATTTACTTAAAAATCTAAATTTATTCACCTAAACTATATTTAGATTATACCTCATATTTTTTAAAAAGTATACTATTTTGCTAAACTTTCAATTATTTTATAAGATTCTGAAATAGCTTCCTTTATCTTTTCTGGTGATTTTCCGCCAGCTTGAGCCATATCCGGTCTGCCGCCACCACCTCCGCCAAGTATTGAAGCTACTTCTTTTATAAGTTTCCCACAATGAGCACCTTTTTCTATTGCAGATTTAGTTGCCATTGCACAAATTATAACTTTACCATTAATTTCGCTCATGATTAACACTATTGAATTTTCAACTTTATCTCTTACTTTTTCACATACATCTCTTAGTGTATCACTATCAACATCTTTTAATTCATAAGATACTACATTTATTCCTTTAACGTCTTTAGCACAATTAATTATATCATCAATATTCATTGCTGCAAATTTAGCTTTTAAAAGTGACACTTCTTTTTCTTTTTCTTTTAATTCTTTAAGCTGAGCATCAATTCTTGATAGCACTTCTTTTTCTGAACATTTAAGCTTGCTTGAAACATCCTTTAATAAATCCTTCTTTTCATTTATTAGTTTATAAGCTTCTTTTCCTATTACAGCTTCTATCCTTCTTGTACCTGCTGCGATACCACTTTCAGAAATTATTTTGAATAATCCAATTCTACCTGTATTATCAATATGAGTACCACCGCATAGTTCTTTAGAATATTCTCCTGCGCATACTACCCTTACCTTATCACTATATTTATCATCAAATATGCCTATAGCACCGCTATTTTTAGCTTCTTCTAAGTCCATTATTTCAGTAATTACAGGTGTTACACTTGTAATAGCTTCATTAACTAATTCTTCAACTTTTGTTATTTCTTCTTCTGTCATTGCTTCAAAATGAGAGAAGTCAAACCTTAACCTATCATTACTTACATAAGAACCTGCTTGATGTACATGACTTCCAAGGACTTTTTTAAGCGCAGTATCTAAAAGATGTGTTGCTGTATGGTTCTTTTTAATTTCTTGTCTTCTTTCTTTATTTACTTCTAGTATTACTTTATCATTAATTTTTAATTCTCCACTTATAACTTCTACAAAGTGAACTATTTTTCCACCAATATTCTTTTTAGTATCTACAACATTAGCTTTGAAAGTATCATTATATATAATACCAGTGTCTCCTATTTGTCCTCCCATTTCTGCATAAAATGGAGTTATATTTGTTACAATAACACCTTTGTCACCTTCTAATATAGAATCTACAAAGCCTTCTTCAGATATTAAAACTCTAACTTGGCCTTGCAGTTCATCATTTTCATACCCATCAAAAACAGTTTCAACATCATTAGATATTTCATCAGTTATTTTTAAATCAGTTCCCATGTAGTTAGAAGTTTTCCTAGCTTCTCTAGCTCTTTTTCTTTGAACATCCATTTCTTCATGGAAAGCATCTTCATCTAAAGATAAACCTTCATCTTCTAATATTTCCTTTGTAAGTTCCATAGGGAAACCAAAAGTATCATATAATGTAAATCCATCTTTACCACTTAATACTTTTTTATTTTTATCCTTTAATTCTTTTATGAATCCATTTAATATTTCTGTTCCAGCATCTAAAGTTTCTCTGAATTTATCTTCTTCTATTTTTATTACTTTCTTTATATATTCTTGTTTCTTAATTAATTCTGGATAAGCATCCTTCGAATCTCTAATAACTACATCACAAAGGTTACAAAGGAATGCATCATTAATACCAAGAGTTTTTCCATGTCTTGCTGCTCTCCTTAGAAGTCTTCTTAAAACATATCCACGACCTTCATTAGATGGCATTACATCATCAGAAATCATAAATGTTATTGATCTTATATGATCTGTAATTAATCTTAAAGAAATATCTGTTTTATGATTTTCTCCATATTTAACATTTGCAAGCTTACCTACCTCACTTAATATGTTTTCTAATGTATCAATTTCAAATATGCTATTTTTATTTTGCATTACAACTGCTAATCTTTCAAGACCCATTCCTGTATCTATATTAGTACTTGCAAGTTTCTCATAGTTGCCTTTTCCATCTCCATCAAATTGAGTGAACACAAGATTCCAAACCTCAATTATCTTATCTTCATCTGAATACTTAACAAACTCATCTGCATTTGTAGGATTAGCATCATCACTTCTTCTAAAATGAATCTCTGTACAAGGGCCACATGGACCTGCACCATGTTCCCAGAAGTTATCTTCTTTTCCTAATCTAAAAATGTGTGTTTTATCAACATCTGTAAGTGTAGTCCAGAATTCATAAGCCTCGTCATCATCTAAATATATTGTTACATATAGTTTTTCCTTTGGTAATTCTAAAACTTCTGTTAGAAATTCCCATGCCCATGGAATTACTTCCTTCTTGAAATAATCTCCAAAAGAGAAATTACCAAGCATCTCAAAAAAAGTACCATGCCTACTTGTAATACCTACATTTTCAATATCACCAGTTCTTATACACTTCTGGCATGTTGTAACCCTGCGTCTTGGTGGTTCTTGAAGACCAGTAAAATATGGTTTCAATGGCGCCATACCTGCATTTATTAATAATAAACTCTTGTCATTTTTTGGGACTAAAGAAAAACTGTCCATTTTTAAATGACCTTTACTTTCAAAAAACTTTAAGTATGCTTCTCTAAGATCATTAGTCTTTGTAATTTTCATATATTATTCCTCCACTTTTAAATCTAGAAATTATCCTTTGTAATTTCTTAATTTGTTTTCTATTTTCAATATTTTTTAAATAAAAAAGCCTCCATCCCAAAATACAAGGGACGAAAGCTGAAATTCCGCGGTACCACCCTAATTATGTAATAAATACATCTCTTAGTTAATTATAGCTCATAGGCAGCTTCGAAATAAATAGTAAGAAGTTTTCACCATCCACTTCCTCTCTAAATATCTATAATATATCTACTCATCCTAATCATCACTTAATATTTTATTATTTCATCAAAATTATATTTCAAATACATAGTTATGTCAATATACATCATTATTAGTTTTTAAATCTTTTTATTTCTTACTTATAGCCTGTAATTTTTTATCAACTTCTTCTCTATACGGAAGAGAACTCTCTGCTCCCAATTTCGTAGTTGTTAATGCCCCAACAACATTGGCAAATTCTAAAGCATATTTAATATCTTTTCCTTCTCCTAATGCTACTGCAAGTGCACCATTAAAAGAATCTCCAGCTGCTGTAGTATCTATTGCATTAACCTCTATAGCTTGCGCATTTATTTCCTTTTCATTCGATAAATAATAACTTCCTTTTTCTCCAAGTGTGACAATAATTTCTTTTGCACCAGTTATTAACAACTTTTTTGCTCCTATTTTTAAATCATTTTCCCCTGATATGCTTTCTAGTTCTGTTTCATTAGGTGTTAGTATATCTACATTTTTTAGTATTTCTTCACTTAAAGGTTTTGACGGTGCCGGATTTAAAATTATTTTTCTGTTATGCTTTTTAGCCACACTTATTCCATATTCAACTATTTCTATTGGAATTTCTAACTGAAAAATAACAAAATCAGCATTCTTAATAATATCCTCATTTCTATCTATAATTTCTTTAGAAAGACTACTGTTTGCTCCACTATAAACTACAATAGTATTATCACCTTTTTTATCTACAGTAATGATAGCATTACCTGTGTTAGTATCAACTCTTTCAATTCTTGAAATATCAATTCCTTCTTGATTCATCTTATTAATTATTTTAGAACCATTCTCGTCTTTGCCAACGGCACCAATCATGACAACATCCGCTCCGAGTTTTTTTGCTGCAAAAGCCTGATTGGCTCCTTTTCCACCAATAGCGGTCTTAAAATCATTAGCGTGAATAGTTTCACCCTTTTTAGGCAAATCAGTGGTTTTTAATATATAGTCCATATTCATACTTCCAATTACAACTATATTCATCTTTATCCCCCCATACTAAACTCGTCATATTTGCAAATTAATAATGATTTATTTTTAATATAACACTGTATTTCGATTTATTTATAATATATACATATACTATTTAATATTACTTATACAGTATAGTAATTATAACTTTCATTAACTTTAAAATAAATAATAATTTACATCATCATATAAAACTTTTATTATGACAGCAATAGGAACCACTAATATCATCCCCATAAATCCACCGAACTTATCCCCTATAATGAGTAATATAATTATTATGAAGGGATGCATATTAATACTATTACCTGTTATTTTAGGTGATAATATGTTGCCTTCCAGCTGTTGAATTATTATCATTCCCAAAATAATGTACAATCCTTTAATTGGCGAATCTACAAATGCAACTACTATAGCTGGAATCGCTCCAAATATTGGCCCAAAATAAGGTATTATGTTAAATGCTGCATTCAATAATGATATCCAAAGTGGAAATTTAACTTTAAATATTATTAGTAATAAAAATGTTAATACACCTATTATTATGCATAATAAAAATTGCCCAGCGATATATTTGCTTAATACCTTATCAATATCAGAAATAATCTTTTTAATAAGCCCTCTTTTTTCAGCCGGAAAAATTAATAAACATTTATTAAAAAACATCCTTCCATCTGATAAAAAATAATATGTAATTACCGGAATTACTGCTAAAGAAATGATATTGTTACTTATAGTCAATATATTATCTATAGCAATAGTTGAAAATTCATTTAACATATAATTTCCTTTTTCAATTACTCTATTATATATATCATTAACTACTGGAAAATCATTCAATTTCAATCTTATATATAAATTTTCCAAAAATGTTCCTATTCCATCAAAAATATTGCTTATATTAGATATTTCATTAAATAAAGTAGGAACAAGGATAACTATAAAGCCTATAACTATAACAAGTATTAATAATATGATTATTATAGCTGATACCTTTCTTCCTATTTTAAATTTTTCCTCAATTACATCTCTAACGGGCATTAATACATATGATAAAATAAATGATACTATTATAATATTTGCTATACTTTTTACAGAATCATTAAATAAATATAAAAACATTAAGCTTAAACTTAATATAAAAATTACCGATGTTATTATTATTGTTTTATGCTTTTTTTGTAACATAATTTTCCTTTATATTATGTGGCATTACTTTAAATGAAACTTTTTCTGCTTTAGTATATAAAATATATTCTTCCCCTAGTATACAGGCATTTAAAAGAAATATCTGTTTTCCTTTTATCATTTTATCTATTAAGCCCGAGCTTACTATTATAGCTTTTATATCATAATTTTCACTATCTATTATTAAATCCTCTACAGTCCCTTTTATTCTCCCTGATGTATCAATTACTTCTATATCCTTAATTTCTTTAAAACATAAAGCAGTTCTTTCTTCAACTTCATTAATTATCATATTCGCTCCTATTAATATAACATTTTCTTTAGAAACATAATTTTTTTTAGAAAATATGTTATTTGTAGATATTTTAAAGCCAACCAATTTTTCATTAAAGAAATCTATACATACATCTTCAACTATCCCAATTTTTTTACCATTACTTGCATAAACCTTTTTTAAATAGAAATCCTTAGATCTGAGCATATATAACCCTCCTAAAAATTTTATAATTTATATTTTATAATATATTGCCCACTTTCCAGGAAAATAATTCTTATCATATAAATATTTTTATCAATTCACAAATTAACCCAAAAATAATAGCAATGGTAAAAATACCATTGCTATTATTTTAAATTATTTTTTCAATTATTCCGCCGCCTACTACAATATTTCCATTATAAAAAACTACCGATTGACCTTTGGTTATAGCTCTTTGTTTTTCTTCAAACGAAACCCTAACCTTTCCATTTTCTAATGGGAACAATCTAGCTTTTGCTACTTTTGCAGAGTATCTTATTTTTGCATCAACTTGTAATTCATTTTCCAATTTATCAAATGGTATAAAATTAACATCTGTAGCTATTAAATCTGTTTTAAAAATATCTTCTTCCGCTCCTATAACAACCTCATTTGTTCTAGCATTAATATCTGTAACAAATACCGGTCTTCCAAGAGAAAGTCCAAGCCCTTTTCTTTGACCTATGGTATAATAAACAATCCCTTTATGCTTTCCTAATATTTTTCCATTCTTATCAACAAAATTTCCTGTTTTAACTCTTTTAGGTTGAACTTCTGAAATATATTTCCCATGATTATTATCTGGTATAAAACATATTTCTTCACTATCTTTCTTATTGTGTACAGCTAATCCTATTTCTTTAGCTATCTCTCTAATTCTAGTTTTTTCATATTCACCACAAGGCATCAAAGTATGAGCCAAGGCATCTTGTGTAAAATTATATAGAGCATATGTCTGATCTTTACGGTCATCTTCTGATCTTATTAATAAATATCTATCATCGCGCTTTTCTATTTTCGCATAATGCCCCGTCGCCACATAATCAGCACCTATTCCTCTTGCTTTTCTTAGAAGTTCATCAAATTTTAGATGTTTATTACAAGCTATACATGGATTTGGAGTATTTCCATCTATATATTCCTGAACAAAATAATCAATTACTTTTTCTTTAAAAGAATCTCTAAAATTTAATACATAAAATGGAATATCTAATTTATCGCATACTCTTCTTGCATCCTCAACTGCTGAAAGAGAACAACATCCTCCTTCTCTTTCTTCAAATTCCTTGTCTTCCTGCCATATTTGCATTGTTGCGCCAATAACTTCATAACCTTGTTCTTTAAGAAGATAAGCAGCGACGGAACTATCTACTCCGCCGCTCATACCAACAAGAACTTTTTTCTTGCTACTCAAAACCTATTCTCCGTGAACCATGTTATGTAGTTCATCATGATTATGTTCTTCCATAGGTCTTACTTCTAATCCATTTTTTTCTCTATAATCATTTATAGCTTTATGGATAGCTTCTTCTGCAAGAACTGAACAATGCATTTTTACTGGTGGAAGTCCATCTAACGCTTCTGCAACCGCTTTATTGCTTAATTCCCACGCCTCATCTATAGTCTTACCTTTTATCATTTCTGTTGCCATTGATGATGATGCTATAGCAGATCCACAACCAAAAGTTTTAAATTTAACATCTTTTATAATATTATCTTCAACCTTTAAGTATATTTTCATTATATCTCCACATTTAGCGTTTCCTACTTCTCCAACACCATTTGCATCTTCTATTTCTCCAACGTTTCTTGGATTTTGAAAATGATCCATTACTTTATCTGTATATATCATATTATTTTTCCCCTTTCTTAATGAAGTCTTCCCATAATGGTGACATATCTCTTAATCTTTGAATAATAGGTGGCAATACTTCAATTACATAGTCAACATCTTCTTCTGTTGAGTTTTCACCTAAAGTTAATCGTAGTGATCCATGAGCAAGTTCATGTGGAACACCTATTGATAATAAAACATGTGATGGATCTAGCGATCCTGATGTACATGCACTACCACTTGATGCGCACACACCTTTAAAATCTAATGATAATAAAATTGATTCACCTTCTATAAATTGGAACCTCACATTAACATTACCTGGTAACCTTTTATCTCCTCTTGGTCCATTCAATGTAGAGTATGGTATCTTTAATAATCCATCTATTAATCTTTCTCTAAGATTAATTAATTTTTCTGAATGCTCTTTTAAATTATTTTCCGCAATCTCCATAGCTTTACCTATACCTACAATAGATGCTATGTTTTCTGTACCTGCTCTTCTATTTTTTTCTTGAGCTCCACCATGAATTAAATTATCAATTCTAACACCTTTTCTTATATATAATGCACCTATCCCTTTAGGTCCATACACTTTATGACCTGCTAAAGACAATAAATCAATATTCATTTCTTTTACATCTATAGGAACATTTCCAACTGCTTGAACTGCATCTGTGTGGAAAAGAACTTTCTTTTCTCTGCAAATCTCACCTATTTCTTTTATCGGTTGGATTGTTCCAATCTCATTATTGGCAAACATAATAGAAACTAATATAGTTTTATCCGTTATTGCATTTTTTAGCTCTTCTAAATCTATAAACCCTTCTTTATCTACGTCTAAATAAGTAACATCATATCCGAACTTTTCCAAAAACTCGCAACTATGAAGAACTGCATGATGCTCGATCTTAGTTGTTATTATATGATTACCTTTTTTTCTGTGTGCAGTTGCTATACCTTTTATTGCCCAGTTATCAGCTTCTGATCCGCCACCTGTAAAATATATTTCATCAGGTGAACATTTTAGTGAATTTGCCACCTGCTCTCTTGCTTTATCTATCGCTCTTTTTGTTTCTCTTGATACTCCATAAAATGATGATGGATTTCCAAATTTATCAGTAAAATAAGGCATCATTTCTTCTAACACTTCTGGTTTAACATATGTTGTTGCTGAATAGTCCATATATACATTTTTCATATACTAAAATCGCTCCCATCTACAATTTGTATTCCTTTTTTCTTTTCTTTTGTTTTTTCATAATCATCCACTATATCTTGCAGAGTGATTGAATTTAAAACATCATCTATACTTTTTTTAACTTTAGCCCATACCGCTTTAGTTGTACAATCATTTTCACTAGCACAACCTATACCATCTATACAATCAGCAACTTCTATAGGACCTTCTAAAACAGTCATAATGTCACCTACTGTTACTTCTGATGGCGGTTTGCATAATACATACCCACCTTGCGCTCCTCTAATACTTCGTATTAAGTTTGCACGCCTAAGTGGACTAAACAACTGTTCTAAATAGTATTCTGAAAGATTTTCCTTCTTTGAAATTGTCTTAATAGATATAGGGGCTCCACCATAACTCACTGCTAAAGCAACCATTGCTCTAACACCATATCTTCCTTTTGTTGATAGTTTCATATAACAACACTCTCCCCTTATCTAAATTTCAACTATATCGTATCAAAATACTCGGACTTTGTCAATCGCTTTTATTCTTACATTTTTATCATTAAAATATACATTTTTATAATAAATATGAGTTGATCAAATTATAACCTATGCAAATTTTAATATAATCGATATTTATTATATCACTTTATAAAAAATTGCATAGACCATTTTATTTGATTATCTAGATTCTTTTTATCTTTGCCCAATATTTTTTTATACTATCTTCATATTTATTATTTTGTTCTTCATAGTATTTTTTACCTAGTAATTCTTTAGGCATATATTCTTGTTTTACATAGTTATTTTCAAAATTATGAGGATATTTATATCCTCCTACTCCTAGTGCCAAAGCCCCTCCATAATGCGCATCTTTTAAATGCATTGGAACATCTCCACAATTCATATTTTCCAAATCATTTAATGCCTTATCTATTGCTAAAATGCTACTATTTGATTTTGGAAGAGTTGCAAGGTATATAACCATTTCCGCCAAAATTATTCTTGCTTCTGGAAGTCCTGTTTTTAATGAAAGTTCTATACCTGAATTTATGACAGTTAGAGCATTAGGTGTTGCGAGTCCTATATCTTCTGCTGCTATAACAGCAATTCTTCTAACTATTGCACTTAAATCTCCAGCTTTAATTAATCTTGCTAAATAGTGAATTGCAGCATCTGGATCACTTCCTCTAATACTTTTTTGAAAGGCACTTAATAAATTATAGAATTCATCACCATTGCTATCTGCTCTTATATTTGATTGTCCTAATTTTTCTATATATTCAACCGAGATTTCTCTAACATGTTTGATTTGTGAATTTATAGCTAATTCTAAAATATTATATGCTTTTCTATAGTCACCTTGTGAAATTTCAGATATATATTTTAGTGCTTCCTTAGTATAATTCACTTCAATACCTTCACTAATTAATTTTTCTAAAGATTTTTCTAAGCCAATTATAATTTCTTCGCTATTTAACGGCTTAAAAGAAAATATATTACACCTACTTATAATCGCCTTATGTATTACAAAATATGGATTTTCAGTGGTACTAGCTATTAATGTTATTCTACCATCCTCAATAAATTCTAATAATGCCTGTTGCTGCTTTTTATTGAAATGCTGAATCTCATCTATATAAAGTACAACACCACTATAGTTTAAAAGATTATCCATATTATTAGTTATATCTTGTATATCTTTTACACTTGCTGTTGTTGCATTTAATTTATAAAATTTCTTATCTACATAGCTAGCCATTATATTAGCCAAAGTAGTCTTTCCTGTTCCTGGTGGTCCATAAAAAATACAATTACATACATTTCTATTTTCTATTAGATTATAAAGTGGTTTACCCTTGCTTAATATTTGTTCCTGTCCTACAAAGTCTTCTAATTTACTTGGCCTCATTAAATCTGCTAATGGTCTCATTTTACACCTCATTACTCTATCAAATAACCTCTAACTAAAATCTTATCATAAAATCAAAATATATTACATATTTAAACGTGCTAATATCCATTATAAAAAATATTATTTCATTAATTATATGTAAACTTTATCTGTAAAAAGCTGCTTATCGAAACTTTATAATAATCAAAGCTTGTTCTTATTTTAAGATAATACTAAATATAGATAAATACATAAAAAATTTACCTTTGAATAACTTGATAATTGGACAATATTAATCAAAAATAAAAAATCAGATAAGCGTTTATCGCCATCTGATTTTATAATATAAATTATGCAAATAGTGTTCTATCACTTAATTCATCAGTAATATGAGCTTTATCAAAAAGAGCCATTAATCTTGCATTATCTAATTTCTTTTTTTCTTCTCCTTGAACATCAAATAGTATTTGACCTCTATGCATCATAAACAGTCTATTTCCGTTTTCGAGTGCATGTTTTAGATTATGAGTAACCATCATTGTTGTTATTCCACTATCTTTAACTATTTTTCTTGTTATATCCATTATCTTTTCAGAAGTCTTTGGATCTAATGCTGCAGTATGCTCATCTAGTAATAATAATTTGGGTTTAGACATTACAGCCATTAGCAATGTTAATGCTTGTCTTTGTCCACCTGATAAAAGTAATACTTTATTATAAAGTTTCTCTTCTAATCCTAAATTTAATTCGCTTACCATTTCCTTATAATAATCTATTCTTTTTTTATTTATACCAAAACTTAATCCAAATGTCTTATTCTTATTATCAGCTAAAGCCATATTTTCTAATATAGTCATATTAGGTGCAACACCCATTGATGGATTTTGGAACACTCTCCCAATATTTTTAGATCTAATATATTCAGCTTTATTTGCAACTTCATTACCATCTAACAATATAGATCCTGAATCTGCTTCTATTGTCCCTGATATCATATTTAGTAGTGTCGATTTCCCTGCACCATTTGAACCTATTATGCTTATAAAATCGCCCTTGTTTACATCTAAACTTAAACTATCAAATACTTTATTTTCATTTATTGTATTGGGATTAAATACTTTGCATAGTTGCTTCACTTTTAGCATTTTCTTTTGCACCACCTTCTATCGATATTTTCTTTTTAAATTTAAATATTCCATTATTAGAACATAGTGCTATAACAACAATTATAGCTGTCATTAATTTCAAATCATTCGCTGTCAATCCAATGTAACCACCATATTTTAATACAATTGCTATTGCACATTTATAAATAATTGCACCTAATATTGATAATGTAGTTGCTTTAATAAATGAAAATCTTTCAAATAAAGAACTTCCTATAATTACGGCAGCGAGTCCCATTACTACGGTACCAGTTCCCATTCCAACATCACTAAACCCTTGATATTGTGCTGTTAATGCTCCTGCTGTAGCAGCAAGTGCATTACTTATCGTAAGACCTAATACTTTCACAACATTTTTATTAACTCCGATAGAAGATACTACTTGTTCATTATCTCCTACTGCTCTAAGTAGAAATCCTGATTTTGTTTTTAAATATAAATCTAATACTACTTTCACTAAAATTAATACAATTGCTATTATTAATATAGAAGGAATTGCTATATTAAATATGTTTCCTGTATTAAATAATGGTACATTTGATTTTCCCATTATCCTAAGATTTACAGAATATAATGCTATCATCATAAGTATTCCAGCCATCAAATTATCTATCTTTAATTTAACATGTAAAAATCCTGTTATAGCGCCAGCTAATGCACCACCAAATGCTGCACACAATATAGCTACATATGGATTTATATTTTTCACAAGAAGTGCTGCACATATTGCAGCACCCATTGGAAATGTTCCATCAACAGACATATCCGGAAAATCTAATATCTTGTATGTTATATATACAGCAATTGAAACAATTGAAAATAGTAGTCCTTGTTCTAAAACATTAATTAAAACACCCACTATTTAACGCCCCCAGTAACTGTTTTTGCATTATTTAAGATTTCTTCTGGAATTGTAATTCCAAGTTTATCTGCAACATCAGTATTTATTGTAAATGACATTTCACTTAATGTTGTAATTTCTATATCTGAAGGTTCTTTACCTTCTAATATTTCTACAGCCTTATAACCTGCTTCTTTTCCTAATTTATAATAATCTATTCCTATAGAAGCTAATCCACCTTTATCTACTACAGCTTCTTCTGCACCTATAATAGGTACATTATTATCAACACATAGATTCCCTACTAAAGCATATCCTGATGCCACAGTATTATCAGTTGGTGTGTATAACACATCAATTTCACCTAATGCACTTGCTAAATTTTGATTTATTTCATTAACATTTGTCACACCAATTTCCTTAATATTTAGCCCCTTAGCTGTAGCTGCTGTTTTCAATTCGTCCACTTGAATAACAGAGTTTGTTTCTGAAGTATTATAAATCACCCCTATAGTTTTAGCATTCGGAATTAATTGTTTTAATAAATCTATTTGCTCATCCACTGGAACTTTATCTGATGTCCCAGTAACATTTGTTCCTGAGCTTTTCCAATCTTTTGCTATTTCAGCTGAAACCGGATCAGTTACTGCTGTACATACTATTGGAATATCCTTAGTTGAATTATATGCAGCTTGTGCTGCTGGTGTTGCAATTGCAAAGATTAAATCCTTCTTTGCATCTGTAAACTGACTACAAATTGTTTGTGCATTAGTTTGTTCACCTTGCGCATTTTGTTGCTCAATTTTTATATTCTTACCATCTTCATATCCTTTTTCTTTTAATGCATCTACAAATCCTTCATTAGCTGAATCTAAAGCATCATGTTGAACTAATTGAACAATACCTATATTTTTAGTATCAGTACTTTCCTTAGTTGCTTGTCCATTTTCGCTCGATGCACTATTACCACATCCCACTAAAAATGTCCCTACTAAAAGTACACTTAACATCATAGCTATTTTTCTTTTTCCTACCATAAATCTGTCCTCCTAATTATTTTTATCATCTTTAAGCCTTCAATCCTACATTTAATCACATTAATAATTTTATAACTATTAATGTGATATACATTTAATACAAAGCATGATAATCTGAAAATATTTTAATTTATAATATCATAATTTAACAGACTTGTAAAGTTAATCAGCAATTTATGCATATATTTTTAATATTTGAATAATAAAATTATATTTTTGATATTTACTTTATTTTTATTCCTATAGTTTTAACAGAAATACAAGAATTTTGTGCAATGTATTTATACTGGCAATGATCTATGTCCAA
Source organism: Clostridium butyricum (assembly GCA_015058475.1). Classification (GTDB taxonomy): domain Bacteria; phylum Bacillota; class Clostridia; order Clostridiales; family Clostridiaceae; genus Clostridium; species Clostridium butyricum_B. The sequence goes on along the minus strand of SVCF01000004.1, from coordinate 14,648 downwards.
TTCCTATAACAACTTCATCTAAGTGTAGTAGCCCAATATTTAAAAATATACAAACAGATATATGCTCTCCTGATCGTGCTATACCAATCTTCCCACCTACATTTTGATTACTTGATCTATTATAAATCTGCATAATAGCATCTCTTGTTGCACCTATAACCGCCCCTTCATGCAAATGCTCATCTCTTATTAAATCATTTCTTTTAGCAGCAACTAAAGCACTTTCTAATATCTTTCCTATTGATGTATTTATATTTCCCCCAATATTAACAGCTGTTGTTTTAACATTCTGTGCTTTATATATTTTTTTTAAATTTTCTTCTTCTTCCCTATCACAAATTGCCATTCTTGTTGCGATTTTAGCTATTTTGGTACTATTACTTTCCATAATTAATTTTCTCCTTTTTATATCTCGTGTGCTTGTCATAACATTAATTATATACCATGTAATATTCCCTGTCAGTTATTTTAGGCGTAGTTCTACCTTTACTCATCTATTTTTTACTACAAAGTGAATATCCCGCCAAATTATTATCTATATCCTCTGTTAGGCTTCATAGTTTTCATTTAGTATATCTATTGTTACTCTTATACTTTCAATTACTTCCAATAGTATATTATTCAATTCTAGCAATTGACTTTCCTTATAAATTTTCTTTAGTATCAATCCCCTTTTAAAATATAAAAACTTCTATATGTAATCGAATTACAAATAGAAATTTTTTATAATCAATAACTATATTTAATATATTATTCTTAATTATAATATACACTTATTTTTTTAATAAAATAATCAAACACTTTATTAGCCATTATTGACGCAACTACCGTTAATATAACTACTATAAATATAGATAAAAAACACTTAAAATATAAATTTCCTACAAATAAATTTATATTTAAAAAATCTTTTAATATCAATATAAAAATTGGATGTAGTAAATAAATATATAGCGAACATTCTCCTATCATATTAACTATATTTTGCTTAAACATATTTAATTTAACTTCTTTAATATTAAAATACATAAAAACACTAAATGCTTCTATATAAATATTTAATGTACTTGGAACAATAAAGTAATTATTATATATTCCCGTTTCACTATTTAAATAAAAACAATTCCCAAAAAATGTTATAATCATTGAAATACTATACATAAGTATAAGTAATTTCTCTCTATTATAAAATAATTTTTTATAATAATTCCTTATAGCATATCCAAGTATAAAATAACCCAGATAATTAAGTATTTGTATGCCATATCTAAAACTAGTATGATTATAAATATTAACTACAGTAGGAATTATTATTCCTAAAACTATCCATAAGACTAAATATATATTAATAATTATATTCTTATTATTCTTTTCTAAAAATAAAATTAACTTTCTAATTAGAGGAGTTATCAAATATAATATTATTAATGGCTCAAAAAACCATAAATGATAGTGTGCATCAAAACTTATAATATTTTTTACTATACTATTTACAGAAACTGTGTTTGTTTTTATAATTTGATTACCAATTGAATAGGCTATTGAAATCAATATGTATGGAACTACTAATTTAAATAATCTTTTTTTATAAAAATTTTTAATACTTTCATTAAAATTTTTAATTAATAATGCTCCACTTATCATAAAAAATATTGGAACAGCAAACCTTATACTTGATTCAAATATATTAATAAACTGCCAAAAAGAATTTCCCACTTGGTTATAACTCAAAAAATAAAAATCTATTATATGTATTATTACAATAAATATTGAACAAATAACTCTCATTATATCAATATTTAAGTCTCTATTCTTGTCCTTATTAATCATACTTTATAAATATCCTTATCTTTAATTTATCTAATATCCTAATATTGATTTTAATGTATCTTTTATATAACTCGGAAAAAATAATGTTAATTCAGAATGATTTTTATACATTTTTTCATCCTTATATATCTTAATTTTTAATTTATCAAACTCTTCTAACAAAGGTTTAATATCTGATTTATATGTTTCTTCCTCTGTTGAATAATGTATATATATTGAGTTATTATTATGTTTATTTAGATTTAACTTATCTTTCATTAAATTATTTAATTTTACTATTGAATCATTACAACTATCTCCCATAATATATTCTAATATACTTTTATGATTTGGAATACTTAAATAGTCTCCAAGATTATACTGTGGTGCCCCCGTTATTATATAACTATTTGTTTTTTCCAATCCAAAATATAAAGCAGAATATCCCCCCTTACTTGAGCCAATATATATTTCTTTCTCCGGATTTATATCCTGTCTTATTTTGTTTATTAGAGAAACTACTTCTTTTTCAATCATAAAATCATTATCTTTTCCTAAATAATATGCACCTCTTCCATCAAATCCAAAATCATCTAATATAAATAATTTATTGCTTTTTATTTTGTCTAAAGTTCTTATATAATTATATCTTGCTTTTTGACCTATCTTTGTACAGGCTGAAAACACTATAATCAAATCTTTTGATTTACTATTCTTCTCTAATAAATAATTAATATTATATTTATTGCCTATATATTTTTTTTGCTTAAATTTCATTAAATATTTTGTTTTTAATAAGTCCATTACTTTATTAATTTTATCTTCTATGCTCATAAACATCTCCTTAAAATTAAATATAACTATTATATACCTCATAATATTATATCAATCCTTCTATTGATTCACAATATTTATAGTAAATGCCATAATCTGGTTTGTTTTGTATTAATTCTCTGAAGAATAAAAAATAGAAGATAAAAACGACCGAATAGTCATTTTTATCTTCTATTTTTGAACTCACTTATATATTAATAAAAATTACCCATTTTTCTAAATTTCTCATATCTTTCATTAATTAATGTATCTAAATCTTTTTCTTTTATTTCATTAATCCAATTTAGTATTTCTTCTCTAATATATTCGGCTGTCTTTTCAGGATTTTTATGTGCTCCACCTCTAGGTTCTTTTATAATATCATCAATAATTCCGAATTCTTTTAAATCATTAGCTGTTATTTTCATAACTTCAGCTGCTTCTTTTACCTTAGTAGAGTCCTTCCATAAAATTGATGCAAAGCCTTCTGGTGAAAGAATAGAAAAAATAGCATTCTCAAGCATAACTATTTTGTCTGCAACCGCTAATGCTAATGCTCCTCCACTTCCACCTTCACCTGATAATATTGAAAGTATTGGTGTTTTTAGCTTACTTAATTCAAAAAGATTTTTTGCAATAGCTTCTCCCTGACCTCTTTCTTCAGCACCTTTTCCTGGAAAGGCTCCAGGTGTATCTACAAAGCAAACTACTGGTCTTTTAAATTTTTCTGCTTGCTTCATAAGTCTTAATGCTTTTCTGTATCCTTCTGGGCTTGGCATTCCAAAATTTCTTTCTATATTTTCACTAGTATTTGTACCTTTAGTTATAGAAATAACAGTAAAGTTTATATTGTTTAACGATGCTATACCTCCAATAATGGCTTTATCATCTCCAAAACTCCTATCACCATGAAATTCAATAAAATCCTTAAAAATTTCGTTTATATAAAACTTTCCTATTGGTCTTTCTTTGTGTCTTGCTATTTCAACCTTTTCCCATACACTTAAATTACCTTTTTTAAAGTCCTTACTCATACTTTCTCACTCCATGTAAAACAAGAATTTTATATATACATGCCCTCATATGTTTTCTAGGAACAATTGCATCAATAAACCCCTTTTTTAATAGAAATTCTGCACTTTGAAAATCTTCTGGAAGACTTTCATTAATAGTATTTTCAACTACTCTTCTTCCAGCAAATCCTACTAAAGCTCCTGGTTCACTTAAAATAATGTCACCTTCCATAGCAAAGCTTGCAGTCACTCCTCCAGTTGTTGGATCTGTAAGAACTGTTATATAAAGAAGTCCTGCTTCATCATACTTTGCAAGAGCAGCGCTAATTTTGGCCATCTGCATAAGTGAAAATATACCTTCTTGCATTCTAGCTCCACCCGATGTTGTAAATATTACTAGCGGCAACTTATCATCTATAGCGCGCTCGATTAGTCTAGTTATTTTCTCTCCTACAACAGTTCCCATACTTCCCATCATAAAAAAGCTATCCATAGCAGCACATGCAATTTCTATGCCATTCAATTTTCCTATACCAGTAACTACTGCTTCAGTACTACTTGTTGATTTCTTACACTTTTTAAGCTTTTCTTCATATCCAGTAAATTCTAATGGATTTGTAGTTTTTAAATCCTTATATAGTTCATTAAATGTATCTTTATCTAAAAACATTCTTATTCTTTCTTTAGCTGTGAGTCTAAAATGATAACCGCATGATGTACATACAAATTTATTATTTTCAAAATCTTCATAATATATCATAGTATTACATTTTTCACATTTATTCCACATACCTGAAGGAATATTCGGTTTCTCTTCTGTTTCAGCTCTCTTTAAAACAGAAGGATTAACAGTTGCATATTGTCTTTTACTAAATAAATCCTTAAGCATCCTTATTCACCATCATTTCCGATAAAAATGTTGTATCATAATCGCCTTCTAAAAATTCTTTAGTTTGAATTATTGAAAGATCAAAATCAATGTTAGTTTTCACTCCACCTACAGCAAATTCAGATAATGCTCTATTCATCTTTACAATTGCTTCTTCTCTATTATTTCCAAACGAAATCACTTTAGCAATCATTGAATCATAACAATGAGGAATCTTGTATCCAGCAAAAATTGCACTATCAATTCTCACACCCATTCCTCCTGGAACACAGAGTTCTTCTATCACTCCTGGACATGGTCTAAAGTCATGTTCTGGATCTTCCGCATTAACTCTACACTCAATAGCATGACCTTTTATTTTAATATCATCTTGAGTAAATCTAAGCTTTTCACCAGAAGCTATTCTTAATTGTTCTTTAACTAAGTCTATACCTGTAATCATTTCAGTAATTGGATGTTCAACCTGTATTCTTGTATTCATCTCCATGAAATAGAAGTTATTATCTTTATCAAATAGAAATTCTATTGTTCCTGCATTTTTATAATCAACTGCAAGTGCTGCTCTTTTAGCAATCTCACCCATCTTAATTCTAAGCTCTTCATTTAGGACATTAGATGGAGCCTCTTCTAATACCTTTTGATTCTTCCTTTGCATGGAACATTCTCTTTCACCTAGATGTACTACATTTCCATATTCATCAGCTAATATCTGAAACTCAATATGTTTTGGTTTTTCAATAAACTTTTCTATATATAATGTATCGTCACCAAAACATGCTTTAGCTTCTGATTTAGCAGTTTTATATCCCATAAGAAATTCTTCTTCATTATAAGCAATTCTTATACCTTTTCCACCACCACCAGCAGCAGCTTTTATCATTATTGGATATCCAATATTTTCTGCTATTTCAAGTGCATGCTTTTCATCTCTTATTTCGCCTTCATACCCTGGAACAACTGGTACATTTGACAATTTCATTATTTCTCGCGCTTTTGCCTTATTTCCCATATACTCAATTGTCTCATAATCAGGACCTATGAACTTTATATTGCATTCTCTACACATCTTTGCGAACTTTGGATTTTCTGACAAAAACCCAAAACCTGGATGTATAGCCTCTGCACCACTTAAAACACAAGCACTTAAAATATTTACCATGTTCAAATAACTATCTTTTGGCATTGCAGATCCAATACATATAGCTTCATCTGCTAATTGAGTGTGAAGTGCTTCCTTATCTATTTCAGAATAAACAGCTACTGTTCTTATGCCCATTTCTCTACAAGCTCTTATTATTCTAACAGCTATTTCTCCTCTGTTGGCTATTAGCACTTTTTTAAACATAACATCACCTATCCTATAGCAAATAGTATTTCAGCTTCACAAACTATTTTTCCATCTACACTTGCAATTCCCTTTCCAATTCCTATAGGTCCTTTTATTTTAACTATTTCGCAGTATAAGTCTAATCTATCACCCGGAACCACTTTATTTTTAAATCTAACTTTGTTAGTTCCTGCAAATAATGGTGTTTTTCCTTTAAACTTCTCCATTGAAAGAATTGCAACTGCTCCGGCTTGTGCCAATGCTTCTATTTGAAGAACCCCTGGCATAATTGGTTCTTCTGGATAATGCCCTTGAAAAAATGCTTCATTGGCTGAAAGATTTTTATAACCTTTAACATACATTTTTTCTTCTATATCCATTTCAATTACTCTGTCTATTAATAGCATAGGATATCTATGAGGCAGAATTTCCTTTATTTCTTTTATATTCATCATAGATTATTCCCCCTTAATTTTAAATAATGGCTGGCCATATTCTACCATATCGCCTTCATTTACTAGACATTTTACTATTGTTCCATCATATTCGCTTTCTATTTCATTCATAAGTTTCATTGCTTCAATTATGCATAAAACCTTACCTTTACAAATTCTATCCCCAACACTTACAAATAAGGCACTATCTGGAGATGGCTTCGAATAAAATGTGCCCACCATCGGTGAAGTTATAACTATCACATCTTCATCATCTTTTTCTTCTAAATTCAAGCTATTTTCATTATTTATAGTTCCTTCATTTTTACCTACAATATTTTTTGTAATACTTTGTACAGTTGGAGAACTATTTGAATTGTTACTTGAAACAGTAGTTTCAGCTAAATTTCTATCTAAAGATTTATCCATCTTAATGTGTTCACATTGTGTGCTAATTTCAAAAAAAGCTAATTCTGATGAATCAACAAGTTTTATTAGCTCTTTAATTTGCTCAAAATCCATGGTATCCCTCCTAAAAGTCTAATTCCACTTCTTTAAAAGTAAAGTTGCATTATGTCCACCAAATCCTAATGAATTTGTTAATGCATATTCTACTTTCTCTTTTCTACCTACGTTAGGTACATAATCTAAATCTAATTCTTCATCTGGAGTTTCATATCCTATTGTTGGAGGTATAAAATCGTCTTGAAGAGCTTTTGCACAAACTATAGTTTCAATTGCACCAGCTGCACCAAGTAAGTGTCCAGTCATTGATTTCGTTGATGATACCGGAACCTTTGTATTTTCTCCAAACACAGCTTTTATAGCTATTGTTTCAAATTGATCATTTAACGAAGTTGATGTTCCATGAGCATTTATATAAGAAACATCTTCTGGCTTAATTCCAGCTTCATCTATAGCTTGCTTCATCGCTTTTGCTGCACCACTACCATCTGGAGCTGGTGATGTAATATGATATGCATCACAAGTTGAACCATACCCAACAATCTCTGCTATAATATTTGCACCTCTAGCCTCTGCATGTTCTAACGATTCTAAAACTATAACTCCTGCACCTTCTCCCATAACAAATCCACTTCTATTTTTATCAAAAGGAGTAGATGCTTTTTTAGGATCATTACTTGTATTTAGTGCTTTCATTCCATTGAATCCACCAATACCAATTCTAGTAATTGGTGCTTCTGCACCACCTGCAAGCATTGCATCTGCATAACCATGTTTTATAAGTCTGTATGCATCACCTATACTATTAGTTCCTGTTGCACATGCAGTTACAACAGAAGTACACGGACCTTTAAGACCGTATTTAATTGCAATATTTCCCGCAACTAAATTCACAATTGCCATAGGTACAAAAAATGGTGATACCCTTCTCGATGTGCCTGTATAAAGCTTATTACAATCCATTTCAATTGTTCCAAGGCCACCAATTCCTGATCCAACAATCACACCAAATCTATCTAAATCTTCTTTTTCTAAATCTATTCCTGAATTCTTTATTGCTTCATCAGCAGCATATAATCCAAATTGTTCAAACCTATCAAGTCTTTTAGTTTCTTTTTTACTTATTACAGGTTCTGGATCAAATTCCTTAACTTCACCTGCAATTTTCACATCTATTAAATCATTATCTACCGTTTTTATAAAATCTATTCCTAATTTACCTATCTTTGCATTACACCAAAAATCATTAACATTATTTCCAATAGGAGTTACAGCTCCCATTCCTGTAATAACAACTCTTTTATCCATCTTCAAAACCTTCCCTTACTACATTAACATTCCGCCATCAACTTGAATAACTTGACCTGTTATATAATCAGATGCTTTACTTGCTAAAAAAGCTACACATTCAGCTACATCGTTAGCATTTCCAAATCTTTTTAGTGGAATATTTTTTTCAGCTTCTTCTTTAACTTTATCTCCTAATGTATTTGTCATATCTGTCTCAATAAATCCTGGTGCTACTGCATTAACATTTACACCTCTTGACCCTAATTCCTTAGCCAAAGATTTTGTCATCCCAATAATTCCAGCTTTTGATGCTGAATAATTAACTTGCCCTGCATTTCCAGCAATCCCCACAACAGAAGAAATACTTATTATCTTACCATGTTTTTGTCTAACCATAACAGGAGTTATTGCTTTCATACAATTAAAAACACCTTTTAAATTTACATCTATAACACTATCAAAATCCTCTTCTTTCATTCTTAAGATAAGAGTATCTTTTGTTATACCTGCATTATTAACCATAATATCTACAGAACCAAATTTATCTTTAGCTGCACTCACAAGAGTTTCCACTTCACTAAGCTTTGAAATATCTGCCTTTACAGTCAATACTTCAACCCCTAATTCTTTTATCTCATTTGCAACTTCTATTGCTTCTTTTTCACTACTTCTATAATTCAAAACTATATTGGCACCAAGAGATGCTAATTTTAAAGCTATTGCCTTTCCTATTCCTTTAGCAGCACCTGTTACTATAGCGCATTTTCCTTTCAATATAATACCTCCTTAAATTTAGTTCAATCTTATTAATGAACTATAATATAAAATCTATATTTTTTAATAGAACATTTATTTTTTTATTGTTTCAATTGTTGCATTTAGAGATGTAACATCTTCTACATTTAAAAGAGTCATATTTCTATTTATTTTCTTAACGAACCCTCTTAAAGCTTTTCCTGGACCAACTTCAACAAATGTGTCAACCCCACTATCTATCATATGATTTATAGTCTTATCAAAAAGCACAGAACTTCTTATATGCTTCTTTAATAAATCTTTAATATCATCATCTTTTGTGTAAGGATCACCTTTAACATTTGAATACACAGTTCTATTAAGTTCTTTTACATTTACTGTTTGTATTGTATTATAAAATTCTTCACTTGCTTCTGTAAGCAATGAGCTATGAAATGGACCACTTACCTTTAGTGGAATACCAAGTCCTCCCAATTCTTTAGCGATTTTAACAGCTTCTTCTACTGCCTTATTCTCACCTGATACTGAAACTTGACCTGGACAGTTAAAATTAGCTCCTTCTATAACTCCAAATTCACTAGCTCTCTCTAATAATTCATTAAGCTTTTCATCATTTAGTTTTAAGATAGCAGCCATTTTTCCAAGACCATCTGGTAGTGCACTTCCCATTATTCTTCCTCTTTCTTTTACAAGAAGAAGACCATCTTCAAGCGATAATGCACCACCATAAATTAATGCTGCGTACTCACCCAAACTAAGTCCTGCACAATATTCTGCATGTATATTATTAATTTCTAAGGCTTTTAATGCCATAAGCGATGCCACCAATATAGTTGGTTGTGCATTTTCTGTTGCGGTAATAACCTCTTCTGGTCCTTCAAACATCATTTTCTTTAAAGGCATCTTTACTATGTCTTCACTATAATCTAAAATTGCTCTACATTCTGGTATATTATCATAAAGATCTTTCGCCATTCCAATAGTTTGAACTCCTTGACCTGGAAAAAGAAAAGCTATTTTTTCACTATTCATTTTGACCTCCAAAAAGTTTAAATCTTTCATTAGCTTCTTTAAACATTTCTTCAATTATTTCTTTACAAGTTTGTTCCTTATTAATAAGACCTGCTATTTGCCCTGACATAAGTGAGCCATTTTCCACATCACCTTCTATAACAGCTTTAGCTAAACATCCTATTCCTATCTTTTCTATCTCTTCAACACTTGCGCCTTCTTTTTCAAGTTTTAGATAAGTTCTTGAAAGCTTATTTCTTAAAACCCTTACCGGATGCCCTGTAGATCTTCCTGTTACTTCTGTGTCAATATCCTTTGCCTTTAATACTTTATCTTTATAATTTTGATGTATATTACATTCTTTTGCCACTAAAAATCTTGTTCCAATCTGTACGCCTTCTGCACCTAACATGAAAGCTGCTGATACACCTCTTCCATCACCAATACCACCTGCTCCTATGACCGGAATATTGACTGCATCTACAACTTGTGGAACTAAAGTCATTGTTGTTAATTGTCCTACATGACCACCTGATTCAGTACCCTCTGCTATAATAGCATCCGCTCCTGATTTTTCCATTCTTTTAGCTAATGCTACAGATGCGACTACTGGTATAACCTTTATATTATTTAATTTCCATTTATCCATGTACTTTCCTGGGCTTCCTGCTCCAGTTGTTATAACTTTAATTCCTTCTTCACATACTAAATCGGCAATTTCATCAACATTTTCCATTTGAAGCATTAAGTTTACTGCAAATGGCTTATCTGTTAATTCTTTCGCCTTTCTTATTTGCTCCCTAACCCATTCAGTTGGAGCTGCTCCTGTAATTATCCCAAGCCCCCCAGCATTACTTACTGCTGCTGCTAATGATGCATCTGCAATTCTTGCCATAGCTCCTTGGAATAACGGATATTTAATATCTAACAATTCACAAACTCTATTTTCTTTCACAAAAATTTCCTCCCATAATCGAAATATAGAATAATATTTCAATCTAATATTTAACTGTTATGGCAAATGAACTCTTACTAAGAATATTATAACTAATTTTACTATTACATCTCATTATTATCAATTGTATTGATAAAAAATTAAAAATAAATTCATATAATTCCTACTTTATCTTTTGTTCTACGTAATCAACTATGTCCTTAACATTCCTTAAACCTTCAACATCTTCAATTTGTATGTCATACTTTTCTTCTAATTCAATTACTATTTGGAATAAATCTAAAGAATCTGCTTGTAAATCTTCGAATGTAGTTTCTAAAGATACTTCATCCTTTTCGATTCCTAATTGTTCACAAATAACTTCTCTAATTTCTTCAAATAACATATATATTCCCTCCATAAAATCCTTATTTAGATTTAATCTTATTTTATTACTTTTGAATTGCTTATTTACTAAAATTCTACTAATGTAGCTGCATGAGTTAATCCACCACCAAATGCAACTAAAATAATCTTATCACCTTTATTTATAAGGTTCTCTTCTACCATTTCATTTAATGCTAAAGGAACTGATGCAGAAGATGTATTACCATATCTATCTATATTGATATAGAACTTTTCTGTTTCAACATTAAGCTTCTTTGCTGCCGAATTTATTATTCTGTAATTTGCTTGATGTGGAACTATATATTTAATGTCTTCCAATGTTAAATTAGTATCTTTCAATATCTCTGTAACACCATCAGCTATTGCTGTTGTTGCAAATTTAAAGACTTCTCTTCCATTCATTTTTATTACTCTATATTTTTCTTTCTTTTCTTTTGTAAATGGTGTTTCAAAATCTGCAGCTTCTATTGTTAATGCATCACCCTTTGATCCATCTGATTTTAAGTATGATTTAAGAATACCACCTTTATCACATTGTGTTAAAACAGCAGCACCTCCACCATCACCAAATAATATACATGTACCTCTATCAGTCCAATCCATTACCTTTGAAAGTGTTTCTGCTCCAATTACTAAAGCATTTTTATAATTCATAGATTTCATCATGCTATTAGCAATCTCAAGACCATATAAAAAACCTGAACATGCAACATTTATGTCAAAGCATGCTGCCTTATTTGCATTTAATCTACTTTGAACTAAACATGCAACAGATGGTATAAAGTTATCTGGGGATATGGTTGCAACAATTATAAGTTCTAAGTCTTCTGTCTTTATATTTGCTCTGTCTAAAGCCATAATAGCTGATTTTACTGCAATATCAGAAGTGTCTTCTCCCTCAGATATTCTTCTTTCTTTTATACCTGTTCTTTCCTGTATCCATTCATCATTAGTATCAACAAGTTTACTAATATCATCATTTGTAACAACTAAAGCTGGTGAATATGCCCCCACTCCAGCAATTTTTATATTTTTCATGACCCTCTCCTCTATTACTAATTAAACTAATTCATATTTTTCTTTAAAGAAATTATTTATTTTATTTAATGAAGAAATTAAAACTTCTTCTTCTTCTTCACTTAACCCATCAATGGCTGTATTTACCATATCGTGATGAAATTTTTCATGTATTCTATATGCAAGCTTACCTTTTTTAGTAAGCTTAACTAATACAACTCTTCTATCTTCTTCTATTCTTTTTCTTTCGACGTATTCTTTTTTTATTAATTTATTGATAGCAGTTGTTAAAGTTCCAACAGTTATTTTTAATATCTGAGCCACTTCAGACATACTCTTTTCAGTGTACATACCTATTGCTTCAATTGTATGTATTTCTGTTATTGATAGATCTGAAATCACTCCTTCTTTTAAACTTTTTTCTTCAATCTGCAAAACGTCGTTAAATAATTGAACCAACAATTTATTAATCTCTATTGTTGATTTATTCATCTATGTGCTACCTCCAATTTCTTATAAAAACATAATTTAAATAATATACTATATCATTTCTTATTAGTAATATTTAATGTTAAAAATCCTTAGACTATTAAATATTTTGATAATCAAAATATACTATAATCAAAATAAATTGTCAATGCTATCTCTATCATTCAGAATATAATAAATTCTTTTAATTAAGCACTGTATATGTTATAATTAGTTAAAATATTTACTAAAATGTCGTATAAATAAGGAGGTTAATTATGATGACAAAAAAATTAATTATAGCTACAGTTTTAATGTTAAGTGTTGCTTTAGTTTCCTGTAAATCTAATACAGGGGAAACTAATAAGAATGACAGCAAGCCTACTGTAGAAGACAACTCAGCTAATAATTCTTCTGATAATTCTAAAGACAATAACAAAGATGAGAAAGATGACAAAACAGATAATACAAATAATGAGGGTAAAGAAAATCCATCAAATAAAGAAGAACTTTCTATTTATACTATAGATGACAATACATTAGAACCAAATGAGTCTTCTAAAATGGAAATATCTACAGATTCTTCACTAGAAGATAAAGTTCAAGAATTGTCAAACACTGTCTCAAAAAATTTCTTTGACAATCTGCCTATTAAACTAAAATCTATAGATAATATTGATGGCAAAAAAATTGCTACTATAAACTTAATTGATGATAATAGTAATAAATGGAGTAGTAAATTCCAAGGTTCAACAGGTGGTCAAATAACTGCAAATACACTAATTGAAAATTTCCTACAAGTTACTTACAAAGGTGAATGGATTGATGGTGTTACTTTCCTATATAATGACGAACCTATAGAATATGATCATGTATATGAATTATCTGAAACACAATATAGAAATTAAAATATAAAAAGAGGACATTTGAAAGACTCTAATCTTACAAATGTCCTTTTTTATTAAGCTTTTATGAAAACAAATCAGCTACATCTATTTTCATATTTGAAATAAACTTAAACTGAATATTAAAAACATTATTCCAATTGTTATGAAGTTACAACAGATAGATAATATATCCTGTTTTTCTGTTATTTCTTTATCATTTAAACCATCTATTGCTAATGACAGTATTCTTATTTTATTTTTGAATAAATTTATTCCAATAGATATACATATTATCCCACAAATAAATAATAAAAAATTAGCCATAAATAATCACCTATAGTATATTATGAATATTTATGGCTATTGTTAATAAATTCTATTTATTATAATAATATTCTACTATTTCTCCAAAGTATAATACATGCTTTGCATCTTTTTCATAACATGCTTTTACAATTGATTCATCCATATATTCAAGATTCATATCTTGTTTAAAAACAATCTTACATTCGAAATATTTACTACATCCATCAACTACTGGTACATTAACCTTCTTAGATGGAACAAACTTTATATTAGCTTCCTTTTCTTTGTCAACATCTCTTCCTGATTTTCTACCACAAATAGAAATTGCTTCTGACATTTCATTATCATAAGGTATACTAATTGTATATTCGCTTCCATTTTCTAAAAATTCATTTGTATATCTTGAGGTTCTCACTAACGCCATGAACATAGGCTTTCCCCACATATATCCAATACTCCCCCAACTGATAGTCATGGTATTGCATTTTTTATCATCACCAGCTGTTAAAAATGCACCTCCTTTATATAAGTTATCCATAACTTCCTCTAAACCTTCACTAAATGTTTCTTTCATATCTATATGCCCCCTCTAACGAATTTATAAATATCATTAATTAGATTTTATCATATTAAGTATATTTCTTCATTATTTATTATTATATTTTAGAATATCTTTCAACTATCTTTATGTATTCCGAATACTTTCTGATAGCATCTAGCTCTTTATCTTTTTTCATATAATCAAAAAATATATCATTAAGCTCTATACTTTTTTCAATATCATTTATAGCTCTAATATTTTCACAAATATTCACATAAAA
>SVCF01000029.1:16228-28314 GCA_015058475.1 Clostridium butyricum | reverse complement strand
CGAGCCAATATGAGAACTTTATTTTGGTTGTTATCCACTAAACTCTGATTTTATTCTGGATATACTAATCTTTCTTCTGTTATGTTTAGTAAAACATCATTAAGATATTTCTTTGCTAAATATTTTGCCATTGGTAAATTCATATCTAAATAATTACCACAGTCTCTAGCCGAAGCCCCTGGAATATCTCCTTCAAATTCTGCAATAAATTTATACATTTCAGTAAGAAGCCCTACTATATCCTTAGATTCATAATCACCACTTAAAATTAGATAAAAACCAGTTCTGCAACCCATTGGTCCAAAATAAACTGTTTTATCTGCAAAGTCTTTATGATTTCTTAAAAATGTAGCTGCTAAATGTTCTATTGCATGCATTTCAGCAGTATTCATAACTGGCTCATAGTTTGGTCTAGTCATTCTAAGGTCAAAAGTAGTAAGAACTACATCATTAAATTTATCTTTTCTTGAAACATAAACTCCTGCAAGAAGATTTAAATGATTTATTGTAAAACTAGCTATTTTCTCCATAAATATCACTCCTATTTAAAATCAATATATTATTTTTTATCTATAATTACATCTTATCATTGATAATTTTCACTATCAACAAAAGAAAGAATCTTTTTTCTAATTATAAAGAAACATATAATATGTGCCACTGTAGTTATTATCCAAGTCACTGGATATGATAAATATAATACTTTAAGTGTTCTAAAATTAGCGAATATAGTCATAATCCATACAATTCTAAGACCACATGCTCCAATAATTGAAACAACCATAGGTACTGCTGCATAACCAAGACCTCTTAAAACACCAACTACAGTATCCATTATTCCACAAAGAAAATATGTAGAACAAATTATAGTAAGTCTAATTACACCATATTTAATTACTTCTGGGTCGTTAGTATAAAATCTTAAAAGACCTTCTGCTCCTAAGCATACTCCTCCTCCAATAATAATTCCAACCAATGCGACTAATCCAACACACATTATTAAAATCTTATTAACACGATCATACTTTTTAGCTCCTACATTCTGGCCTGTAAAATTAAGAGCTGTATGATGGAAAGAATTCATAGACATATATACAAAATTCTCAATATTAGATGATGCTGAACTTCCTGCCATCGCAACTGAACCAAACGAATTTATTGATGATTGAATTAATACATTAGATAATGAAAATACTGTTCCTTGAATTCCAGCTGGCGCACCAATCTGCATCATTTTCTTAAATTTTGCTTTATGTATTTTTATTTCCTTAATTTTAAGACGGACTATTCCTTCACTCTTTACAAGGCATATAATAACTAATGCTGAAGATACAACCTGAGAAAAAATTGTTCCAAGTGCCACACCTGAAACCCCTAGTCCGCAATAAACAACAAATATTATATTTAATACTGCATTTATTACTCCTGCTATTGTAAGAAAATATAATGGACGTTTTGTATCACCAGCAGCACGTAGGATTGCACTTCCAAAGTTATATAAAGACAAAGCTGGCATTCCTAAAAAATATATTCTTAAATACAAGATAGCCTGTCCCAAAACTTCTTCTGGAGTGTGCATCATTATAAGTAAAGGCCTGGCTAAAACCACTCCAATTATAGTTAAAACAAAACCTCCAATTATACTGGTTGCTATAGATGTATTAACCATTTCTCTTAAATCTTTTTTATTATGTTCTCCATAATATCTAGCAACCAATACATTTGCTCCAATAGATAGTCCTACAAAAAAGTTTATAAGTAAATTTATTAAAGAAGATGTAGCTCCTACTGCTGCCAGCGCATTACTACCACAATAGCGTCCAGCTACAATCATATCAACAGCATTAAACAATAACTGCATTATATTAGAAAGCATTAATGGAAAAGTAAACATTAGAATTTTTCCAGCAAGCGGTCCATTACACATATCAATTTCATATCTTTTCTTAGACATACTATCACCCATTCCAAAATATAGTTTTTTGTTAACAATGTGTATTGACATAGCTGCTACTAATAATAGTCAAAATTAATAATTAATATGCCCCCTTTTTTTATAGCTTGAATTATGATTTCATCATTCATTTTCTGCACCTCAATCTATATCAAATTATCAAAGCATAAAATATAATTTTTATAAATTATTTGGGTTATATATTATATATTAACATTACACTATTTAATTTTCAAAAAACCTTTATTTTGGTAATAGTTATCTTTAAATAATATTCTATTTTAGACTGACTGCCATTTTCTTATAGTAAGCCTCCTTTGAATGCGTATATACTATATATAGTAGTTTTTATCCCAAAAATTAACTATATATTCATTTTAGAATTTTAATTTTTAAATCAAATAAAATTTATTCTTAAAATATACGTTAAGGAGGATTACTACAGTTGGATTATATTTATATAGAAAATCTAGTTAAGAAATCTAAAGCTAATGATAAAATAGCTCAAGAAAAACTTTTAAAAGAATTTGAGCCATTTATACTAAATATATCTAGTAAAACTCATCTAAATGGCTATGATTTTGATGATATTAAAAGTGAATGTTATAAAAGTATAGCCAAATGCCTTGTAGTATACAATGAAGATAGGCATAGGTTTGTTGCTTATACTATTAATGCAATAAAAAATAATCTAAAGGATCTTATCAAAAGCAATTTTAAAAAAAGTTCTATTACACCTTGTAATATCGTTCATTTAACTGACGAATTAGAAAGTGTCCTTAAATCAGATGATATCAATCTTGATGAACTAATCATAAATAAAATTGACTGTGAAATTTTAAATTTATCCTTAAAGAAACTTACCCCTTATGAGCAGGAATTAATTGAGTTTATTTTTATTAAAGGATACTCACTCAAAACTTATTCAGAGTTGAAGCATTTAAGTTATAATAAAATTTATAAAGATAAACAAATTATTTTAGATAAAATCCATAGTGATATTACTTCTAATGAATCACTTTCTTATACATCCTAAACATTAGAGTATTTTTATTTATTTTATTTTTACTAATCATAACTATAAAATGTAAAAAAACCTATTATGTTCTTATTTAAGAATTATAATAGGTTTTTTATTATAATAAATCTTGTAAATATTAAAGGTATATATCTGGCTCAATTAAGCTTCTCTATTAAAACATACTTTATATTATATTCACTAAAATTTCTACTCTACAAATTCTCAATTTTCTGCAGCTTATCAATATACCTAAATTTAAGAGTACCAGTTCTTCCATTTCTCTGCTTAGATATAATCCATTCCATAATACCTTTCTCATCTGTATCTGGATAATAATATTCATCTCTGTATGCAAATATAATTAAATCTGCATCCTGCTCAATATTACCAGATTCACGTAAATCACTCATAATAGGCCTTTTATTATTTCTTAACTCAACTGCCCTTGATAGCTGACATACTAAAATTATACTTATGTCTAATTCCTTGGCAAGTAATTTTAAAGATCTCGTAACATCACCAATTTCCTGACTTCTATTATTCTTAGATGGTATGTCCATAAGAGTTAAATGGTCAATTATAAGACAATCTAATCCATGCGCCTGCTTTATTGCTTTAGCTTTTGCTTTTATTGTAAGCATATTTTGATAGCTGCTACAGTCTGTAAATAACTTATTATTTTTAGCAAGCTTGTTAAATGCATATGCCACTTTACAAAATTCTTCATCATTTAATTTACCTGTCTGTAATTTTTGTGCATCAGTATTAGAGTTATATGCAAGTCTTCTAAATCCCAACGCTTCTGGAGTCATTTCAAGTTCCATAAGACCTACATTGTATCCTTTATCTGCAAGTTTATCGCCTATATTAAGTGCCATTAATGTTTTTCCCATAGAAGGTCTACCGCCTATTATTACTAATTCCCCTTTTTTAAGACCATTAGTTGCCCTATCAAAATCTATAAATCCAGTTTCCATTCCAGGAATTTGTCCACCGTTTTTATATCTTTTTTCAATTTCATCCACAGTTAGTGTTAATAACTTTTCATCATTTAGGATTGTTGTATGTGTAGTTGACGAATTAACAAGTAAATTAACTAACTCTCCAGATAATTTATTAGGATTATTATTATAGTCATAAAACTTATCTATATAGCTTTGCATAGCCTTTATAGCTTTTCTTCTATAGGAGCACTCCTTTAAAATCTCAATATACTTGTCTGGATTTATAGGAAGTCCACTTGCTGCTATTTCAGTTATATAAGTTACCCCACCAACCTCCTTTAGATTGTCTCTCCCAATAGCATCGACAAGCATTGTTATATTTATATCCTTGCCTTCAGCAAATAATGTACATAGTCCATTGAATATTAATGAATGTTTTTTTAGATAAAAATCTTCACTTTTTACACATTCTATTACTTGTGGAAGTATTCTAGGATTCTGCATTATACCGCCTAATATTTCTACTTCAATCTTAATGTTTTGTGGCATCTGCTCCAAACTGGTCACCCCTTCAATTTGATTTATCAAATATAAATACAATACTAATTTTCCTTAATCGAATTGAAATATTTGATGACTATTATTTATGTTTTGCGAATCCTTTATATTTTTGCATTTAATACTACTAGGTTCCTCAGAAAATTTTTCAATATATTTCGTATTATTTATACACCAAGTATTTATAACTCTGTAATGGTCCTTATACTTTTTTCTGTTATTTGCTATATAATTATCAAGCTTCAAAATAATATTATTAACATTAACCTTACCATGTTTAATAATAAGCTTTTCATATTCACTTTTTGTAATTTTAACATTTTCAATGATGTCATCTATAAAGGTTAAATTCATATATATTTTCTTTATCTTTTTCTTTAACTCTATATCTAACTCTTTATCTTTCTCTATAGGACTTTCTTCTGATACATTTTGGACATTGTCCTCAGGAATATTTTTATATTCTTCTCGCTCACAATTTTCAATTAATTTAACCTCATCACCTTCAGGAATTTCCTCTATTTCCTCCCCATCCATAATCTTTTTCTTATCTTCTCTTTGTTTTCTCTTGATTTCTGCCCATTTTGATTCAGATCCAACCATATTTTCTATTTCATTCATAAACAAAGCCCCATTTTCTAAATTTTCCATAAGCCTAAAGCTTATAAAAATATCTATTGCAATTCTTACTATATCTATATTTTCCCCAGTAATAGATGCTATCATTTCAGGGGTATATGGTATTGTTCTTTTAAATATAAGCGTTCCTTCTGTTTCCAAACTTTTGAGTAATAATTTTAAATAAATTATTACGTAAGTTGTTCCATTTTGCATAGATAGAAGCATTTTTATCTCTTCTTTTTCAAAAAAATTATTATGAAGTTTAAGCCAATAATATTTATTCCCTATCATACCAATTTCCCTTCGTATATCATTAAAATATGATTTGTTTACTTATATCCTCTTTAAATTCTCATTAATATTTTATAAAGAAAATCTATTTACTGGCACTCTAAATATCTCAGCAAACATCAAAAGTTCATCATGCTTTATTTCCCTTTTCCCAAGTTCAATCTTGCTTATTTGACATTGTTTAAATGATATTGTTTTCTCTGCAAGCTCTCCTTGAGTCATTTTAAATTTTTTTCTAAATTCTCTTATTCTTTTTCCTATTTTCTCATTAATACTCATTCTAATCCTCATCCCCTCTATTGCTTCTGTAAAAACATTGTATTATATAAACCACTAACATTCTACTATTTTTTTACATATTATAGTGTTTTTCTCAATAAGTTTTCTCATAAAGTCCCTTTATATATACACTAAGCCAATTTGGTATAATCTAAAATAGAATATTCACTTTTGGGAATTTATCGCATAAATTTGAAATGTATTTAGGATAAAAAAATAAAGATATCTACAAAATTTTTAAGATATCTTCTTCCACTTTAAGTCTGCTTTAACTATTCACTACCACATCATCATTCTTTTTTTTTCAAGTAAATACTCTCCATAAATACTTTTCATCAAAGATTTATTTTTACGACAGATAGTTATATATTTACCATCTTTCATTATAAAGACTTGATCTTCAAGCCTCTCTACCCAATCAAAATTTATAATACATCCTGAAGTACAATTCTGAAATCTCTGATCTTCCGGCAAAATTCCTAAAAGCTCATGAAAAGTCATATATATTTTCAAGATTTCCTCTATAGTCCTAATTTCAATATAATATCCCTTTGTTTCTATGTATTTAATATCATCTAAAAGAATACGTTTTGTAATATTATTCTCTTTAAATTCTATGTATCTCTGAATCTGTTTCTCTGCTCTAACACGATTCATAATATCAAAGATCCTATCTTCTTTAAAAGGCTTAATTAAATAATCAAAATTTCTCATTTCATGGCTTTTTAGTGCACATTCCCTTATTGCTGTAATAAATACAATTGGTAAGTTATCAGATCTTTTTCTAATTTCTTTTGCTACTGCAAGCCCTGATATTCTATCCATGATAATATCTAAAAAAACAACTGTAAATTTCTTTGATTCAAAATATTTTAAAAATTCTTCACCACTTTTAAATACTTCAATTTCCCCTACAATTTTATTTATTTCTAGATAATTAGAAATGTGTGTCGATATATCATCTCCATAACCAGTTAAATCATTTACAATAGCTATCTTCACAATAATCATCCCCTTTTACTTAATTTATAATATCATAAAATCACCTTATTAGCATGAATTTTAACTTACCTTTTACAATATCTTTTACTCATTAACATAAGCTCTGATGAGAACAAAAAAATATTACTGAAAATCGAAATTTCCAGTAATATTTCATAGTTGCTGGTCACCTTCTTCATTTATAAGTTTTATACTTCCATCTACATTTTACTGCATTACTGCTGTACTGTCTTGAGATACAATAATATTTCGATGTATCATTGTTATTACTTGATGTTAGGCTATTAGAAGAATTCCAAATTCACCAAAATCTTGTTCTTGTTTTATTTAAAAAAGCATTATACTACATATTTCCTTATTGAAACTTATGTTTTTTCCATGTTAAATTATTTACTAAAATACTTGAAAATAAAAGCCCAAAGTTTAAATAAAACTTTGAGCTTTTATTTTACATTCTATATTTTATTTATTTTCAGCTTCGAATTTTTTCATAAAGTCAACTAAATATTTAACACCTTCTATTGGCATAGCATTGTAAATACTTGCTCTCATACCTCCAACAGTTCTGTGTCCTTTGATATTTTCAATTCCAGCTGCTTTAGCTTCTTTTACAAATTTAGCATCTAATTCTTCATTACCTGTTACAAATGGCACATTCATTAATGAACGATCTTCTTTTACAACTGTACCTTTGAATAATTCACTTGAATCAAGGTAATCATAAAGAATCTTAGCTTTTTCTTCATTTCTCTTCTTCATAGCTTCTAATCCACCAAGTTTCTTAAGGTATTTAAATACCTTTCCACAAATGTAGATACCATAAGCTGGTGGTGTGTTATATAATGATTTATTATCTGCGTGTATTTTATATTGAAGCATAGTTGGAGTTCCTTCAAGTACATCTTCTGTAATTAAATCTTCACGAATTATTACAACTACTGTACCAGCTGGTCCAATATTCTTTTGAACTCCAGCAAATATTATTCCATATTTAGTTACATCAATTGGTTCAGATAAAATATCTGATGACATATCAGCAACTAAGACTTTACCCTTAGTATCAGGTAAATCATGATATGTAGTTCCATAAATTGTGTTATTGTGACAAATATATACGTAATCTGCATCATCACTAACTTGAATATTCTTTAAATCTGGAATATATGAAAAAGTCTTATCTGCTGAAGATGCTAATTCATTTACCTTTCCATATTTCTTTGCTTCTGCTGCTGCTTTTTTCGCCCATTGCCCTGTAATAATGTAATCTGCAACTCTATTTTTCATTAAGTTCATTGGAACCATTGCAAATTGTGTTGATCCTCCACCTTGAAGGAATAATACCTTGTAGTTATCTGGAATATTCATCAAGTCTCTTAGATCTTTTTCTGCATCTTGAATTATTTCTTCAAATGCTTTAGAACGATGACTCATTTCCATTACTGACATTCCAGTTCCTTTGTAATCTAACATTTCTGCTGCTGCTTCTTTTAGAACCTCTTCTGGTAATACAGCTGGTCCTGCTGCAAAATTATATACTCTTGACATAAAAAATGCCCCCCAATTTAAATATTTTTTATTATTATAACACATTTTATATATTAGGGAATAATTTATATTGAAAAAATATTCATATATTTTAATAAATTGCTTAATATGTAATTATAAATTTATTAATAAATTAATTTTATAGATAATTTACTTATAAATTCATTCTAGCAATTTATACTTTTCTATACATAAATATAAGTGACTATATATTCTCAAAAATATAAGAATATATATTCACTTATTTCTATATTCTCAAAAATACAACAATATATATTTAGTTATTTCTATATTCTTAAAAATATATATTTTCATATCGTATATCTAAAGCATATGAATTAACTAACCTAAAGTAATAAAAAATTTATGAAAATTATAATTAATTAAAGGAGAATTTATGGATAAAAAACAATATAAATCCTCAAATAATATTGATGCTGTAGATAATTTTGATACATTTTCTTTTGTTGAAAGTGATAAACCTGTATTTCCTTCTGGAAAATGTATTGCTGAATTTAATTTTGAAGACGTTGAGCTTGATCCAATTGTCTTAAATAATCAATGTGAAAGTATTACAACTAAAAATGAAATCAGCAATAGAACAAATAGTAATTTTAATCAATATGCTTATTTTCTAAACAATATGAATATCCCCTCATGTCATGGAGGAATTCCATCAATTGATAATGAAATTCCAGACACTAGGCGCTGTTATGTACTACGCTCATCTACAGTAAGGAAAATTAATGAAATAAAAAATAATCATTCAAGTCTTAATGTATGTGTGAGTACAATAGTTGATTTAGCAGTAAGTCATTATTATGATTGTATAAAAAATTAATTAATTTACCCAAATACGTTATTCAAAATAATTATAAAAAAAAGTAACCAAAAATGAAGATTTCACTTTCTGATTTCTTTGCTATAATAAATGCAAAGTATCTATATAACTATATACCCCCAATTTTGCATTTGATGTGAATCGCTTACTCAGATAGATTCATAAAATCTTCATTTTCTGTTTCATTTAAATTTTTGTACTACTATATTTATACAACAAAAAAAGGCTATAGCCTAAACTATAACCTTGCAACAATCTAAAATTATCTTCTATTTTGTTCTTTTTTAGCTCTTCTACAAGATACACATCTTGTTGGCTCATTTTCGAATCCTTTTTCTTGGTAGAATTCTTGTTCTCCTACTGAAAATATGAATTCACTTCCACAATCTCTACATGTTAATGTCTTATCTGTCATAAATATTCCTCCTAAATTTAAAGATTTCTATTCGATAATACTTTCTAAATTTATGAGAAATTATTTATCCAAACGAAACTTAAATTTTCTTAATTATTTTTGTTAGCTTTTCGCTACTCATTTATAATAACATAGTTTTTAATATCATTCAACCATTTTTTTGAAAAATATAAAAAAAATAATATTGTTTCTAATTATTTAAAGTCTGTCATTTATTTTTATAGGCTAAACTTTAAGAAACAAATTTATCATCACTCATTGTCGTATATATTCATTGAAAGGAGTGATTAATCATGGAAATCAATGAACTTATAGGCCTTATCGGAAATGTTGGCTTTCCTGTTGCAGTAAGTAGCTATTTACTCATAAGACTTGAAAAGCAGATTACTACCCTAACAGCTTCAATTAGTAAATTGAACACCATAATTTCTACAAAACTTGGATTTGTTATTGAATATGATGAAAAATAAATATGAGCTTTATTAAAAATATTTATAAAACATCATGAAAAAATTTTTAAGTTGCGTATATCTTAATTGAAACACACAAATAAAGGAGGTTTTAAAATGGCTGTAAACAAAATTGTAAACTCAACAAATATGGCAGTAGAAATTCAAACTTCTGTTGATAAAGCAGGGGATCCAGTTTTCACTAAGAAAACTTTTTCTAATGTCAGAAATGACGCAGATCTTCAAGCTGTCTATGATGTAGCAGAAGCTATCAAAGACATTTTTGAAAGTCAAACTAGAAGTACTTTACTAAATGTTTCTTCTGACTTAGTAAATGCTTAATATCACTATAATAAACATTTGACAGACCCATGAGTTCTACTAATGTAAGAAAATAATAAATCGAAAGGAGATTGAAAATATGGAGTATATTTTATCTATGATTTTCACTACTGAAAGTGGTAAAACAAGTACTTTCAGTATCAATGGAGTAAAACCTGATTTATCTCAAGCTGAAGTTTTATCTCTTATGAACTTAATCATTGAAAAGAATGTCTTTTTAATGGATACAGGTGCTTTAGTTGGTAGAAATACTGCTAAAATTACTGAAAGAAAAATCACTAAATTTGATGTAGCTTAATATTAAAGAAGGACTATATGCAATAAATTAAAATTTGTTGTGTGTAGTCCTTTTTTATTGTTAACAATTTAGATGGTAATCAAATAGATATTAAAGAAAAAATACTGAATATATATTTCTATAAAAATTCCTATAATAACTTTAAATCAAAGAAAAGATCTTTCAATGATAATCTTTAAATTATCTAAATTTAAAGATAAGATATAATTATGAAATATATTATATTTGAAAGGGTTTAAAAAATGGAAAAAGAAGGATTACGTGAAAATACAACGCATGGTACAGTAAGTTTTCCATTAGCTACTTACAAATGGAATTCAGATAAACAATTTATTGTTAATCTACATTGGCATGATGAAACAGAATTAATTTTTTTTAAAGAAGGTTCATTTACTGTAACCCTTAATATGAAAGAATATCGAATAACAAAACCTACATTTATGTTTATAAATTCAGGTGACATTCACTCAATTGTTAGCGATAACGGGTGTAATGAATCTGCCGTTGTATTTGATTTAAAGATGCTCAGTTTTGAATATTTTGATGCTATACAATATAAAATAATAAGGCCTCTTATTGAAGGTAAAGTTCAATTTCCCACTTTTATATTAGATACTAATCCTATTTGGCCAAATGTTAAAAGGTTATATGAAAAAATTATCTTTGAATCTGATAAAAATAAATTAAGTTCTTATATAAAGGTAAAGTCATACTTATATCTGCTTATTTCATGCCTTTATGAAAATAATAGTTTCTTAAATACTGACAGCATAGAAGAAAATGATACTTATAAAATTGAAAATTTAAAAAAAGTTCTTACGTTTATTCATAAAAACTACAGCCAAAAAATCTCTTTAGATGAAATCGCTTCTCTAATCGGAATGAATACTCAATACTTTTGCAGGTATTTTAAAAAACTTCTTGGAAAAACGCTTACTGAATACATAAACGAAATCAGAATTGAAAAAGCAGCTGAATGCCTTATAAAAACAGATACTAAAATTATAGATATTGCTATATGCTGCGGTTATGATAATATTGGATATTTCATAAAAAGATTTAAGGAACAAAAGAATGTCTCTCCATCAAAATATAGAAAAGAGCACTCAGAGGGCAAATAATTTTGTCATAAATAATCTCATAAAAATCAGACTAATATACCTACAATATTTATATAGCTAATTATTGTAGGTATATTTCATTATATGATAATTCTAATATTATTTTTTATTTTTATTATATTTTTGTTTCTAAAAAATATTCCTGTTTGTTTCTTTTTGTAAAAAATCAGTTTTTTTTGTTGTATGCTTTTTAGCCTTCTGATATCATTATAGTACAATCTATTAAATATAAATTTATAGTTATTAGGGGGATGATAATGTGGAAAAAAAAATCTTATCAGAAATGGAGCGTAATAATAAAACTGCAGTGAAATGTCATGCAATAGAGTCAATTATTATTTCTCTGTTTTATATTATACTTGCCTTTAACGGGAGATATTCCATTCCATATCTATGTATCGTATT
>SVCF01000029.1:0-16128 GCA_015058475.1 Clostridium butyricum | reverse complement strand
TCAATTATTATTTCTCTGTTTTATATTATACTTGCCTTTAACGGGAGATATTCCATTCCATATCTATGTATCGTATTAATTTTAGCACTATTACCGGTTATACTAGAATTTGTATTTTTACAAAAAAATCCCGGGACTAAAATTATAAAACATTTTCTTGCTATTGGGTTTGCATTGTTATATACCTTTCTGATATTTACCTCAAAATCCAATTTAGTTTTTGTTCTTGTACTACCAATGATATTAGTAATCTCAATATATAATGACACGAGAATCGCAATTTTAACTTTCATTGGTACAGTAATTGAAAACATTATTGTTGTATTTGGTGGTGCTCTTACCGGCAAATTCGGATATCAAGATTCAACTTCTGGAGGTATTCAACTTTTTCTTATTTTTTTAATTGGCCTATATTCATACATTGTTACAAAAACAACACTAGAGAATAGTAAT
This sequence comes from Clostridium butyricum, assembly GCA_015058475.1. Lineage (GTDB taxonomy): Bacteria > Bacillota > Clostridia > Clostridiales > Clostridiaceae > Clostridium > Clostridium butyricum_B. Next base: position 15,675 of record SVCF01000029.1, on the reverse strand, counting down.
CAAAAGATTCAGCAGATGGTTGAAGCAAAAAATCAAACTAAAGCTATATTAGATTCTGTGTCATCACAATCTAAAGCCATGCAAAATGGAATAAGTACTATTCATGAACAAGTTGAAAATCTCGCTGAAACATCAAATCATACTAAATCAGCTATGGATGAAGTTACTGTTGGAATAAATGATACTTCAACTGCAGTGCAAAAGCAGCTATTACAAACTCAAGAAATTCAACACAAAGTTTCAACAATCATCGATGATGCTGAGTGGATTTCAAAAAGCATTAATGAAACATTAAATGTTGTAAAAATCGGAAACAACAATGTAGAAAACTTAGTAAATGAAGTTGAAACTTCTGTAATCGAAGGAAAAAGTATAACAGAAAAGTTAATAAACCTTAATCACTATATGGAAGAAATGAATACAATTGTTGAATTAATAAGTGGTATAACTAATCAGACAAGCCTTCTTGCATTAAATGCAAATATTGAAGCTGCAAGAGCTGGTGAAGCTGGAAAAGGATTTTCAGTAGTTGCTAATGAAATATCCGCAATGGCAACACAAACAAAAAATGCAACTGGAAATATTACAGATTTAATAACTAATGTATCATCTGCCATTAATCAAGTAGTTGAAGTCATTGAAAAAATGATAAATGGCATTAATAAAGAAAAAGAATTTACTTTAAACACAGCTGAAAGTTTCGAAAATATTGAAAAAAATACAGTTGAAATAAATAATAACATTAATAATCTTACTAAAAGCATTACTGAATTACAAACCGCTAACAATGAAATTTCTGATACCATTGAAACAATATCTGCAGTTTCTGAAGAAGTTTCTGCACATGCTAGTGAAACTCTTGAAGCACAAGAAAAGAATTCAACCATGCTTGAAGAAATCAGAAAATCAGCACAGGAATTATTAAGTTTAACAAATAAATAAGATTAACCTATAATAACAGATCGTTTCTATGATCTGTTATTTTTATTCATTAAATAAGAAAACATAAAAAGTCAAAATAGTGTAACCTTTTGTCAAAATCATATAAGAACTTTTTATTATAAAAATATATAATACAATTATAGTAAGAAGGGTAAAAACACATTTTATGATGTGAATATAATAACGCTATAAAATACCTTTACCATATATAAAATCTTAGTCCATTAATCTACTTTAAATTATAGAGTAGGTTAATGGACTAACAACTAATACGATAATTTACTATAAGATTTGAATAGATCAAAGGAGAATACTAATATGAATCAAAAAGAAAGAATGTTAGCCGGTCTTCCATATAAAGCATGGCTAGATGGGCTTAGTGAAGAAAGATTAGATTTAAGACTTAAAATCCATAAATTCAATTCATGTTCACCTGATAAAAAGGATGAAATGAAAACAATGATTAAAGACATCTTAGGTAAGTCAGGAAATGAAGTTTTTATTGAACCACCATTTCATTGTGACTATGGAAAAAACATAGAAGTAGGAGAAAACTTTTATGCAAATTTCAACTGTGTAATACTTGATGTAGGCAAAGTTAAAATTGGTAATAATGTTATGTTTGCACCAAACGTATCTCTTTATACTGCTGGACATCCAATCCACCCTAAATCAAGAAATTCAGGCTATGAATATGGAATAGAAATAACAATTGGTGACAATGTATGGCTTGGTGGAAATGTTGTTGTAAATCCAGGAGTTCACATTGGTAACAATGTTGTTATCGGTTCTGGAAGTGTTGTTACAAAAGACATACCTGATAATGTAATTGCAGCAGGAAATCCATGCAGAGTTATACGTGAAATAACAGAAGATGATAGAAAGTATTACTTTAAAGATAAAGAATTTGATGTTGAAGATTATTAATATGTAATATAACAACATTACATATTATATTAAAAATAAATCTTAGACCTTTTAATAATTATTATCAAAAAATATATACTTATATATAAAGCTATTATAATCAGAAATTATAATAGCTTTTTAATTTTCTCTCAATAATCAAGCCTATAGCAAGTTAAAAATAATGTCTTGCTTGTTAAAAATTAATTATCTTTTATTGTTCATTGGTTAAAATTGTTATTATTTCTTAATATTTATTTAGTTGCAAATTAGCATGAAATAAAATGAATTAGAGATATTTATTTATAAAAGGAGAAATAGTAATGATAAAACGTACTAAGCAATTTATAACCCTTATATTAACAACAACAATACTTTTAACTGCAAGTATCTATTCTTTTGCAGCCGATAATGATGGTTGGACTGAAGCAAGTAAAACAACTGCAGCCAGCAATGGTGAATGGGAAAAATGGTGCAAGGAATGGGAAAATATAAAATATAATCCTGTTCAAATATCATTAACTCCAGGAAAAGATGAATCAGAATTGAATTTTGCATGGTACTCAAAAGAAAATTATTCTGCACCACATTTACGATTCGGAAAAAATATTAATTTAACTGATTCAAATGAGATTAATGTTTCTCATGAAGAAGCTGTTAAAGGATTTATTTCTAACAAAGCTACAGTTAAAAATCTTGAAAGTGGCACAACTTATTATTATAGCTATCAAGTAGATGGTAAATGGATTGCACCTATAAAGTACCAAACTCAAGACACTAAAGATGGCTTCTCTTTTATATTTGTTGGTGATCCACAAATAGGTTCATCAAGTGGAAATACAGCTACAGGCTCATCTGAAGAACAAGGACAAGACAACGCTACAAGAAATGATAGCTTTAACTGGAATAATACAATAAAAACTGCTTTAAAAAATTCTCCAAATGCAAGTTTTATGCTTTCAGCTGGTGATCAAATCCAAACAAGAGACAAAAAGAATCCATCTAAAACATATGATCAAAATGAAATCGAATATGCTGGTTACTTAAGTCCTAGCTTATTAAAATCACTTCCAGTTGCTACCACTATAGGAAACCATGATGCTCCAAGTGGAAATTATTCTTTCCACTTTAATAATCCGAATGCTTCTAACCTAGGCTCTACAATGGCTGGTGGAGATTACTACTACTCATATGGTGATGCGTTATTTATCATGCTAAACACTAATAATCTTAATATTTCTGAACATGAGCAACTAATAAAAAAAGCTGTTAGTGAAAATCAAGATGCTAAGTGGAGAATTGTTACTTTACACCAAGACATATATGGTTCTGGAGAACACTCTAATGAACCGGAAATAGTAAGCTTAAGATATAGTTTAATTCCAATATTTGAAGATAACAAGGTTGATGTTGTATTAACAGGACATGATCATACTTATTCAAGATCTTTCATCTTAAAAGGCGGAGCTAAAGATGAATCTAAGATTATCACAGAAGATCAATTTGATGCTTATATAGACGGGGAAACTCCTATTGATTATAGATACAATGAATATTTGACAAGTATTGAGGATGTATCTGCTGTAACTAATAAATCTAATAATGTAACTAATCCTAATGGAATATTATATATGACTGCAAACTCTGGTTCTGGTAGTAAGTATTATGATTTAGTTCAAAAGCAACAATCATATATTGCTGCAAGATGGCAAGAAGATGTTCCAACATACTCTATTGTAGATATTACTGATACTACATTTACAATAAACACATATAGAACAGATAATGGCGAAAAAATAGACGATACATTTACAATCACAAAAACTAAATAATGGTTTATGGAGTATCGCTACTTGATTACTTATTAGTAAAAGCTGATACTCCTTTTTACTCAAATATATAAATATTTATTTATATTCTAATTATAAATTGGAGGATTTTTAATGATTTCAAAATTATTTAATGACAAACCAGCAAGTTTAAGGAAAGGAATAATATTATTGCTTGCAGTATGCTTTTTTACATTCTTATATTTCTTTAATCAGGTTGATAAAGTTCAGCTTGTAAATAGGAAAAATACTAGTTTTGAAAAAGCAGTTGTTCAAGAGATTATAGAAAATGATCATAGTGAATATGGCTCATCTGTAGGAAAGCAAAGAGTTAAACTTAAACTTCTTAGTGGAGAACATCGTGGAAAAGTTATATATGCTTCGAGCTTTTCAGGATATTTATATGGCACTAACTGTACTGAAAACATGCGAGTTATTGTTTCATTAAGTGTTTTTGGAGATGATTATGTTGCCTCAGTTTATGGTTATGATAGATCACCTATAATTTACGGATTTATAGGACTATTCTTGTTAATACTTTGTATTATAGGAAGTAAGAAAGGTTTTAAATCTGCTATAAGCTTAATTTTCACATTTATTTGTATAATATTTCTTTTCATCCCAATGATATATAGGGGATACTCTCCTTTCTTATCAGCAGTTATTATAGTAATCCTTGTAACCATTGTCTCTATGTACCTAATTGATGGAATAACAATCAAATCAATAAGCGCTATACTTGGTACTGTAATTGGAGTTATTATTGCTGGAATTTTTGCATCTGGCTTTGGGCATTTAGCTAAAATATCTGGTTACAATGTATCAGATATTGAGGAACTGGTTTTTGTTGCAAATAACACTAATTTAAAAATCGGAGGCCTTTTATTTTCAGGAATATTAATTGCATCATTAGGTGCTATAATGGATGTAAGCATGTCTGTAGCCTCTACAATTAATGAAATACATTATAAAAAACCTAACCTATCTAGCAAAGAGCTTTTTAAATCTGGAATAAATGTAGGTAAAGACATGATGGGTACAATGTCAAATACTCTTATATTAGCATTTACAGGCGGCTCTATCAATACACTTATTTTAAATTATTCTTACGATATGCAATACAACCAAGTCATCAACATGTATTCAATTGGAATTGAAATAATGCAAGGTATATCAGGAAGCATTGGAGTTATATTAGCAGTTCCTTTAGTAGCATTTATAACTTCGTTCCTACTAACTAATGACAAATTAAAATCTAGTAAACCATTGAATGTATAGTTGTTTTACAAAGTCTATTGGTGATTAATACCAAGTCAATATAGTGTAACTTTATTTAAAATATGATATAATTTAATAATAAAATTTTACAAGCAAAAACATATATTGGAAGATTAATCTAAAAAAACAGAGGGAGAGATAAAATGAATAGTATAAATTTTATAGCTAAGGAATTAAATGTAATTAGTAATTATTTGTCTATAAGAGATATCTCTGCACTGACAAAATCAGAACTAAAAAGCAAATTAGGAGATGAATGCGCTGATCTTTTAATCCTGTTTGGTGGAACAATACCATATGGATGTGATGTTGCTGCAGAAGCCTTTAAAAATGGATTAGCAAAAAAAATAATGGTTGTAGGCGGTGAAGGGCATACTACAGAAGCTTTAAGAAATGAATTCAGGTTAAAGTATCCAGAGATAAAGACTGATGGGCGTATGGAAGCAGATATAATCTCAGATTATCTTTCATTTAAATATTCCATTAAAGATTGCCTTATTGAACGCAACTCCACAAACTGTGGGAATAATGTTAGCTATGCATTAAATGTTGTTAAGGAAAATAACCTTAATATAAAACATGCAATCATCATTCAAGACTCTACAATGCAAAGAAGAATGGATGCAACATTTAAGAAAATCTGGGCTTTAGAAAATACTCAATTTATAAACTTTGCACCATATAAAGCAGAAATAATAGTAGAAAATGAGCAGTTATCTTTCAAGGAAAAAGATCTATGGGGAATGTGGTCTATAAATCATTATATAACCCTACTTATGGGTGAAATCCCTAGATTATGCGATAACGAAACTGGTTATGGACCTAAAGGTAAAAACTTTATTGCTCATGTAGATATACCAATTGAAGTGCAGGAAGCTTTTGAATTCTTAAAAAAATATTATTCTTCTCATATAAGAGAAGCAAATGAAAAATATAAATCATAAACAAAAGCAAAGTAGATACAAAGGTATAGTATAATGTTCTTAGGAAAATTTACACTATATCTTTTTATGAGGTTTATATTATGACTATAAGACATTTAAAAATATTTATCACTGTTGCTAAATGTGGCAAAATGAGAAAGGCTGCAGATCTCTTATACATATCTCAGCCATCAGTAAGTCAAGCTATTCGTGAACTTGAAGAATACTATAACGTTAAGCTTTTTGAACGTATTTCTCAAAAGCTCCATATTACAGAAGAAGGAACATTGCTATTATCTCATTCTCAGCATATTGTTGATTCATTTGAAAATATGGAGCTTGCTATGAAAAACATAGGAAAATCAACTAAAATAAGAGTTGGTGGAAGCGTATCTGTTGGAACATATTTAATGAATGATATTATTGAACGTCTTGAAAATAAAATTCCAAACATAGATACTTTTGTTACTATAAATAATACATTTGAGATTGAAAATATGATTTGTAGAAGCGAGCTTGATGTAGCTATGGTTGAAGGAATAATCGAAAATCCAGACATTGTAAAAATTCCATTCTGCGAAGATGAACTAGTAATGGTAGTAGGAAAAACTCATCCTTTTTACAATAAGAATCAGCTATCCCTTTCAGATTTAGAAGGTCAATCTTTACTTTCAAGAGAACCTGGTAGCTCAGATAGAAATCAGTTTGAGCAATTTTTATCTGAGCATAATATTAATGTTATAAAAAAATGGACTTGTACAAATACAGAAGCTATAAAAAATGCTGTTATAAATGGTAAAGGCATTGCAATTTTATCAAAAATGCTTATAAGAGATGAATGTGAAAAAGGTCTTCTAAAAATATTAAACTTTAAAGATGTAAGCATAAAACGCCAGATTAAACTTATATATCATAAGAATAAATATATATCAAAGCTAATTGAAGAGCTTATTAGCATATGTTCTAGCTTTAATATAAGTTCTAAATAATAAAAAAGTATCAGATAAATCAATTTTTAAGCCATAAAATTGATCTTCTGATACTTTCTTATATTCAAATATTTAATTACATTTTTTTAATTTCTGTTATACCATGGTTATTAATAGTATCGAATTTCAACTATTATATATTATAATCTAAAATACCTCTATTCTTGTGAAGAGCACTAAAATATAAAATCTTTTATTACATAAAGTAAAGTTCCAACTACTCCACTTCCAAAAATAATTGCAATAGCACTTGCTTTATATTTTCTAAGAATATATAAACATCCTCCAAATAATATAAATTCTATCCATCTAAAATCACTAATTACAAATGAAAAAATATCTCTTTGGAATAATCCAAGCATTAATATTGAAACACCAGCTGATCCAATAAGAGCAACTACTGCTGGTCTAAGTGCAGATAATACAACTTGAACTCCACCAAAGCTTCTATATTTATAATAAAAATGAGCTAACGTTAAACATATTATAAATGATGGAATTATACATCCAAGTGTACATATAAACGCTCCAAATGGTCCTGCAAGCCTTGTTCCAACAAATGTAGATGCATTAATAGAAATAGGACCGGGTGTCATTTCTGCAATTGTTATTAAATCAGTGAATTCTTCCATAGTCATAAGCCCATATATATTAACAACTTGAGCTTGTATAAGAGGAATTGCTGCATATCCTCCTCCAACACTAAAAAGTCCAACTTGTAAAAATGCAAAAAATAGCTTTAATAATAATATCATCTTAGTTATGCCTCCTTCTTCCTCATTGATACAAATAAATCAATGATTCCTATACTTAAACAGATTAATATTATAAGCATTGCACTTACATTAAAGAAGTAAGTACTTATAAAGGCAATAACCATCATAGCAATATACATGAATCTTTTTGTTTTACATACATTCTTTGCAAGGTTAATAGTAACATCTAATATAACAGCTGCTACCCCTGCACGCATTACTTGAAGTGCTATTGCTATATATTTATTTTCACGAAATTGATTATAAAATAATGATATTATTGATATTATAACCATTGGTGGAATAATAGTACCTAAGATTGCAACAAGTGATCCAACAATTCCATACATACGATATCCTATAATTACTGATGCATTGACTGGAAGTGGACCTGGTGATGATTGTGTAATTGCTGTAATATCAAGCATCTCATCTTCTTCAAGCCATTTAAGTTCTTCAACGAATTTCTTTTTCATTAAAGAAACAATTACAAATCCCCCACCAAATGTACATGCACTTAGCATAAACATTGAGCAAAATAATTTCCATAAAACCTTAGGGTCTTTTTTATCCATTATGTTTCCCCTCTTTCCATTTTATCTTCTGATATTATTTTAATTTAAAAAATGTTATATGTATAATACGTAAAAAATATAAAACTGATAGGCAAATACCTATCAGTTTTATATTTTTTAAATTTCTATTTAATTATAATAAATTTAATATCCTGTTTTTTATTTGTCATAATTGAGTTAATTAATAATTTTTATATTTATATTCCAATAATAGGCTGGGTAATGTCTCTATTATATATACCTACAGCTGCTATTAATCCATAATATGCTCCTACAGTTCTCAATATGTTTGATCTATTTGCATTTATATTTGCCTCAAGAGAAAAACTAAAATCTCCATTAACTTTTCTTTTATATAAATGATGATATCTTAAAAAGCTGACTAAGGTGTACATCACTCTTGCTAACACTAATAATTGCATAGATTGGATTGCTGGGACATCTGACTTAACTGCCCTTTGAGTTGGTTCATCATATTTATTATAAATTAGCTCAATCCCCTCAATAGTTGAAGCATATGATAAAATACTAGATAAAATAACAAGTATATCAGCTGAATGTTGAATTTTTAATAAGTATAATTCTTCTTTATCATGTTCTGTAATGTTCTCAAAATCTATATTTTCTTCATTATAATCATATTGATACTCAGAATAATTATAATCCACTTTAAAGTTGCCTCCTAAAAGCGTTCTTATTCCATAATATCATTTGTTATAAATTTAGTTCTTATTTTATATTCAATCTATCCAAGTTATATTTTTTATAGTATCTTATTAGTTATATATTATCTTCTGGAAATACAATTCCACCTTTATTTCTTGCAATTGTTTGAACTTCACTAACTATTATGCTATGTTCTAACATTTTATAGCACTTTTCCAAATCATTATTCTTAATTATATCTACAAACTCAATAAATTCATGAACCATACGATGCTCATACTTATTTTCATTGATTATAGAATTAGTCCCATCATTCATTAATAACTCAAATTGCCTGCAAACATTAGCTGGAGTATCTTGATATATACATCCCTTATCTCCTTGAATGTTATTTGCAATAGGAGCCTTACAATCTTTTGCTCCAACACAGACACATTTAAATTTATCATAGTCTAATATCAATACTCCAGATGTATCTATTCCTCTTTCAATATTAGGATAGTATTCAACATTTTTAGGTTTTCCAAATAAACCAACTACATAATGGATATTATAAATATTTAAATCCATTAAAGCTCCACCAGAAAACTTAGGATCAAATGCAGGTAATACATTTCCTTCCTTAAACCTATCATATCTACTAGAATATTGAGAATAGTTACATTGAACAATTTTTATATTTCCTAACTTTGGAATAAGTTCTTTAATCTTTTTATAATTAGGTAAATATTGATTAGTGATTGCTTCAAATATAAATAGTTTTCGTTCTCTAGCTAAATCACCTAATATCAATGATTGTTCATAAGTTGATGTCATTGGTTTTTCAATAATAACATTTTTATTTGCCTCTAATGCCTTTTTAGCAAACTCAAAATGTAAATTATTTGGTAATGCAATATATACAGTATCTACATCACTATTTAGCAACTCATTATAATCATAAAAAATATTTTTAATTCCATATTTATTTTTGAATTCATTCATTTTTTCTTCACTACTTTTTCTTCCATAAATAGCTTCTAATTCTAAATCATTTAAATATGGCGTAATTTCTAAAAAATCTCCTACAATCATTCCAGCTCCAATAATACCTAATTTCATATTTATTCCTCCCTAATATATACAGAATAGCTCACCATAAAATATTGTTTAAACCATTATTATAACTTTTTAAAATAACTTGAGATTTATCTTAAATCCTTTATTCCTGTTTCTAGAATCTCCATTTGCAATAATGTTTGTTCATCAGTAATAGTTTTACTTCTACCATTTATAATTGCTTCATATAAATCATCATATACTCTTCCATAATCACCATTAACAGATTTTACTTTTTCCTCGTGCACTTCACCATTTTCATCCACATATGTGAGTACACCATAATGGTTAAGTGTATCTATACCAAAATCCTCATTTTCAGGCATATAAAATAATTTTAAATGCTCTTCTTGACGATCTTTTGTTTGCTTAACAAAACATCCCTTTTTGCCATATACAACAAAACTTGGTCTTTCCTTTATTCTAAAGTAACTAGATTTAACTGATACTTTTAACTTTCCATAATATAAATCCAAATCAAAGTAGTCATTCATCCTACCAGGTCCTAATAACTGCCTTACATCATAATGTATACTATCTGGTTTACCAAAATAACTAATCACTTGATCTAGTGTATGACAACCATGACCATATAAATATGATGAGCCTGGAAGAAAGCTTGTACTAGATTGAGGTACTTCAGGTCTATAATAGTCGTAATTCATTTCAACTTCTAGTAATTCACCTAGTTTACCTTCTTCAATAACCTTTTTAACTGTTAAAAAATCACTATCAAAACGTCTATTTTGATAAGCTTGAACAATTAATCCCTTTTCTTTTGCCAAAGTAAATATTTCTTTTGCTTGTTTTGAGGTTTCCATAAATGGCTTTTCAACTAAACAATGTTTATCATGTTCCAATACCATTTTTGCATAGTCATAATGGCTATTATGCATTGTACATATAACAATCAACTGTATTTCCTTATCATTTAATAATTCATCTAAATCAGAGGTATAGTTTACCCCTGGAATTCTACTCCATTTTTCATTTTTAGGATTTCTTTGATAAATTGTTTTTACCTTAATATTATTTCTTTGTAAAACAAATGGAAGATGATATCTGTTAGTACTTTTTCCATTTCCAATATACCCAATTGTAAGCATAATGACCTCCCTAAATATAATAATATTTAAAAATATATAAAAACAAAAACTAAATATTAATAATATACTGTTTTTGATTTTTACAATTTAATGTATTATCTTTGAAATCGTTTTATATATCTTCAAAGGTATTCCATTCATATAATAGAAGTAAGCTTATACATATATTTGAAACTCCATAGTTATATGTTAATTGCTAATCTTTAGTTTTATTATAATCACTTTAATATTTTTTCACAAACTAAAATATTTTACCCTAAATGATGAAATACTTTATATTAGATTCTATTTTACTGTCTACTATATAATCACAAAGTTGAAATTTAACAATTTTAAAAAATACGTTGATTTTCATTTTAAAGCGTTATACTATGACTTTAGACATCGATGTACTTATATAAAGAAAGAAGAGAAAATTGTGAATATTGAAATCGAAAATGTTCCAAATTATAGAATTGCTTATATAAGGAATATTGGTCCTTATGGAGAAGAAAATGTACAAGCAATGGAAAAGTTAAAAGAATGGGCAAAATCTAATAAATTATTTAATGATAAATCTATCATTCTAGGAATTGCTCTTGATAATCCTGAAATAGCAAAACCTGAAAGTTGCCGTTATGACACTTGTCTTGTTATTTCTAATGATTATATTATTAGTGAAGATTATATTAATGATAGATGTATTGTAGGAGGGAAATATGCAGTTTTTAAAATAAAACATACTGCTGAAGAAGTTCAAAGAGCATGGTGTGAAATTTTCCCAAATCTATTAACAGAGGGGTATCAATTTGATGATAGCAGGCCTATTCTTGAAAGATATAAGGTACAGATGGTTAATGAACATTATTGCGAAATTTGTGTTCCTATACACTAAGTAAATATCAAAAAAATAGTAGCTCCATATTAATTGGGATGCTACTATTTTTCAATTAATTTCCTTATTCTTTTCTCAAAATATCTAATGTATGTGCACTTGCTCCTAAAAGATCTGGTCTTTCACATGTAGAAAGATGATAATCAATAAAAATCTTAAATGTATCTTCATCCATAGAATTCAAAACAGGTCTCATATAATTAGCTGGTCCATCTGCTGAGATTAATTTTATCCTTTGCAGTCCTGCTTCTTCATTCAACTTATTTATATCTTCAATTCTTACATAATCATATAAATCCTTTGGTTCAGATATAACGTGAAAATCCTCATTGACTTTACCATTTTCAATAGATTCACGAATATGATTTTCTTTAAAACCATAAGTTAATATACTATATTCATTCATACAATATGCTACTAAAATAACACCGCCAATCTTAGTTACTCTTTTCGCCTCTTGTAATGCTTTTACTTTATCCTCAAACTTATATAAATGATACATTGGGCCAAATACTAATGTCATGTCAAAAGTATTCTCTGGAAATCTTGATAAATCTAATGCTGTTCCCTGCTTTGCTTTTACTGTACTTCCTTTTGACTTTAAAATACCTAGATTGTGTTTTACAAGTTCAATTGCAGTAACATCATAGCCTTCATTTGCTAATTGTACAGAGTATCTTCCAGTTCCTGCCCCAACATCTAATATTTTTGCCTTCTCATTATTTTCTAGATAGTCATGAATATACTTCATAGAAGTAATATACTCAACCTGTCCATGTCTTCTCGTTAATCTTTTGTCCTCACAAAATTTATTATAATACTTTTCTAATTCTATTGTCATATTCTTATATTCCCCATCTATTATTATATTAAAAATTATTTGATATTCTTTCCAAGTTATAAAGCTAAAATTCCTAATTTGATTCTTGCTCCACCTCTTTTTCATTTATCTTACTTATATTGTATCAAATATTTTCTAAAAATAAATCAACATCTATGCTATAGTACTATATCATTTTAAATTTTCCTAATCTTTTTCATATCAATACATACTTTTCTTTATCATAAGTAATAATGCTTTTTCTTTCTACTAACGTTAATAACAAAAAAGGAACATACTAAAACCCTTTTTTTAGATTTTAGTATGTTCAATCTTTAAATATTCAGTAAAAATCAATCTATTATATTACAGTTTTGTTTATTCATAAGCTGCCTTTGACAGTAAAGTATTTATTATCAAGATACTAACCCTAATTTTTTAAAGTACGTTTTAAAAATTCTCTTGTTCTTTCTTTTTTAGGATTATTGAAAATATCTTCTGGATTACCTTCTTCTTCAATAATACCATTATTCATAAATACCACTCTATCAGATACTTCTCTTGCAAATTCCATTTCATGAGTTACAACTAACATAGTAAGTCCAATTTCTGCAAGTTCCTTCATTACCTTTAAAACTTCTCCAACCATTTCTGGATCTAAGGCAGATGTTGGTTCATCAAATAATATTACATCTGGCTCCATAGATAATGCTCTTGCTATTGCTACTCTTTGTTTTTGTCCACCAGATAATTGTTTTGGCTTAGCATTTATATAATTGCCCATACCTACAATATCTAAATACTTCATAGCAATTTTTTCTGCTTCATCTCTACTTCTTCCTAAAACTTTCATTTGTCCAATTACACAATTACTTAAAACATTATGGTTGTTAAATAAATTAAATTGTTGAAATACCATTCCGAGCTTAGTCCTATATTTATATACATCGTGTTTATGATCTAATATATTTTCACCATTATATATAATTTCCCCACCTGTTGGTTTTTCTAAAAGATTTACACATCGTAATAATGTTGATTTACCAGATCCTGAAGAACCTATAATACAAACAACCTCTCCCCTGTTAACTGAAAAATCTATATCTTTTAAAACCTTATGGTCTCCAAAGGATTTACTTAAGTGCTTAATTTCAATTATTTTTTCCATTTCTATTCCTCCTTAAGCTACCACATTCCCATTAGCTTTTCTAGCTATATCTTCTGGCGTTTCAACTTGCATTTGATTCCCTGCAATAATATAATTTTCTGGTCCATCTATTTTCTTTTCTACTGCTCTTAATATTCTTGTTACTGTAAATGTCATAATTAGGTAAATTATACCTGAGATAAAGAAAGATTCAAAATATCTAAAATTATTTCCTGATATAGTCTTAGTTTGGAAAAATAATTCTGATACAGATATAACATTTAAAACAGATGTATCCTTTATATTAATTACAAATTCATTTCCTGTTGCCGGTAGAATATTTCTAACAACCTGTGGTAATACTACATTTGTCATAGTCTGAAAATGATTCATACCTATTGCTTGAGCTGCTTCAAATTGCCCCTTATCTATTGAAACAATCCCCCCTCTTACTATTTCAGACATATATGCACCTGTATTTATTGATACTATAAATAGCCCTGCTACAATTCTATCTATATCTATCCCAAAAGCCGCTGCAGATCCATAATAAATAACCATAGCCTGTACTATCATAGGAGTTCCACGGAAAAACTCTATATAAATTGATAAAATTGTGTTAATTATTTTTAAAAATACTTTTTTAGCACCTCTTTCTGGAATAGGAATTGTTCTTATAACCCCAATTATAAGGCCTATCAACGTTCCTATTAATGTTCCTATTATAGAAATTAATAGGGTCATTCCTGCTCCACGTAAAAGCATTGGCCAGTTATTTTGCAGTATCTTAATTATCCATTCTAGACTCATTAAAAACTCTCCTTAAAATATTTAAATTATGCATCTAGCTATTGAGCTGCTGGTTGATTTGCAATAGCCTTATCCATTATTTCTAGTCTTTCTTCTTGCGATATTCCTTTTAAACTTTCATTTATCTTATCTTTTAATTCGCTTCCCTTTTCTACACCAACTGCTATAGCTGTATCTTCTTCTGACGTAACAAAACCATCTTTAAATTCTATCATTTTAAATTTTTCATTTGCCATTTGAGCACTTAAAGCTTCTGGCCTTTCTGTTACATAACCATCTATAACTCCAGTTTCTAAAGCAACTCTCATAGCTGGGAAGTTGTCCATAGCTGGTTGCTTATTAACTGATGGTATTTGATCTATTACTGAATAGTGAAAAGTATTTAATTGAGCTGTTATTTTAGCTCCAGAAAAATCATTTAGTGTTTCTGCATTATCATATGTTCCACCTTTTTTTACTAGCATAACTAAATCTGATTTATAATAAATATCTGAAAAATCTATTGTTTCCTTACGTTCTTCTGTTGGAGACATACCTGCAATAATAGCATCTATTTTCTTTGATGTTAATGATGGCACTAAACCATCCCATTCAGTTTTAACTATAACTAATTCTTTTCCTAATGAGTCAGCTATTTTCTTTGCTATTTCTACATCATATCCACCAGCATATTCTGAGCTTCCTTCTATTTTTACTGCACCATTTGAATCATCTAACTGAGTCCAATTGAAAGGTGCATACCCTGCTTCCATTCCTACTCTAAATACATTTTCTGATGAAGTCTTTGTCCCACATCCTGTTAATGTTATTGTTGCTGTTACTACAGCTAAAATTAGTGCCGATAATCTTTTTTTCATATTTATCCTCTCCTCTTTTTATAATAAAAAAAACCAACCCAAAGGGCTGGTGCTATCTTCAATATTTTAGAGAATAATATATAAATACAAAAACTAATCC
>SVCF01000028.1:27469-29908 GCA_015058475.1 Clostridium butyricum | reverse complement strand
CATTTTATTTATAATACATATTCTTCTATAGCTTTAATTACACCATTTTCAGTGTTCTTTTTAGCTATATAATTTCCATATTGCTTCATATCTTCGTTGGCATTTTCCATAACAAAGCTATAGTGAGCAGCTTGAAGCATTTCTACATCATTATAGAAATCTCCAAATACCATTGTTTCATCATAAGATATGCTTAAATCTTTTTGAAGTTTTTTTACAGCATCTCCTTTGTTAGTTCCTTTGTTGTTAATATCAATCCATACAGCGCCAGATACAACTACTTTAAATTCATCTCCAAATAATGGATTTAATACTTTAAATGAATTTTCCAAAGAGCCATTAAGGTCACATATTGTTACCTTGAAGATATCATCATCAATATCAGTAAGATCTGAAACCATTTCTTTTTTAACATAGTATTTATTTATTTCATTTTGTATTTCTTCAGAACAAGTTTTATAATAAATGTTTTTAACTCCACATAAAATCACAGCAGTATTATGCATACCTTCACAGGCTCTGACCATAGCATTTACTTTGTCTTTATCCATAACATCTATGATTGGATTCTTTCCAGGTTCAACTATATATGCACCATTATCACAAATAAAATATAGTTCATCAGAATGTGGTTTGAAATTTTCATATAAGGTTGCATATGGTCTTCCACTGGCAACAACAAATTTAACATTTTTTTGGTTCAATTTTTCAAGTGTAGGAAAAAAGTCCTTAGGCAGTTTACCATATTCGTCTAATAATGTTCCATCCATATCTGTAACAATTAATTTAATCATATTTTGCACCTCTAAACTTATATATAAATACTTGTTTACATCAATTTTCCATATAATATTTAATAGGGATTGTCACCTTGTAAAAATAATTACAATTGGTGATTGTCCCTTAGTATATAAAATATTGCGCTAAGCATTATCCTATTACGCTATTTTATATTCTCTAAAAATAATTATAATATAAATTAAAAGTAAAAACAATAAAAAGTGATATTAAATAATAACAAACAAGATAAAGGAGAAAAATTATGATATAATTGTATTAATATAAAACTGAGGTGAGTAGTTTGTTTTTAGAAGAAAGATATGAAAAGATTTTATATAAAGTCCAAGAAGAAGGTAGAGTTACAGTAAAGGATTTAGCTAAGGAATTTAAAGTTACAGAAGATTGTATAAGGAAAGATTTACGTGAACTTGAGAGTAGAGGAAAATTGAAAAGGGTGTATGGTGGTGCAATAACTCAGAGAAATCATGATGATATAAAGCCAATTGATGAACGAAAAAATATTAATGTTGGTTTGAAAAAGAAAATAGCAATAAATGCAGTTAATTTAATTGAGGATAAAGATATTATATTTTTAGATACTTCTACAAATAATCTTGAAATATCAAAGGAGCTTAATAATAGTAAAAAGAAAGTAACAGTAGTTACAAATATGATAGAGATAGTATTTGAATTAAAGAATAGCCCATATATAAAGCTAATTTCTGTAGGTGGAGAATTCAACAAAGAAGTAGGAGCAATAGTTGGAGCTGCTGCTGATAGTTACATAAAAAATTTTACATATGATAAAGCTTTTATAGGTGTATGTGGAATTAACAAAGAAACAGGATATATAAGTACTTTAGATTTGGAAGATGGCACAACTAAAAAAACAATAATTGAATGTTCTAATAAAAGTTACTTAGTTATGGAAAAAGAAAAATTTAATTATGATGAATTTTATAAGTTTGCAAGATTAGATGATATTGCTGGAATAGTTACAGAAGAGGGGATTATTTGTACTAGTGGGGAATTTACTTATGAAAGAAAGTAATAATAATTAATAAATTTATATCTTAGGATAGATAAATTTAAGATTTCTAGGTAAAGGGGGATGAAGTATGAAAGAATATACACATACACTTAAAGATATATTAGACACAATTAACCCAGAATTAATAACTACTACAGCTCATTTTCTATCAGATCTAATTAAAAATTGGTAAGCTAGAAAAGCTTTCATATATTTAACAAGTAGAAAATTTAAATATATATTGTATAAGGAATACTTAGAGTAATAAGAGCTTGGGGTATTCCTTTTTTAATGTGATCAATTATGTAAAAAGAATATTTATAGGAGAGAGCCTATTTGAAAGTTCTAAAATACCATTGACACACTATTTTGGCATGAAAATTGCTTATACATATTATAAGAAATGCTAAATCAAAATTAATGGAAGGGAGATAAAAATATTATGAAATCTAATAAATTAAGAAAAATTATAGCATTAGTATTAACAGTTACTTCATTATCTACAACAAATGTATTTGCAGCATGGAGCAAACAAGGAAATTTGTGGTATAACTTAAATAGTAATGGAGAAAAAAATACAGGATGGATAAATGACAACGGTACATGGTATTATTTAAACTCATCAGGAG
>SVCF01000028.1:0-27369 GCA_015058475.1 Clostridium butyricum | reverse complement strand
CTTAAATAGTAATGGAGAAAAAAATACAGGATGGATAAATGACAACGGTACATGGTATTATTTAAACTCATCAGGAGTAATGCAAACAGGATGGATAAATGACAATGGTACGTGGTATTATTTAAATTCATCAGGAGCAATGAAAACAGGATGGGTAAATGATAATGGTACGTGGTATTATTTAAGCTCATCAGGAGCAATGAAAACAGGATGGGTAAATGATAATGGTACATGGTATTATATGACTGCATCAGGTGCTATGCAAACTGGGACAATACAAATAAATGATAAGATTTATTATTTCAATTCAACAGGAGCAATGCAAAATGGAAACATAATAATTAATGGCAATATGTGTACTTTTGCTCAATCAGGAGAATTGATAAGTGGTAATGTAGTGCCACAAAAGATATTTGATTTAAATGGAAATAGTGTGACAAACAATAATATAGATAATAACCAAAATGATACACAACAAACAGAAACTAGTAGTGAGAGTAGTAATAAAAGTAGTAGTAGTAGTAATAGTAATAGTAATAGTAATACTGGAGGAAATAATAGGCCTGAAGAAAACAACAAACCTAGTGAAGATGTAAAGGTTTCAACTGAGTATTTAGAAGATTATAGAGAACAGTATCACTATTCAGTTGCTAATGCATGGGCAAATGATCCAAATGGAATGGTTTATTTTAATGGGGAATGGCATTTATTTTATCAATATTATCCAGAAAAGAATGAATGGGGACCAATGCATTGGGGACATGCGGTTAGTAAAGATTTAATTCATTGGAAGGAGCTTGGAATAGCAATATCACCAGATGGACGTAAACCAGAACCAGGAGAGATTAAGGATGTTGATCGTTACGAAAAGGCTTGGGACAATTATGGAATGAATTGGATTTATTCTGGATGTGCAGTTATAGATAAAGATAATACTAGTGGATTCTTTGATGGAATTGAAGGTGGAGGATTAGTTGCAATTTACACTCAACACTCTGAAGCTCCTTTCACTGAACAACAAGCAATTGCTTATAGCAAAGATAATGGAAGAACTTGGATCAAACCGGAAATATCAGAAACTGGAAATAATGTGGTTATATCAAAAGAGGATGATCCTCTTGATCATAAAGACTTTAGAGATCCTAAAATAATTTATTTAGAAGATTCTAAAGAATGGTTAATGGTAGTTGCAGGTGGACCATTAAGATTCTTCTCATCAACAGATTTAAAAACTTGGAAGCCAGAAGCTATGCAACCAGAAATAAACACAGAATGTCCAGATATATATAAATTAGAAGTTGGAAATACTGGAGAATATAAATGGGTACTAAGTGAAGGTGGAAGATATTATCGTGTTGGTGATATTAAGAAAGTAGATGATGTTTGGACATTTGTTCCAGATGAAGATTATAAAGATGAACATCAACCTATGAACTTTGTTAAAGATTCATATGCAGCCCAAACTTATTATGGTACAGGAGAAAATGGTACTCCAGATGGAAGAAGAATTATGATTAACTGGATGAACAATTGGGATTACTGTGTTGGCATTGCTCCGATAACAAAGAAATTTAATGGACAATTTACTTTACAGAATGAAATAAAGTTAGTTGAAACAAATGACGGAATTCGTATGATACAACAACCAATTGAAGAATATAAAGAATTGCGTAAAGCTCCTGTAACTTTTGAAAATGTTACAATTTCTCCAGATCAGCCTAATATTATGAGTAATTTATCAGGAAGCAAATATGAAATTGTGGCTGAATTTGAACCTGATGAAAATACAAAAGAATTTGGATTTAAATTACGTGTTGGAAAAGATTCAGATCAAGAAACAATAATTAAGTATGATACTGAAAATGGAAAGTTAATATTTGATCGTTCAAAATCAGGAAAAGCTCCAAGTAATTCAAGTGCATTCTTAGAATCATACGAGAGTAAAATAAGCAAAACAACAGATGGAAAAATTCAATTAAATATTTTTGTAGATGAATCATCTGTAGAAGTATATGGAAATAATGGAGAAGTAGTTGGTTCAGGACAAATATTCCCTAATCGTTCTAGTCGAGGAATAGAGGTATTCTCAAATGGAGGAAATACAAAAGCTACAATTAACTATTATCCAATAAGCAGTATTTGGAATAATGAAAGTGATAGTAAAGATTCAGTTTTAGTGTCATTAAGTGAAGGAGATTTAGGTAAGACAATAGGAAATGACTTTACTATTTATACATCTACAGTTCCAGAAACAGCAGATCAAGGTGTTACTTGGGAATACGATTCAAACATTTTAGAAATCGTAAGCCAGGATGATACAAAGACTACATTTAAAACAAAAGCTGTAGGAAGTACAAAGTTAACTGTTATATCAAAAGATAAAAAATCAAGTAAAACAATTAATGTAGATGTTTATGCTAGTGATCCAACTGGTGTAATAGATGATTTAGATAACTTTAAAACTATTGGAGACTGGTATGTTAAAGATAATAATTATACAGGAAACAGTTCAGTAGATGGATTTGCTGTAGCTGAACAAGAAAATGAGCAAGGAAAGGTTTCTAGCTTGGAAGCAACAGTAGATTTATCAAATGGAAATACTGCAGGGCTTGTATTATTAGCACAAGATGATGATCCAAAAAATGGTTCTATAATAGCTAATATTGATAAAAATGGAAACTATAGAGTGTTTGCATTTAAGGATGGAAAAGTAGTTGGATATAATGGTGATGGTGAAGTAACTGAAGGTGAAGATATAACTAGTGGTATAGTTGAAAAGACAGATGATAAAAAATATAAATTAAGAGCTGAAATAAATGGCAAGCACATTAAGTATTTCATTAATGATGAAATTGTCTGTGATACTGAACAAGAGTTCTTTGAAGAAGGAATTGGTTTAAATGAAACAGGAAGATTTGGATTTAATGTTTATGGTGGAGAAGTTGCTTTTGATGATGTAAAACTTAGCCATGATGAGCCAAGTGATGTAACAAGTATTGAAGATTCAGGTTTAACTTTTGATGAAAATCCAGTGGATTTGCATGTTTCAGGTGATAGTTATGTAGTAGATAAAGGTAGACAAGAGAATGGTTTTGCATTTTCAGATCAAGACATAAATACTGAAGAAAACACATATGAGCTTGAAGTTGATGCAAAAATGTTAGGAGACTGGCATGCTTACAGAGGAGGAAATGGAGACGTAGCAGGAATTTTACTATTCTCTCAAGGTCCTGATTTCTGGGGCGATGGAGGAATTATAGCAAATGTTGGTAAATGGGGACATTGTAGAGTATTTGCACGAATTCAAGATACAGATGAAGACGGTAATCCAATTATGAAAGAAGTTGATTTATTTAACGAAGATGCTGTTACAGAACCTAAATATAACAAATTCAATATAAAAATAAAATTAGAAGGAAAAAAGATTACATTTATTGTTAATGATGAGGAAGTATGGAGTGGTATACAAGATTACTATACAACAGGAAAATTTGGATTTAATGTATGGAATGGACCATCAGAATTCAGAAATGTAAAATTAAAAGTTACTGAAAATGTTCCTGCAGAAACTTCATTATTAAGTATGACTAATGATACAGGCGAATTATCAACAAATATGACAGAAACATCAGATACAGATGAAAATAAAGAAACATTAGATACAGATGAAAATAATTCACTTGGTGAAGAGGTTGAAGAAGGTGAAATAGGAACTAATACTGATGACAATGAATCACTAGGTGTAACTGATGATAATACTAATACTAATTTAGAGGAAGAAAATAATTCAGTTGGTGAAGAGGCTGAAGAAGGTGAAATAGGAGCTAATACTGATAGTAATGAATCATCAGGAGAAACTGGAGATAATACTGGTACTGATGTAGAGAAGGAAAATGATTCAATTGGTGAAGAGGTTGAAGAAAGTGAAATAGGAACCAATACTGACAGTAATGAATCATTAGGTGTAACTGAAGATAATACTGGTACTGATGTAGATAAAAAAAATGATTCAGTTGATGAAGAGGAGGAAGATAATATCAATTAATCGTTCAATAAAAAAATTAGGATATAGTAAATGCTACTCATAAAAATAGTGAGTCAAATTTATCAGACAAAATTAAAAAATAGTTAACATGTATTAAAATTATAAAATATAACATATTTGTATTATAGTGTGTCAATATTTTTGTGTAAACCAAATAAATAATAATTTTATTAAAGTAAGGTTGAAGAGATAAATTTAAAATTCAACCTTACTTTTTATATGTGTAGTTTAATAAATAAACACATATTAAAGAAAGTTCTAATTATATATAAATTTTATAATTTAATCAAAAAAATGACACACTTTAATTTCATATAACTTTTTACTTGAATAAAATCACGTAATTGTAGGAAAAAAGATTGGCACACTTTAGTTGGCATGATATTTGCTATATATAATAGTATACGATTAAAAAAGGAAGGATGAAAGACAATGATAGGAATAATAGTAGGTACACATGGAATGTTTTCTGAAGAAATAGTAAAATCAGCAGAAATGATTTTTGGAAAGCAAGAGAATATAGAATGTGTAACATTTAAACCAGGAGAGGGAACAGAAAATTTAATTGAAAAATATAACAGAGCTTTAGAGAAACTTGATTGTAGTGATGGTATATTATTTGCAGTAGATTTATTTGGTGGAAGTCCTTTTAATGCAGCAAGTATAATTGCTATGAAAAAAGAAAAGGTAGAAATTGTTGCTGGAGTAAATCTTCCGATGCTATTAGAAATATTCGGTTCAAAAGATATTATGAGCATAAGTGAATTAGCAAAACATGCAGAAAGCTCTGGAAAAGATGCAATAAAGAAATTAGAAAAAATAGAAATTGAAGAAGAAGAATTATAAAGAAATGGAGAGATAAAAATGGAAATAAGTTTTGTAAGAATTGATGACAGATTAATACATGGACAAGTAGCGACAGTTTGGTCAAAAGATAGTGGATGCAATAGAATCATGGCATGTAGTGATGAAGTTGCACAAGATAGCTTAAGAAAGCAATTATTATTACAAGTTGCACCTCCAGGAATAAAAGCATATGTTGTTCCGATAGAAAAAGCTATAGAAGCATATAAAAATCCCAAATACGATAGTTTTAAAACACTGTTCTTATTTACTAACCCAACAGATGTTTTAAGAATGGTAGAAGGTGGAGTTGATATTAAATCTGTAAACGTTGGTGGTATGTGCTACAAATCAGGTAAAACCCAAATTAGTGGTGCAGTATCTGTTAATGAACAAGATATTGAATCATTTAAAAAGTTGGCGCAAAAAGGAATAGAATTAGAAATAAGACAAATTGCTAAAGATCCTAAAGTTGATTTAATGTCAAAATTAAAAGAAAATAATTTATTATAATGTGGTATTAATTAATTAATATAAATAGTTTATTTTTTGAAAGGAATGATTTTATTATGAGTACTTTACAGTTAATTTTATTAGTTATAGTAGCAGCTATAGCTGGGATGGGAAGTGTACTTGACGCAGCTCAAACACATAGACCTTTGGTTGCATGTACTTTAGTTGGATTAGTACTAGGAGATTTACCAACAGGAATAATATTGGGTGGTACACTTGAAATGATGGCATTAGGCTGGATGAATGTTGGAGCAGCAATGGCTCCAGATGCAGCACTAGCAAGTGTAATCTCAGCAATTCTTGTAATTGTAGGAAAACAATCTATAGGTGCAGGTATAGCTGTAGCAATTCCTATAGCAGCAGCTGGACAAGTTCTTACTATATTTGTTAGAACAATAACAGTATTCTTCCAACATTTAGCTGATAAATATGCTGAAAATGGAAATACAAAAGGAATTGAGTTTTGTCACATTGCTGGATTATCTCTTCAAGGTATACGTGTAGCTATACCAGCGGCAATAGTAGGAGTATTAGCAGGAACTGATGCTGTAAATGCATTACTTGCAGCAATTCCAGAAGTAATAACAAGAGGTTTACAAGTTTCAGGTGGATTTATAGTAGTTGTTGGGTATGCAATGGTAATTAATATGATGAACAGCAAATCTTTAATGCCATTTTTCTTTATTGGTTTCTTATTAGCAGCATTTACTGATTTTAACTTATTAGGATTTGGTGCAGTTGGTTTAATTGCAGCAGTTTTCCATATTAAATCAATGGCAAAGCAGTCTAATGGTGTTACAGTAGGGGTTGCAGGTGGAATGAATGATATTGATGATAGTGATTTAATGTAAATAAAGTTAAGGAGGAAATGTAAAATGAGTGAAAAGAAATTAAGCAAAAAAGATTTAAATAGTATGTTTATTCGTTCGAATTTTCTATTAGGATCATTTAATTTCGAAAGAATGCAAGCAATTGGATTTTGTGTAACAATGATACCTGCATTAAAGAAATTATATAAAGGAAAAGATTTACAGGATGCGTTGAAAAGGCATTTAGAATTTTTTAATACACAACCATTTATTGCATCACCTATTATGGGAATTACAGCAGCAATGGAAGAACAAAAAGCAAATGGTGCTGACATTGATGAAGCATCAATAAGTGGTGTTAAAATAGGACTTATGGGACCTTTAGCAGGTGTTGGAGATCCAATTTTCTGGGGAACATTAAGACCAGTTCTTGCAGCTCTTGGAGCAGGACTTGCATTAAGTGGAAGTATTGTAGGACCATTATTATTCTTCTTAGCATTTAATGCTATTAGAGTTGCAACATTATGGTTTGGAATTCATTATGGGTACGAAAAAGGTACTAAATTAGTAACTGAAAGTAGTGATAAACTTAAATATCTTACAGAAGGTGCATCTGTATTAGGATTGTTAGTTATGGGAGCACTTGTATCAAAATGGACTACAGTTAATATTCCTTTTGTACTTTCACAATATACAGCACAAGATGGAACAGAAGTTATAACAACAGTTCAAAGTGTTTTAGATAGTTTAATGCCTGGTTTGGTTCCATTATTACTTACTTTTGTTTGCATGAAATTACTAAAGAACAAAGTAAATCCATTGATAATTATATTGGGATTATTTGCAGTAGGAATAATAGGATATGCTTGTGGAATATTAGCCTAAATTAGTTTAAAATATTAATTAAAATAAAGTGACTTTGTATATAAGTCGCTTTATTTTAATATTTAATTATATATAGATACTTTTACTATTAATAAAAATAATGTAGAATTTTAGTATATTAACTATATACATAAATAAAAAGGTGAAATTGTGATATATTCCACTTTTATATTAACTTAGGAAAGTTTATACTTTTTGCATTCTAATCATAAACACTTTTTAATTAAATTAAAAATTAATATGAGGAGGTGAAGATATGCAAATAAGTTTTGTAAGAATAGATGATAGATTAATTCATGGACAAACTGTTACAATATGGTCTAAAGAATATGAATGTAATAGAATAATGGCATGTAGCGATGAAGCAGCTAATGATACATTTAGGAAGACTTTACTTTTAAGTGTAAAGATACCAAATATAAAGGTATATGTAGTTCCTATAAAAAAAGCAATAGAAGCATATAAAGATCCTAAATATAATGATTTTAAAACTATGTTTTTATTTACAAATCCTAAGGATATATTAATCATGGTTGAAAATGGATTTAAAATTAAAAGTGTAAACGTTGGTGGTATGTGCTACAAAAAGGGAAAAATTCAAATTACAAATTCAATTTCAGTAAGTGAGGAAGATATTGACGCATTTAAGAAATTATCAGAAAAAGGAATAGAATTAGAAATCAGGCAGTTAGCAAAAGACAGCAAAATTAATTTAATAGAAAGGCTAAAAGAATTAAAATTGTAGGGATGATAAATAATGAAGAGAATAGAAAAAATTTATCAATATATTTTAGATAAGGCATCAGAAATAAATAAAGAGGAACTATTGAGAATTAAAGGAATAAGTGCTCAAGAAATAGAAGAATCTACAGGAATCTTACGTAGCAATGTTTCAAGAGAATTAAATACTTTATGTAGAAATAAAAAAGTAATAAAAATAAAGCATTATCCTATGTTGTATTTTGATAGAAATTATTTTGAGGAAATTCTAGATATACAATTACCTGAAGAAATAGAAGAAATAGAAGATATAGATAGTTTAATAATGGAAAAAAAATCCGAAGAAATAAAATCTCCTTTTGATAATCTTATTGGATGTGAAACGAGTTTAAAAAATCAAATAGATCAAGCAAAAGCCGCACTTATGTATCCACCATATGGACTTCATACGCTTATTATTGGTAGTACAGGAGTAGGAAAAAGTTTATTTGCTAATATAATGTATAAGTACTATATACAGATGAAGGGAGTATCAGACGATATTCCATTTGTAATATTTAATTGTGCAGATTATTATAATAATCCTCAATTATTATTATCGTATATTTTTGGACATGTTAAGGGAGCGTTTACAGGTGCAGACAAAGATAAAGAAGGAATAATAGAAAAAGCAGATGGAGGAATATTATTTTTAGATGAAATACACAGGCTTCCACCTGAAGGTCAAGAAATGGTTTTCTATTTCATGGATACAGGCACATATAATAAATTAGGTGAAACAGGCAGAAATAGAAAAGCGAATGTACTTTTAATTGGAGCAACGACAGAAAATCCAAAATCAACTCTGCTTGATACTTTCGTACGAAGAATACCTATAACAATTACAATTCCAGACTTTGAAGAAAGACCAATAAAAGAAAAAATTGAACTTATAAATTATTTAATATCAAAAGAATCTCAAAGAGTTAGTAAATCAATAAAAATTGATGAGGATGTAATTAAAGCATTAATAGGCAGTACTTCTTATGGAAATATAGGTCAGCTAAAATCAAATATTCAGCTTATATGTGCTAAAGGTTTCCTAAACAGTATTAAAGATAAAACCATGATTAATATAGTATTTGATGATCTCCCCGAAAACATAAAAGAAGGAATTTTTAATTTTAAAAGCAATAAAAAAGATGATGATGTAATTCCAAAAAGTATAATAATAAATACGGATGGCAAAAGAGAATTTTTAGAAGCTTATGAAGATAATTTTAATATTTATAATATCATAGAAAGTAAAATGGATAAGCTTTTGAAAAATGGAAAGACTACTGAAGAAATTGACAAATTAATAACTACAGACATAAATAATTATTTAAAAAAAATATATGCTAGATTTACAAAGGAAAGTAGCAAACGTGAAGGATTATTTAAAATTGTTGACAAAAAAATTATTGAATTTGTAGAAGAAATGAAAAATTTAGCAGAAAAAAGATTGAATAAACATTTAGATGATAGATTTATCTATGCTATAAGCCTTCATTTAAGTGCTTTATTTGAAAGAATAAAAAATAATGAATTAAACAACAAACAAAGTATACAAGTTGAAATTTCAAGAAGTTCTATTGAATACAACATAGCAGAAGAAATATATATACAAATAAAGAATAAATTCAATATTACTATACCTAATATTGAGATTAAGTATTTAGCAATGCTTTTAAACTCAGTACAACAATGTTCAAATAATAAAGTTGGAATTGTTGTTATTGCTCATGGAGATAGTACAGCAACAAGTATGGTTAATTTTGCAAAAAAACTATTTGATATGGATAATATTGCAGGTGTTGATATGCCTTTTGAAAGTACTTCAAAAGAAATATTAAATTATACTATTAAAAAAGTTATTGATGCAGATGAAGGAAAAGGTGTATTACTTTTAGTAGATATGGGATCACTAAACAATTTGGCAGAAACTATAGCGAAACAATGCAATGTAAAAGTAAAAAGTATAAGTATGGTTTCTACTCCAATAGTATTAGAAGCTGTAAGAAAATCATTACTTCCAGAAAATGATTTAGAAACTATATATTCATATTTAATAGAAGATGTAAAAAGATATACAAATCTCACTATGAATAATACTGATGATTCTAAAGAAAAAGTAATAGTAACAATATGTTCTACTGGAAAAGGAACAGCAGAAAAATTGAAAAATTTAGTAGAAGAACATCTTGCTGATTTAGAAACAGATAAAATAAAAGTAATTCCTTTAGAGTTAAGTAATTTAAATAAAACCTTAAATAAATTGAGTGATGAAAAAAATATACTAGCATTGGTAGGGGTAGCACAACCTAATGTAAACAATATACCATTTATACCTCTAGAAAAATTAATTGATGGTACTGGAAAAAATATAATTAGAAATATTGTTGAAGGAAAAACCAATTTTAATTTTTCTAAGAATGAAATATATGATGACAAAAATTTAGAAACAGTATGTAAGGATACAATAAATGAATTTACTACTTTCTTAAATAGTGATAAGATGTATCCTCTGTTAAGTGATTTTGTAGAGAAAATAGAAGAAATAACAGCGGTTTCTTATGATAACTTTTTTAAGATGCGAATTATGATACATGTAGCTTGTGCAGTTGAAAGAGTCCTTTTAAATAACCAGTTAAAATATGAAGGCGATTACTCTACATTAAATAAGCAATATATAAATATTACAAAAGAAGCTGCACAAATTATAGAAAAATCAATAGCTATAACATTAACAGATGATGAGATATATTACATAGTAAATATTATTGAATCTTATAATGTATAGTTTTATTATAATAGGCATATTAAAAACTTAAGAATGTTAGAAAAACTGAATAAATTTATGTGATAATCTTTCTATGTGTAGGTAAATTAATAACTAAAATATATATGCATATAAATAACACACTTTAATTGGCATGATAATTGCTTAAATATTTTATTGAGGTAGTTTAATTTTTATACAATAATTCAAATAACACTCTATTAAATCTATATTAGTATAAATCAAGATAGTTTTAATTATTAAACTACCTTAAAAAATGAAAGGAATGATATTTATGAGTATATATAAAATGATATGCCTTGATATTGATGGAACATTATTAAATTCTAATCATGAGATTAGTACAAATACTGTAGATAAAATAAATGAATTATGTAATGAAAAAAATATTAAAGTTATATTGGTTTCAGCAAGAATGAAAAAAGGAATAGATTTTATTCAAAGAAAGCTCCATATAAAGCAGCCTATTATTTGTTATAGTGGAGCAGAAGTGTTAGATGAAAATTACAATTTAATAACAAATAAGTATATAGATTTTGACTTAGCTATTGATATAATAAGAGAAAGTAAAAATAAGAATATACATGTTAGCTTATATAATGATAATAACTGGATAATTGAAAAAATGGACAAGTGGTCTCAGATAGAAAAAGACATAACAGGTATAATTCCAGAAATAGAGGATATAAACTGTGATGAATTTATAAATAAATATAAAAATGGATTTAATAAAATATTATTAATTGAAGAACCAAAAAGAATAAATGAAATAAAAAATATTTTGATAGATAGATATAGTGAATATTTAAATATATATCAATCTAAGCCAACATATTTAGAAATAATGAATAAGAGTGTGTCAAAAACTGAAGCAATAAAAGAAATAATGAATATGTATGACATAAAGCAAGAAGAAATTATTGCAGTAGGGGATAATTTTAATGATATGGATATGATAAAATTTGCAGCTGTAGGTGTTGCAATGGGAAATGCACCAGATATGGTAAAAGAAATTAGTGATTATGTAACCTTATCTAACGACGAAGATGGAGTTGCAGTAGTTATTGAAAAATATTTTGATTGAAAGAATAATACCTACTACTAGGGGACTTTTCACGGTGATAGAATATAAAATTGGTAAATTTTAAAAGATATATGGATAATAATACTCAGGTTTTTTTGTTTTTTCTACCATAATTTGATTAGATATATGCTATGTTGGGAGATAAAGAGCTTTGGGTATTCTTTTTTTATTTTAGGAAAAAATAGATCATATATAGAAGGGATTAAATAAAAATAAAAATTAAGTCAATTTACATATGTCAATTTTAGATTATAAAAAATAAATTTGACATTAATTCAAAATAGTTGTAACATAAAGGTAATAAATGATATTTAATATTAATTGATAATTAATATTAAAAAGGAGAGATATAAATGAGTAAATTATTATATATTAAAGCAAATATAAAAAATGAAGGTGAATCAAGAACTTTTAAAGTTTCAGATAGTTTTATAGAAGAATATAAAAAAAATAATCCTAAAGATGAGGTAATAGTATTAGATCTATATAAAGAAAATATAGATTTCTTAAGACCAGAAGATTTAGGAAAAATATTTGGGACTAAAGATGAAGAGAGTAAGAATAATCCAATATTAAAATATGCATATCAATTTGCAGAAGCAGATAAATATGTAATTGCAGCACCTATGTGGAATCTAAGCATACCAGCAATTTTAAAAGCTTATATAGATTATGTAAGTGTTACAGGAATAACATTTAAATATACTGAAAATGGCCCAGTAGGACTTCTACAAGGCAAAAAAGCCATTCATATAGTATCAAGAGGTGGAGAGTATGCTAATTCACCGTATGAAATGGGAGATAAATATTTAAGGACTATATTAGGGTTCTTTGGAATTTCAGAAATAGAAACTATTGCTGTAGAAAATGTAGATGTAATGGGAGTAAATGTTGAAGAAAAAGTAGAAGAAGGAATAAGAAAAGCTAAATCACTTTTAGAAAAGTTTTAGAATAATATAAATATTAAGTAGCAGCATATTTTTCGGATTAAGAATAGTATGCTGCTACTTAATATTAATGCATAAAATCATTGATCCATTGGCTTATTGCTGGTGAATTAAATCTTTGCTTGTTTATCAATACATAACTATTAATATTTGGAGGAGTGCTCTCAAGTAGATTAACTTTTACTAGGGAGCCTTCCTCCAAATATTTTTTTACTGTATTTTCGAGCATAAAGCTAAAACCAAGGCCTTCTTTTAAAAATGTAATAATGCTGCTGCTGATATTTATATCTAGTGGATATACATAGTTTTTTGGGAATATTGACTGAAACCATTCTTGAAATTGATCAGTTAAAATAGCAGATGACAATAGTGGTAGTGTTTTAAGCTTACTGTTTGTTATGCCAGTAATATTTATAGCATTTTGTGGACTAGTTACTAAAATAACTTTATCGCTATAAAAGGGTTCACATATGAACTTTGGTGATTTTGTATTGAAATATGTAAAAGCAATATCTAGCTCATTATCATGAAGCATTTGCAGTAATGTTTCACTATGTTCAATAGTAATTTTTACTGAAATATGCTTGTTTCTTTTTGCATATTTACAAATCATATTTTGTACATGACAGTCATAAATGGAATGAACAACACCTATATTAAGTGAATCTTTAAAAGTCTCTAAAGCATTAAGTCTTGAAATAGCAGTTTCATGTATTTTTAATAATTGTTTGGCGTATGGAAGAAAGGTTTCTCCTGCAGTTGTAAGTACTACATTTTTATTTGTTCTAATAAATAATGACTTGCCTATATTATTTTCAAGATGCTTAATTCTGCTTGTTATAGTTGATTGAACTACATGGAGTTGTTCTGCTGTTTTGGTGAAATTTTTAAAATTAGCTAAATATATAAATGTTTTTAATAGCTCATAATCCATATCTAAATTACTCCTAATTAATGATTTGAATTTTCGATTGTTACTATTAAATATATTCGTTAGACGAATAGAAAAACCTTTTTTATAATGTAATTAGATTATAGTTATCGGAAAAGTATATAGATTAATGTAAGACTAGATAGAAAGGAAGAAATAGTATAATGAGTAATGTTGCTTTAATGATAGTAGATGTTCAAAAGAGGTTGATAGATTACCATCCTTATAATGAAAGAAAGGTAATTGAAAATATAAAAAAATTGATTTTAACTGCTAGAAATAATGGACAAGAAGTTATTTATGTACGTCATGATGATGGAGAGGGATCAGAACTTGCAAAAGGGACAGAAGGATGGCAGATTTATGATGAAATATTACCTAATAGTTATGAGAAGATATTTGATAAGAAATTCAATAGTGCTTTTATAAAGACTGGATTAAAAGAGTAC
The DNA here is from genome assembly GCA_015058475.1 of Clostridium butyricum. Lineage (GTDB taxonomy): Bacteria > Bacillota > Clostridia > Clostridiales > Clostridiaceae > Clostridium > Clostridium butyricum_B. The sequence goes on along the minus strand of SVCF01000028.1, from coordinate 13,322 downwards.
TTAGAAAGCAAGAATATAGATACAATAATACTGACAGGACTTCAAACAGAATATTGTATTGATGCCACATGTAAGAGTGCATTTGAACATGAATATAAAGTAATTATTCCTGAGGAGACAAATACAACTTTTGATAATGAATATTTGCCTGGCGAAAAGCTTTATGAATTTTTTAATTATAATATCTGGAATAATCGATTTGCAAGGGTTCTTTCAATGGATGAAGTAATAGAAATTCTTGTTAGATAGCAGAAGATATAGGGGGGCACACTAGTTTTTTAGTGGGACACCCCTTTAATTATTTTATTTAAAATTCAAAATGTTGTACAAGATCATTTAAGTTTGCTACCTGTGCTGCAAGTTCTTTTGAAGTAGCTGAGCTTTCTTCAGATATGGATGAATTCTCTGAAATTCCCTGAGAAATATCTTCTATTTTCTTTCGAATATGTTCAATATCTATTGCCTGTTCTATGGCCTGGTCTGTGGTTTCTTTAATTATACCATTTACTTTTTCAAAAGCTCCTACTGCATCTTGTAAAGATGCTGAAACATTCTGAACTAATTCATTTCCTTTAGAAATTTCATTTATAGAAATTTCAATTAAATCTTTTGTACTATTGGCTGCTTTTGAGCTTTCTTCTGCCAATTTTCCAATCTCCGCTGCAACTACTGAAAATCCTTTTCCGACTTCACCTGCTCTTGCAGCTTCAATAGAAGCATTTAGAGAAAGCAGATTTGTCTGACTAGCTATTTCTTCAATAGCTTGAATAATACTCACAACCTGATTAGAAGTTGTTTGGATTTTTAGCATGGCATCCATCATATTGTTCATTAAACTTTGATTTTCTTCCATCATCTTTGTCACACGAACTGTTTCACGAGCAGATTCTTCTGCTTTAATACGATTACCATTTACCTCATCTGTTACTTTTTCAGTAGTAGCTAGCAGTTCTTGCACTGCAAGTGCTTGAGTGTTTGAACTTTCAGCCAATGACTGAGAAACTTTTGACAGTTCTTCTGAACTTATAAATACTTGTCCAGCATCTTCATTAATATTAAGCATAACTTCTGACATTTTTGAAGATATGTTTATTAATGCATCTTTAAGCTTACTAAACTCGCCTACATATTCATTTTTTAACTCAATCTTTAAATGACCATCTGCCATATTTTCCAGAACATGAGATATTTCATCTATATAAATGATATATTCTTTTAAACGAAGTACAGTTTTATTTAAACAGTCTGCTAAATCACCTATTTCATTTTGTGCATCTATTTTTAATTCTATATCTAGATCTCCTTGTGCAAGTTGTTCTGCTATTTTCTTAAGTTCTACAATTGGTTTACTAATTTTTTCTGCACTTTTCTTAATATTTATAATTATTAATACACTTATTGAAACAATAATTGTAAAGATTCCAACTAAATAAAAAAATATTGAACGATAGTATTCATCTCTAGGAAGAATGCTAAGTACCATATATCCGCTATCAGATATATTTGAAAATGCACCAAATTCTGTGTTTCCAAAAAATACAACTTTCATAAACTGTTCTTTTTTATCTGTTACTGCATTTATTGCTTCTTTATTTACATCTAATTCTTTAATATTCTGCATCAAAAGAGATTCAGTGGGAGCATAGACGATAGCACCATCAGTTGAAAGAAGAATAGAAAATCCATTTTCTCCTATAGTATGTTTCTGCATAACTTCAGAAAGTTTGGATAATGTGATATTAACACCTGCAACACCAATAACTTTTTCTTGTGTTCCATATACTGGTGTTACTATACTTATGATATTTTCTTTTGTATTAAGGTCTACATATGGTTCAGTAAGAATTGTCTTTTTCTGCTCCACACTTTTATACCATTCTTTGTTAGAGATATTTATATCTCCTTCTGATATGTATCCATCTGACATTGCCAATACATTAGCATCAATATCTGCAATCCATGTTGAAGATACAGCAGCTGATTGTTTAAGATTAGACATATATTTAAAAACTGTATTATATAATTCCTTATCCTTAATATTATCTCCACTGCTAGTCTCATTCATTAACTGTTGAATTTCAGGATTTACTGAGATACTTTCTACTAGGCTGATGTAAGTTTTAAAAAAATCTGAAACCTCCCATGATATTGATTTTGAATTCAATTGTATTTCTGTCTTATTTCCATCAAGTAAAACTTTATGAAGAGTAAAAAGAATAAATGCACACGCTATTGAAAAAATTAATATGGTTACTCTTCCTATCCGCAACATGATTTCGGATTGTATTTGTTTTTTGCCATTATTTTTTTCTTTTGCGGACATAATGCTCCCCCCTAAATACATTTAAACTAATTTTTCTCCTATGATAATTTCTTAATATATCATTTCAATTAGGATTTAATGCAATAAAAAATGAGCTTTACAAAAAGCTCATTTTGGAAATTCATAGAATCTATGGCTTCTTTCCTCACTATAAGTTTTATAATTAACTATTCTATATTTAATTAGATGAATTTTTTTCACTCCTTAACTTAATGTAATCATAAGGTAGCTTCCTAATGTTTATAATTATTGGTAAACTCCTATCTTTTACATATAATTTAACTTTTAATAAATTGTTAAATAAACTTCAAATTCCCTCCTTATACAAGTCATTTATTTATAATAATTCTCCTGTGCATTGGAATCATCTCATTTCATAAATTTTTTTATAATAATTTATAAGCTATCCCATTGGTATCACCTATTTCATATTTTATAGTTTTAGGTTTTTATTATTCAGCCCCATTGGTATCATCTCATTTCATTTATTATAGTATTTAATAGTAATTATTCAGCACCATTGGTATCATCCCATTTCAAGTAATTTTTAATAAAAAATATATTTATTTCTTAACTTGTTTTTATTATAATACTAAATTGTTTGAAAAAACAGACTTTTCTGACAATTTTATTTATGATATAATTAATTTATTGGGAATTTTTTTATATTTTTCATTGTATATGTTTTTAACCTATAATGTTTATGATAAACAATTAAAATATGCTATTGTCAACAGATTTACTTACCCATATGCAACAGCAACATTATATTTTCTTTTATAAAATTCAAGGATTTTTAAAGTTTAGAATATATAGTTTTAATAAGATTAATCATTTATTTTTATAGAAATTTTACTCACATAATCGTTTTGATTTTTAACTGATATTTCATCAATTAGCCCTTGTTCATAGGAATAGCCATCTATGGACAGGTTATTTTCGTTTATGAATTTTACAAGTCTTTCATAAAGAAGTATATTTGTATCATAATATCCCTTTATATATCCAACTACGTATAATCCTCTAGGTTTTATAAATATATTCTCTTTTGAATAATTTTTTTCTACTTTAGTGAAATAATAATCTGGATGTGAAAAGTCATTTTTATGTAATTTATTAGCATTTATCATCATTCCAATAGGGTATCCACTATCAAGTTTATTATTAAAACAATATTTTAAATGTTCAGTATATGTTTTTATATCATACTCGTCTTCAGTTTCCATTATATAATTACTTAATATTAGCTTTTCTTCTTCTTGCTCTTCTATTTTAATATCATCTGTAAAGTCAATTCCAAGCTGAGTAAGGTTTATTTTAGTATCCATTAGCTTCTTCAATCTTTGAAGATTTTTTATTTCTTTATCAATTGCTATCTTTTCTTTCTTAAAAAACTCTATAGCCATTTCAGGATTTCTGTTATCAATAAAAAATTTAATATCTTTTAAAGGCATTCCGAGTCTTTTTAATTGGGTAATTACATTAAATAATTCTATTTGATTATGTGAATAATATCTATATCCATTATCAAGAGTTTTTTCAGGACAAAATAATCCTATACTGTCATAGTGAAATAGAGTTTTCTTATGTACGCCAAAAAGCTTTGCAAATTCACCAGTAGTAAAATATTTTTTGAAATTAGTACTCATTACATTGCCTCCTATTGACTATCCTGCTACGGGATATACTACTATAGATTATATATGAATTGCAATTGATATTAAACAATAATAAAAACGTAATTAATTTTCAATAATTTATAAAAAGTTATTTATATTATCATAGTTTTATAATTTGTGAGAACTTATAAAATTAATAATTTAAAGAACTAATTCTATTAAAGCTAGTATTAAAGAATGTATAATTAACTCAGAATCACTTAAAGGAGAGAATTATATAATGAGGCTTAGAGAAAACTATAATCATACAATTTATGCGTGTTATATTGGATATATAACACAGGCAATAGTAAACAATTTTGCTCCATTATTATTTTTAACATTTCAAAGTATATATGATATTTCCATAGATAAGATAGCATTTTTAGTAACAATTAATTTTGGTGTACAGCTTATAGTAGATTTTTTAGCAGCTAAATTTGTAGATAAAGTAGGATATCGTAAGTGCGTAGTAACTGCACATATATCAGCAACAATAGGATTAGTTGGACTAGCTATATTTCCTGCTATTTTTACTGATCCTTATATAGGATTACTTATATCAATATTTTTCTATGCTATAGGTGGAGGATTAATCGAGGTCTTAATTAGTCCTATCCTAGAAGCTTGCCCTACAGAGAAAAAGGAAGCCGCTATGAGTCTATTACATTCATTTTATTGTTGGGGACATGTATTTGTGGTTATAAGTTCAACATTATTTTTTATGTTTATAGGAATTGAGCATTGGCGTATATTGGCTTGTTTATGGGCAATAATTCCTTTGATTAATACATTTTATTTCTTAAATGTACCTATTCAAACACTAGTTGAAGAAGATGAAGGAATGTCCATAAGAGATTTATTTAAAGTAAAGATATTTTGGTTATTACTGATTTTAATGATTTGTGCAGGAGCTTCTGAGCAGGCAATGAGCCAATGGGCATCAGCATTTGCAGAAGCTGGATTAATGGTGCCTAAAACAATTGGAGATTTAGCTGGACCATGTTCTTTTGCAATTTTTATGGGATGTTCAAGAATATTCTATGCAAAATTTAGTGAAAAAATAAAATTGCAGACATTTATGATGACAAGCTGTGTACTTTGTATAATAAGTTATATGATAGCATCATTAACTAATAATCCTATTTTAGGGCTAATTGGATGTGGATTATGTGGACTTTCAGTTGGTGTTTTATGGCCAGGAACATTTAGTATAGCATTGAAAAGCTTACGTACAGGTGGAACTGCTATGTTTGCATTTATGGCACTTGCTGGAGATGTAGGATGCTCGCTTGGACCGACAGTTGTAGGAACCGTATCTGGAGCTTTTCAAAATGATTTAAAAAAAGGATTTTTAGCAGCGATTATATTTCCAGTATGTTTAATTTTAGGATTAGCTTACTACAATAAAAAATAAACTATAAAAAAGTGCTTTTATCAAGTTTAATTATTATCTTGATAAAGGCACTTCTTATTTTAGTGAATTTTTATAAAATGAAATTTTAAATGTAAAGTATTTTTATAGTGTTTTGGCATGTTTATCTATATAGTCTTTTATTTCAATAAGAGTTTTAAACTGACGACTTGAGTATTTAATAATTTCATCAGTAGGTGTTAATAAATCCTCTACATGAAAAGGTAGCATTTTTGCATTGTATGCAGCTATGATTCCTGATGGTGAGTCCTCAATGACAATACATTGTTCTGGTTTTTTACTAAGCTTTTTAGCAGCTTTTAAAAAGATATCAGGATCAGGTTTTGAACGTTCTACATCATCTGCACATACAATTGCATCAAATATATTCTGAAGATTATGTATTTTAAGTTGCATATCAAGTTTATGTCTTGGTGAAGATGTGGCTATGGCTATTTTATAATTATTTGATTTTAAATAATTTATTATTTCAAGAGCACCTGCCTTCATTGGTACTTGTCCATTATCAATAGCTTGTTTTAAAGTTTCATCACATTCAACAAATATTTTTTCCGCAGGAAAGTCATTTCCAAAGTGATCTTTTAAAAGTTTAATACAAGTTTTTCGATCACGTCCTATTAAAGTTAAATAAAATTCTTTTGTCATCTCATATCCGTGTTTAGGATAAATTTTTTTCCAAATATCAAGATAAATTCTTTCAGTATCAAAAATAACTCCATCCATATCAAAAATTACAGCATCTTTATTCATAAAATTAAACTCCTTATTATTCTCATTGTGTTTTATTATAAGTAATTTGGTTGTATATCATATTTATTTAATTATATCATGTTAGAAAGTATAACTAAATTAAATATTAAAAGGTTAGTGGTGTATTTATTACTATATTTTTTCTTAAAACATAAATTTTCCCAATATATATGATTTATTTGAGCATATATACAAGAATATGAGAATACATAAATAAGAATATATGTAAATACAGCAATATATATTTGTATATATTGCTGTATTTAAGGATTATAGAGAGTAGATATGAGCTTTATACTGCATATACTTAATCTACTAATTAAATAAGAAAAGGCAGCTACCCATACTTAATTAAGTAATTTTTTATAAGTATAATCAACACCAATAGCACCTAAAGGAGCAGTAATGATTATAGAAAGTACTGCAACTGTAAGAATTAATTCGCCAGATGCCACCCCAGAAGCAAGTGGAATTGCTCCAATTGCTGCTTGAACAGTTGCTTTTGGCATATAAGAAATTGCACAGAATAATTTTTCCTCATATGAATTTTTTTAAATAAATATATAAGAATTATTCCACATATAATTCCAAGTAAAGTTCCTAGAATTATAGACACTGGTATTGATAATAAGGAAGCAGCATTAAATGATTCGCCTTTATATATATTTAAAAATGAAGTAAATAGCACTACTACAAAAATATCATCAACAGAAGCTCCAGCCATTATTAAATGAGGAATATTATTTTTTTTACCATAGCCTTCCTCCGTGAGTTTTAACATTCTAGGAACAATAACTGCAGGAGAAACAGCAGCGAGTACAGTACCCATAATTGCAGCTTCTATATATGAGATGTTAAAAAAAAGCGGACCTAAAATAACTATTGTAACTATTTCAAAGCTAGCAGGTATAAAGCACATTAATATAGCAGGTCTTCCTACTTTTTTTAAATCTTCAATGTTTAAAGATAATCCAGCTCTTGCCAATATTATAATAAGCGCTATTTTTCTGAGTTCTGATGAGATATCTAATATTTTAGGTGAAATTGCATTTAACATATATGGTCCTAAAATAATTCCTGTAATAAGCATTCCTAGAATTCCAGGCAGCTTAAGCTTTTGAAATAAATAACTTAAAAAAAGTCCTATAATAATTATTAAGGTAATACTAAATAACATAAAAAAATCTCCTAATAAATATTTTGTAATAAAAAAATAAAGTTATGTACTATAAAATTTTATTTTTGCATAAAAGATTAGAAAAGAAAAAACCTATTAAGTAACAGTATTATTACTTAATAGGTTTTTATTATTCTCCAAGATAAGCACTCCTTATAGTGTCATCATTTAACAGATCTTGAGCATTACCAGAAGTAATTATTTTACCAGTTTCAAGAACATAAGCTCTATGTGCTATTGCAAGTGCCATATTAGCATTTTGTTCAACTAAAAGTACCGTAGTTCCAGTCTTATTTATTTCAACAATTGTATCAAAGATATCTTTAACAACAAGTGGAGCAAGTCCCATTGATGGTTCATCAAGTAAAAGCATCTCAGGTCTATTCATTAAAGCTCTACCTATTGCAAGCATTTGTTGTTCACCACCAGAAAGAGTACCAGCAGCTTGCTTTTCTCTTTCTTTTAATCTTGGAAACTTAGAAAATACCATTTCTAAATCTTCTTTAATTCCAACTTTATCTTTTCTTAAATAAGCACCGAGCTCTAAATTTTCCATAATAGTTAGCTCTGGAAAGACTCTTCTACCTTCAGGTACATGTGAAAGTCCAAGAGAAACTATTTTATTTGCAGGAATCTTATTAACTTGTGATCCTTTAAAAGTGATACTACCAGATTTAATAGGCTCAAGTCCTGAAATTGCTCTAAGTGTTGATGTTTTACCAGCACCATTGGCGCCGATTAATGTAACTATTTCTCCTTGTTTAACTTCAAGTGAAATATCTTTTAATGCATGAATTACTCCATAGTAAAGATTTATGTTATCTAATTTTAGCATTTTTATGCCCCCTCTCCAAGGTAAGCTTCAATTACCTTAGGATTGTTTTTGATTTCATCTGGTGTACCCTCAGCAATCTTTTTACCATAATCAAGAACTGCAATTTTATTACATATTCCCATAACCAATTTCATGTCATGCTCAATTAATAAAATAGAAAGATTGTATTTTTCTTTAATCCAGTTTATTAAATCCATAAGCTCAGCAGTTTCTTGTGGATTCATTCCAGCAGCAGGTTCATCTAATAACAATAATGATGGTTTTGCAGCAAGGGCTCTTACAATTTCAAGCTTTCTTTGCTCTCCATATGGAAGATTGCTTGCAAGTTCATCTTTTTTGCCATCAAGAGAAAATACCTTAAGAAGTTCAATGCTTTTTTTAGTTATTTCATCTTCTACTTTTTTAAATTTAGGAGTTCTAAATATTGAATCAAAAAGAGAATAATTAACTCTATAATTAAAACTAACTTTTACATTATCAAGGACACTAAGACTAGAAAAAAGTCTTATATTTTGGAATGTTCTAGCTATTTTCTTTTTAGTTATATTGTAAGGCTTAAGCCCATTGATTTTTTCTCCAAGATAGCTTATTGATCCAGAAGTTGGAGTATAAACACCAGTTAACATATTAAAAACAGTAGTTTTACCAGCTCCATTTGGCCCTATAAGTCCAACTATTTGTTTTTCATCTATAGTAAGGTTAAGATCAGAAACAGCCTTTAATCCACCAAATTCAATTGATAAGTTATCAACATTTAACATTGTTTAAACCTCCTTACTATTTTCTACATTATTGTTTTTCTTAAATTTATCTAATTTAAATACTTTAAGAGAAAGTTCCTTATCACCGAATAACCCTTGAGGTCTGAATATCATAAGGATTATTAAAGCTAATGGATATAATATCATTCTGAATTCTTGGAAGCTTCTTAATAATTCTGGTAAGAAAGTCAAAATTATAGTAGCTATAATTGAGCCAGAAAGTGAACCCATACCACCAAAAACTACAAAAGTTAAATAATCAATTGATTTATTAAAGTCAAAGGAAGTTGGTTGAATATATCCCATGTAATGAGAATAAAGTCCACCAGCAAGTCCAGCAAAGAAAGCTCCAATAACAAAGGCCATCATTTTATATTTGAAAGCATTTATTCCCATAGATTCAGCTGCTATCTCATTTTCACGAACAGAAAGCATTGCTCTACCCTGAGAAGAATGTATAATGTTATAAATAATAACTATTGTAACAACTGCAAATATAAATGCTATTGTAAAATTAGTCTTTTTAGGAATTCCAGTAAAACCACGAGCTCCACCAACAAGATCTATATTCATTATTACAATTCTTATAATTTCACAAAATGCTAAAGTTGTTATTGCAAAATAGTCTCCTGTTAATTTTAAAGTAGGATATCCAATTAAAGCAGCTATGATACATGCAACAATTGCAGCAATTATTATTGATACAAAAAATGGCATGTCTGCTTTTTGAGTTAATACAGCAGACAAATATGCTCCTATGGACATAAATCCAGCATGACCTAGACATAATTGCCCAGTAAATCCAACTATTAAATTTAAAGAAACTGCAAGCATTATATTAATTAAAGCTAAATTTATTATTCCACTATAATAAGAATTTATAACTTTAGTTTTTATTAATGTAAAAAGAATTACATAGATTATTACTATTCCAATTAAAGCTAGTATTGAATTTTTATTTATTCTATTCTTCATATGTGCCCACCTACACTTTCACATTAGCCTTTTTACCTAAAAGACCAGAAGGCTTAACTAAAAGTATTAAAATTAAGATACCAAACACTATAGCATCAGAGAAGCTAGTTGATATGTATGCTTTAGAAAGTGTTTCTAACACTCCTATTAAAATTCCTCCAATAAGTGCTCCTGGTATACTTCCAATACCACCAAGTACTGCAGCAACAAAAGATTTTAGTCCAGGCATAACCCCTATATAAGGTGTAATACTAGGATATGATATTGCAACTAATACACCTGCTATACCAGCTAATGCTGAACCAAGAGCAAATGTAAATGAAATAGTATTGTTAACATTAATCCCCATAAGAGAAGCAGCTTCCATATCTTGAGATGCAGCTCTCATAGCCTTACCCATTTTTGTCTTGTATACAATAAATTGAAGAACTATAACAAGTAGTGCAGACACTACAAACATCAAGATAGTTTTCCATTGTATTTGAATAGAACCAATGTTAATTGCTCCAGCATTGATTAAATCAGGGAACGGTTTAGGATCAGATCCAACTAAAATTCTCATACCATTTTGTAATAGTAGAGAAACACCAATTGCTGTAATAAGTAAAGTAATTCTTGGTGAATTTCTTAAAGGCTTATAAGCAATTTTTTCTATTATGATTCCTGCTAATGCTGATGCTGCCATTGCTATTAATAATGTGGGTAATAGTGGTAATTTCAGCGTAGTAGCAGAATAGAAGCCTGCAAAGGCTCCTATCATATATATTTCGCCATGAGCGAAGTTAATAAGTTGTATGATTCCATAAACCATTGTATAACCTAATGCTAGGAGAGCATAAACACTACCTAAAGCCAATCCATTAATAACTTGTTGTATAAATTCCATAGTGAATTCCTCCTAATTTGCTTTATTAAGCTTCTACTTTAGTTACTAATTCTTTTTGATTTCCATTAACTTTAATGATTGCAGCACTCTTTATAGCACTTCTTTCTTCATTAAATTTAATATTACCAGTTACACTTTGTATTTCCATGCCTTTTAAAGCATCTCTTATTGCAGTACCATCTGTACTATTAGCTTTTTCTATAGCTTTAACTAAAATTTTAGCTGTGTCATAAGATAGAGCAGCAAAAGCATCTGGTTCTTTATTGTAAGCAGCTTTGTAAGATTCAACGAATGTCTTAACAGCTTCATCTTCATCACCAGAATAATAGTGATTTACATACATTGCGCCATTTACTGAGTCTTGTCCAATTTCAAATAATTTTTCAGATTCCCAACCATCTCCACCTAGGAATTGAGATGTAATACCCATATCTCTAGCTTGTTTAGTTATAAGACCAACAACACTATAGTAATCTGGTAAAATTAGAATATCCGGATTTAAGCTCTTGATTTTAGTTAATTGAGCGTTAAAGTCAGTGTCTTTATCATTGTAAGTTAAGAATTCCCCAACTTGTCCACCAGCAGCTTCAAATTTTACTTTAAAACTATCAGCTATTCCTTTTGAATAATCTGAACCAGCATTATATAATACAGCAGCTGTTTTAGATCCTAAATCTTCAGTAGCATATTTAGCAAGAATTTCACCTTGGAATGAATCAACGAAACATCCTCTAAACATGAAGTCTCCACCAACATTTGTTATTGTAGGTTCTGTACCTGTTGGAGTAATCATTGGTATTTGTCTTTCAGTTGCATTAGGTGCAATTGCAAGAGTAGCCCCAGAAGTAACTCCACCTAAGATAGCACATACACCCTCATCATCAACTAACTTATTGAAAGCTTGCATTGCAGCATCAGGAGTAGCTTGGTCATCTTCAAAATAGAATTTAATTTGCTTACCATTAATACCGCCAGCATCATTGATTTCCTTTTCTAATAATTGAGCACCTTCTTGTACAGAAATACCATATGTAGATGCAGAGCCAGATAATGGACCTATAGCACCTATTTTGATAACATCTCCTCCATCTGCCGAGTTAGATCCACCGTCCGCATTGCTTGTACCACCGCATCCAGCTAAAAGCATGACAGACATTGCAGAGGCTAGAATCCCTGAAAGTAATTTTTTCTTCATAATATAGTCCCCCTCTAAAAATTAGATATTATAAATAATAATATATTAATCAAATAAATGTATTATTATTGAATTACCATGAAAATAGCAATCATTTTATTGATATAATATCATAATGTGATATTAACTACAAGAATAATATTTAATATTATATGAAAAAAATAATAATTTTAGAATATAGTAATATATTTTGATATATATGCATAAAATTATCTGGAAAATATTGATATATTAAAGGAAATATATATTTAAGTACATTGCATTTTAAATAATTAAAGTAAATGCGTATTTAGGACATTGTATTTTAAATAATTAATGTAGCATTAAGATAAAAATTTAACTACATTATAATGTAAGAATATTTTTTCAAACTGAAAAATAATTGTTTAAGAATTATAGCTATAATATTTAGCAGCTAAATATTACGGATATTTAGTATTTAAATATATAAGTTAATTAGCTAACAAAAGGTTATATAAAAATTTAAGATTTAATTATGTGATTTAGAAACGTAAAATAGTTTATATATTATATTGTATAAATTGTCTTACGATTTTTTTATGGCTAATAATAAATTCTAATTAACAAAGTCCATCTGGAACATTGAATTATAGTATTAGTTATTATATTTAGATATATATAATTTATTAGAATATACAATTAATTAACTAGAAAAGTTGATTTAATTAACTTGTTTTAATTATCTATGAAGAAATATAAATAGTAGAAATAAGTGTTATATATGAGTTAAATGGCTCTAAAGTTAAATAAATAATGAAAAATGTATTAAATACTCATCCTAGTGTATCAATAGTAGCAAAATGTAGAAAATAGGAGAATATAATAGAATAAGAATTATAATAGCATGCAAACTAGATTTAAGCTACAAATAAATATAGGGGGAGGATGTTATGATAAAACACGTCGTCAGGAACTGATGTAACAACAAATGATGATTAAAACTTAACTTAGATAAATGTGTCTAATGTAGTAGTAAAAAAATCAAAAAAGTTGTTGACAGATGTGAAAAGCGGTGATAAACTAAGGAAGTCGCTTGAGGCGATAGAGAAAAACGACGAAAGTTGTAGAAAAGAAAATGGTCTTTGAAAATTGAACAGAATATAATAAACAACACGAAGTTTAGTGGAGTTTAGCACAAGGAAGCAAAATATTTATGAAATGAATAGTACTTTGTACGTGAATGAATAAATATTGTAGCTGACGAAGTGATAAAATTCAATAAACAAGTGATTTAGTAAACCAGCAATTCTTTTATAAGAGTAAGAGCAAAGATTAAACTTTTTATTGAGAGTTTGATCCTGGCTCA
>SVCF01000027.1:1624-31605 GCA_015058475.1 Clostridium butyricum | reverse complement strand
GTCGAAGGAGCACGCCTGGAAAGCGTGTATAGGGGCAACTCTATCAGGGGTTCAAATCCCCTTCTCTCCGCCATATAAAATGATTACTATTAAGAAATATTTGACATCTAGTGAAATTTTGGGTAGAATTTTACTAGATAAAAGCAAAGGAGCATTTATTTATATAGGTGTTCTTTTGCTTTTTTTATTTATTTTTTCTGATATATAAGTTGGATTTCAGCATGGGAAAATAATAAGAGGGACAAGAGCATTTTACATGCATTCCTTAAATAAAGATGCATTTATTATTTATAATGATTCGCATCTGGGTAAAATAGTATATGGAAAATTTGGATTAGAAATGTATAGATGAAAAGTCTCATGATGAGCCGAAACTCTATATGAATATATGGAATAAAATAAATTTAGATAATGAATAGTTATACATATATTAAAAAATTTGATATAATGATATGAATAAATATAATTTTATTTGTATTTTGATAATAAATTAATAAAATATAAGGGGGAATTTTAAATAATGAAGAAAAGAATAATAAGTACATTAATGGTATCAATTTTATCATTAGGGCTATTCACAGGATGTGGTTCAGCTGACAGTGATGCAGCTAATAATTCAAATGGAGGAGACAAAAAATACATAATTGCATGTGATGCTAAATATGCACCGTTCTCATTTGAAGAAGATGGGAAGTATAAAGGAATTGATGTAGAATTATTAGAAGCAATTGCTAAACAAGAAGGATTTGAATATGAATTAAAGCCAATGGACTTTAGTGCAATTATTCCAGGTCTTACAGCTAATCAATTAGATGGGGCTATTGCTGGAATGAGTATTACAGATGAAAGAAAACAATCTTTAGATTTTTCAGATTCATATTTTGAATCAGGATTATCACTTGTAGTTAATGCTAACAATACAGAAATTAATGGACAAGCAGATTTACAAGATAAATCAGCAGCAATTAAAAAAGGAACAGCAGGTTCTCAATTTGCAGAAGATAATCAAGAAAAATATAATTTACAATTAAATTATTTCGATGATTCTCCAACAATGTTTTTAGATGTTGAAAATGGAAACTCTGATTTCTTAATTGAAGATTATCCTGTTATAGGTTATAAAATTAAAGTTGATGGAAATTCTAAATTAAAAATTGCTGGTGAAAAATTAACAACTGCTAATTATGGATTTGCTGTAAATAAGGGAGAAAATGCAGAATTATTACAAAAATTCAATGATGGCCTTAAGAAGTTAAAAGAAAATGGTGAATATGATAAAATTATCGGACAATATATAGGTCAATAATTTATTTTTACAAAAGTATAGTAATGAGATATGAGAATATTTTCATATTTCATTGCTTTATAATATTTTGGTGAGGAGAGGACAGAATGCAGCTTTGGGAAATATTAATAAGTAGTTTGCCTAGTTTAACTACTGGTATTTTAGTTACAATAAAAATTTCGGTAATATCATTATTTCTAGCGGTTATTTTAGGTGTAATTTTAGGCGTATTTAGTATAAGTAAGTTAAAAGTATTAAAAGGGATTTCCATTATATATCTATATATAATTAGAGGAACTCCTTTAATGGTTCAAGCATTATTTATCTATTTTGGTATAGCACCATTAGTAGCTCAACGTTCAGACCCTATGGTTTGTGCTATTATAGCACTTACATTAAATGCGGGTGCTTATATGTCAGAAATTTTTAGAGGAGGTATTCAAGCCGTAGATAGCGGGCAAATGGAAGCTTCAAGAAGTTTAGGACTTAGTTATTTGACAACTATGAGAAAAGTTATATTACCGCAAGCTGTTAAGGTTATGATTCCTTCAATAATAAACCAATTCATAGTGACAATAAAAGATACTTCTATTTTATCTGTTATAAGTATACGTGAACTTACAGCAAGTGGACAAATTATTGTTGCAAGAAACTTTAAGGCACTTCCAACATATGCAATAGTAGCAATGATGTATTTTATTTTAATTACAGTTTTAAGTTTATTATCAATGTATATTGAAAGGAGATTACACCGTGGTCATAAAAGCAACTAACATAAAGAAACAATATGGTAAATTAGAAGTACTTAAGGATATATCAGTAGAAGTTGAAGAAGGGGAAGTTGTTTGTATAATAGGACCTTCTGGATCAGGAAAAAGTACATTTTTAAGATGCTTAAATAGATTAGAAGAAATTCAAGGTGGAAATATAACAATATTAGGCGAGGAACTAGTTAATAATAAAAATATAGATAGATTAAGAGAAAATATTGGAATGGTATTTCAACACTTTAATTTATTTCCTCATTTAACTGTTTTAGAAAATATGATTCTTGCACCTGTTCAATTAAAAAAGATGAAAAAAGATGAAGCAATAGAAAAAGCTATAGAATTATTAGATAAAGTTGGACTAAAGGATAAAAAAGATGTTTATCCTGATACATTATCAGGAGGACAAAAACAAAGAGTTGCAATAGCAAGAGCTTTAGAAATGAATCCTAAGATAATGTTATTTGATGAACCAACATCTGCATTGGATCCTGAAATGGTCGGAGAAGTTCTTAAAGTTATGAAGGATTTGGCGGAAGATGGAATGACGATGGTAATTGTTACACATGAAATGGGATTCGCAAGGGAAGTAGCAGATAGGGTTATATTTATGGACCAAGGATACATATTAGAAGAAGGAGATCCAAAAGAGATATTTACTGCACCTACAAGTGATAGATGTAAGGAATTTTTGGATAAGATTATAAATAATTAAGTTGTATAAAAGTGAAAACAATGATTTTTTATTATAAAAAGTAATAAAAATTTAAAAAATAGAATTTTAAATTTAAGTATTTTTACAATATCCTTGAATTTAAAATTCTTATATGTTATTATGAGTAAGTATCTAATAATGATATTGCGCGTAGCAATGATTTAATATGGTTTGGTGTCCATAAGGGACATTACTTTTGAATATTAAAAGTAATGAGGTGCAAGTCCTCAGCATACCACCATTGCCATGCTAGATGGGGAGTTAGCGGTGCCCTGTAACTTGCAATCCGCTATAGCAAGGTTGAAATCCTCGCTTAGATATTAGTCTTTTATAGTCTGACTTTTATAAGTGGTGTTGAGGACTGGGTCCCACGCAATGGAAGCCCATGAACCTCGTCAGGTCTGGAAGGAAGCAGCGATAAGTGGTCCCTTCCGTGTGCCGTGGATTAATCTGGTCTGAGCTAACTGTAGAAGTAACGTATGAAAGGCTTTTAACGAAGCGAGGTGCATGGTTCAATTTTGTTTTGAAAATTTGATTTAAATTAGGTTATTCTTCAATAGGATTAACGATATAGGACAGACAATAGGACAAGAAAGTGAGGGAGTTTCATTATGAAATCCCTCATTTTCTTATTTAAAATTAATTTATTATATTTACAAAGATGATGAAGCCATTTAAAATGTCTTGTATTCTTGTATTCTTGTATTCTTGTATTCTTGTATTCTTGTATTCTTGTATTCTTGTATTCTTGTATTCTTGGCATTTTATCTCTATTTGAATATTATTATTTTTAAGTTCCGAATTGTAGCATAGCTACTCCTTTTATTGGTGTGTATTCTTAAAATATTATTTTCTAATAAGATTTACAAATTTATAAGTAAACCCATTTTTTTCATCTTTAAAATCTTCAGATTCGTATTCGATATTTAAATTATCGTAATCAATTTTTGGAAAATAGGTATCTCCATCAAAAGAATTATTAATCTTAGTAAGATATAATTTTTTGCAGTGTGGTAAGAATTGTTTATATATTTCTGCACCACCAATTATAAATACTTCGTCTTCTGAATTCTTATATTTTTCTAATAATGAATCAAAATTATATTCTATTGTTACTTGATTTGAATCTACAGTATAATTTTTATCTCTAGTTAAAATTATGTGTTCTCTATTAGGTAATATTCCAGGAAGTGATTCAAAGGTTTTTCTTCCCATAATCATTTTTTTACCAGAAGTAATTTCTTTAAATCTTTTTAAGTCATTTGAAATATGCCAAATAAGTTTATTATTTTTTCCGATGACATTATCATTTGCAATAGCAACTATTAATGATAACATTTATATCACTCCTTTAATTGATTTGAAATAGGCAAATATCTAAACTGACACAGGCATTTTTATTGATTCATGATGTTTATAATCAATAAGTTTTATATCGTCAGGTGTGAAATCATAGAAGTTTTTAATTTCAGGATTAATCCAAAGTTTTGGAGCATCATATGAATCATTTATTCTTTCTAATTGAAGTTTCATTCCTTCAACCTGATTTTCATATATATGTGCATTATTTATTACATGTGTAAATAAACCGGGTTTAAGCCCAGTAACTTGTGCTAATAAATGTACTAATACAGCATATTGACTTGTGTTGAATGGAACTCCAAGTGGCAAATCTCCACTTCTTTGAACAAGCATGCAGTTAAGTCTTCCATCAGTTACATCCCACATAGTACAGAAGCAACAAGGATATAATGCACCAGTATCTAAATATGGAATCTGCCATAAGTTAAGCATCATCCTTCTATCTTGAGGATTATTTTTAAGCGAATCTATTAATTTATCTATTTGATCAAATTCCTTGACTACCCAACCATATGACGTACCTATAGTACCATCTTCCATCATCCATTCATCCCAAATATGTACATTTTGATTTTGAAGAACTTTCACATCGTTTGATTGGTCTTTAAAAATCCATAAAAGTTCTTTAACAGCAGTTTTGAAAGCAACAAATTTAGTTGTTAGTATCGGAAATTCTTTTTCTAAATTAAATTGCATAATTTGATGTGGAAGCTTGTAGGTTGGCATACCAGTTCTATTATTATCAAAGTATCCATTATCTAATATATCTTTAGCAATAGCTAAATATTTATCATCATATAAGCTCATTATTTTTCCTCCTTAATATATACATAGAATTATTAACTATAATTCTATAGATTCTTTTATTATTTTAACATATATTTAAAAAAATGAAGTGAAAAACTTAATTTAGAGAAGAATATAAATATTTTTTTCATTTATACTAATTATTATTACATTAGTGTATAATAATGATATATTTAAGAAATAGAGAGGTGAGAACCTTTTGGGTTACACAGCGTTATACAGAGAATGGAGACCTAAAAATTTTGAAGATGTTGTTGGGCAGGAACATATTACAACAACATTAAAAAACGAAATTATAAACGATAGAATTGCACATGCATATCTTTTTTGTGGTACTAGAGGAACAGGAAAGACTTCTACTGCAAAAGTAATGGCGAAGGCTTTAAATTGTCTTAATTTAAGAAATGGAGAGCCTTGTAATGAGTGTGAAATGTGTAAAAAAATAAATAGTGGTTTAGCTATAGATGTAACAGAGCTTGATGCAGCTTCAAATAATGGTATCGATAAAATAAGGGATATTATTGATGATACAAAATATCCACCACAAGAAGCTAAATTTAAGGTTTATATAATGGATGAAGTGCACATGCTATCTGTTGGAGCAGTTAATGCATTTTTGAAAACCTTAGAGGAACCACCTAAAAATGTTATTTTTATATTGGCGACTACAGATCCTCAAAAATTGCCTATAACAATTTTATCTAGATGCCAAAGATTTGATTTTAAGAGAATTAATCAAAAAGAAATATGTGCAAGATTAAGAAAAATAACTGATTCTCAGAATATTGAATGTGAGCAAAAGAGTTTAGAATTAATATCTAGAGTTTGTGATGGAGCTATGAGAGATGCTCTAAGTATACTAGACCAGGCAATTGCAATGGGTGAAAATGAAATCAAATATGAAGATTTAATAAGTATATTAGGTCTTGTTACAAATGAATATTTATTTGATATAACTAATTCAATTTTGGATAGAAATATAGAAAAAGCTATATTGATAGTAGATAAGATGGTTTATGCTGGTAAGGATATTCAATTATTCATCAAGGATTTTATTAATCATTTTAGAAATCTTTTAATGGTTAAGGTTACAAAAAATCCTGAAGAAGTACTAGATATGTCCATTGAAAATATAACTCTAATTAAAGAACAAGGAAGAAAAATAAGAGTTGAAGAAATAATGAGAATCATTAGAATACTTCAGGATGCTGAAAATAATTCAAAAATGAGTAAGCAAAGTAGATTATATTTAGAACTTTCAATAATAAAGATGTGCAAAATTGAATATGATACTTCTAGCGAAGTAATTTTAACTCGTATAAATAAGCTAGAGGAAAATATAAAAAATGGGAAGATTCAGATTTTAGAGAACAATTCTGGAGGCGGAAATAGTTCAGAAACGGAAAAAATATCAAAGACGCCTAAAAGCAAAAATGCTATAAATAAGCCTATAGAGAAAAAGCAAGAAAATGTAGTGGAAGAGATTAATACAAATTCATCATTAACTATTGATGATGTAGGAAGAGTATGGACTGAAATATTAGAAAAATTTAAAAATAGAAGAGCAATGATAGTGTATGCATCTATAGTTACAGCTAAACCATATAGTTTAAAAGATGGGATAGTGACACTTGAATATGATGCAACATATGCATTTAATAAGGCAAGACTTGAAAAAGAAGATTACAGAAAGATTGTAAATGAGGTATTTTCAGAAGCGCTACATGAAAAAGTAGCTGTAAAATATATAATAAAAGAAGACGATAATATAGAAGAAAACAAGGAATTATTACTTAAGCAAAAATTAGAAGGCGAAATTCCTTTTGAGGTATATGATGAATAAACCTTTATAATTAGTATATATTATTTTATGAACTTGTGTATTAATGGAAGATGATTTATAATAAAAAAATGAGATTTAAGATATTTAAGGAGGATTTTTTTATGGCAAAAGGTGGATTTCCAGGTGGCTTTGGCGGCGGAAATATGAATAATTTAATGAAGCAAGCTCAAAAGCTTCAAAAACAAATGGAAGATATGCAAAAAGAGATGGATACAAAAGAATTTGAATCTTCTGTTGGTGGTGGTGCTGTTGTAGTAAAAGCTAATGGAAAGAAAGAAATACTTTCTATAAATATAAAGCCAGAAGTAGTAGATCCAGATGATGTTGAAATGATTGAAGATTTAATACTAAGCGCAGTAAATGAAGTTTTAAGAAAAGCTGAAGAAGAAACAGCTAGTAAAATGGGTAAGCTAACAGGCGGAATGGGCGGCTTATTCTAATTTAGATGGAATTTTATTGATAGCATACAGTAGATAAGGATCGCTTAATACTGTATGCTTTTTTCAATTAATATTTTGTGTTATATGTTGAAAAATAGAAAATTAATAGTTTTTTAACAAGCGATTTGTTATTTATATAATATAACCGAGATGGTTAAGTGTATTTTTGAAGGGAGCTAATTAACTATGATGGAATTTTATCCTGTGGCCATAGAAAAATTAATAGAAGAGTTTGCAAAGTTACCAAGTATAGGGAAAAAATCAGCACAAAGACTGACATTACATATTTTAAATTTACCAGATGATGAAGTGAGAGAATTTGCCAATGCATTAGTGCAAGCAAGAGGAACGATTAAATATTGTTCTGTATGCGGAAATTTTACAGATAGTGATCCATGTTCTTTATGCTCAAATCCAAATAGAGATAAAGGTGTTATATGTGTTGTTGAACAGCCAAAGGATATTATGACAATGGAGAAAGTAAAAGAGTTTAATGGAGTATATCATGTTTTACATGGGAATATATCACCAATGCAAGGTAGAGGACCTCAAGATATAAAAATTAGAGAACTTGTGGCTAGAATGAATGAAGATATTAAAGAGGTGATTTTAGCTACTAATCCTAATATTGAGGGCGAAGCTACAGCTATGTACATAGCAAAGGTTCTTAAACCACTAGATATAAAGGTGACTAGAATTGCTGCTGGAATACCGGTAGGTGGAGATTTAGATTATGCAGATGAAGTAACTTTATCTAAAGCTTTAGAAGGCAGAAAAGAAATCTAATGGACCCTTATAAATAAGGATCCATATGAAAAAAAGGTGTTACATAGATGGGAGTTAGAAGTTTTTGTTTGACATGAGTGAAAAGCTTCTTATAGAAATAATATATCCCAATATAAGTAAAGTGTTACAACAAAAATAAAAAATCAAGTATATTCCTCCTAATAAATGGATAGAAATATAAATAGAAGGAGATTTAGGAGGGATATGCATGAATAGAAAATGTATTCATAATAATTTCTTAAATAAAGAATATCTTTTGGACAAGGATTATATGTTTAATAGTGAAAAACTATTGAAAGACATGAAGATTGCTAAAATGGAGATTGATATGGCTCGAAACATGTTCAACAATGTTGAAGACACTGCACTTATAGACATTGCTATATATTCAGAAGATATTGCAAAAAAAAGATATGGATATTTATTATCTATAGCAAAAAAGAATGGAATTAGCGTAAGTAAAAGATATATTATTGAAAATAATTTATTTATATCTGAGTACTAGAAATGAAAAAGGGGGAAGTTAAAGCGTGAATGAACAGTATTTTATATATGGTTTAGTAGGGATAATACTATTATTTATAGTAATTAAATTATTAAAATGGCCACTAAAGATAATATTAAATGGAATAATAGGTTTAATATTATTATATATAGTTAATATAATAGGTTCTAATCTTAATATTATAGGATTAAATTTTAACTTCTCGCTACCAATTAATCCGATAACATCTTTAATTGCTGGATTTTTAGGAATACCAGGGATCATAGCAATTGCAATAATAGTCTTTTTCATGTAAAAAATGATGTTATAAATGTTTAGCTATTTATAGTTTTATATTAAATAGTTAAGCATTTTTTTATTATGTAATTATTATGTTTGTTAAATTTATAGTTTTAGTTTAATATAAAAAAGGAAGATTAAATTGGATAAAGAGGAGTTATAACTAGTGAAAAAGCATTTATTAGAAAAGATGATTATAATGATAACACTAACTTGTACGATTTGTGCTCCTGTACAAGCTAGTTGGGTGAAAAATTCCACGGGAACATGGAATTGGATTGAAAATAACAACAAATCAATTGGATGGAAGAACATAAATGGAAAGTGGTATTATTTTAATAATAATGGAGACATGAAAACAGGATGGCTTAAAGACAATAATAGCTGGTATTGTTTGGCGGATGATGGTCATATGTTTACAGGATGGGTTTGTTATAGTAAAAAGTGGTATTATTTTAATACTAGTGGAGTTATGCAAACTGGATGGCTTACTCAGAATGATAAAAAATATTATTTAGATGATAGTGGAGTAATGCAAGTTGGAACTATTGAGATTGATGGCAAAAAATATACATTTAATGATGGAGGAAGTTTGGTTTCTAGTGAAGAGATGATGGATACTTCACCTGAAATATCAACAGACGGATTAAAGGAACCTACACAAAATCTTATTTCAGTTACAGATAAAAATATCTTTGAGAATATTAATCAAGATATAACAATAGTTGATGAGCAAGATAATAAGGAAGAAAATAAGGATAATGATAAAGAAAATGATAATGACGAATCAAACGATTTTTCGTATGAAGATTTAGAACTAGAAGATGATTCATTATCAAAGGACATAATAAGAATGGAAGAACCAGAAAAAGATAATGAACACTATTATTCTGATTTAAATATATTCTATAAAGCAAAACTTTCGCCGCCATTTTATAGTGGGGACAAGAAGATAAATGGAAATTGTACTTGGTATGCATGGGGAAGAACTTTTGAAATAACAGGAGAAGCACCAACAGATGCGAGAATGACTGGAAATGCATATGAGTGGTGGGAAGCAAATAAAAAATCAGGAAAATTTAAATATGGAGCAGAACCTAAAGTAGGAGCAATTGCAGTGTGGAAATCTACTCTACCAAATTCAGGAGGCTGTGGACATGTAGCTGTAGTAGAAAAAATAGAAGATAATAAAATTTACATATCAGAATCAGCTTGGCATGGATCAATATTTAAATATAGAGAAATTTACTCTACTGATTATATATATGGATATATATATACAGATGAACCCAATTTTTAAAATAATAGACAAGCATAATAGACTTTTAAAGGAATTAAAACTATAATAGTTAGAATGGATTAAAAGATAATATAAGAGAGGAGGATTACTTAATATAATTAGGTTAAGTAGTAAGTAATATGCCAGCAGGTAATGGAGTAAATTGCAAAGATTGTTTAGAATTAAAGAATAATAAATGTGATGGTAAAGATCTGCTTTGTTTATGCTATAGATGTCCAAGAAATTTAGCACAATGTATGTGTGTAAAATATTGTAGAGAAACAGAGTCAGTTTTATATTTTGATAATTAAAACATTTATGTACTAAATTAATTATGAGAATCAAGATTCTAAAAGAGAGTATTGATTCTCTTTTTTTATGTATAGACCAGTTATACAAAAAATATAAAAGTAGTAAGAAGAGCAATAATGTTATATTTTAACTAAAATATAATCTTATATGTTAAATTTTAAAATTTAACATATAAGATATAAAAGTGAAAGAAAAAAATGTTTAAAACATGTATATTTTCTAAAAAAAATTAATCATTTTGAATATTTATTCAAAATGAAATAAAATTAAAAAAATATATAGAAAATTATTATTCAATATATATTATATATATATCATCATAAAATAATAGTTATAGAGCTGTTTTTGAAAAACATAATTTGTAAAATTACTATTTTAGAGAAAAATGATATGAAATTAAGAATGCATAAATATAATAGGGACTAATCAATATTGACAAAAAAATATTAGAATAGTATCATAAAAATGTTAGTGATAAAAAATATTTTAATATTATATTAAAATATTAAAAAAACACACATTTATTTAATTGAAATAACGATGGGGTTATTAAACTATAAAATAAAACATGTTTAATAACTCCTTTGTACTATTGATTTTAACTTTTAATAATTATATAAATGAACTAAATTTGTTTAATAATATGGAAGCGGTATCTTATTTATTGCTTTTTAATTATATAAGAAAATTATTTAACTTAACTTGCACATAATTAATTAGAATTTATATTAAAAATTACATATGTTAATTGTGTACAAGCTAGTTATTAATAAATATTTCAGCAATTTAACATAAAAAGGAGAGGAACAAATTGGTAAAATATATTGGAAAAAGACTAGTTTCAAGTCTGTTAACAATATGGGTTGTAATTACACTGACATTTTTCTTGATGAGACTTATGCCAGGTGGTCCATTTGATAGTGAAAAATTAACAGCTCAAGCTAAAGCTAATATGGAGGCTAAATACGGGATAGACAAGCCATTGAGCGAACAATACTTTATGTATATGAAAAATGTAGTTCATGGAGATTTCGGTGAATCTATGGTTTTCCCTGGAAGAAATGTAACAGAAACAATAAAAACATCTTTCCCAGCTTCAGGAAAAATTGGTATAGTGAGTGTGGCATCATCAGTAATTGCTGGAGTTTGTTTAGGAATAGTTGCTGCTTTAAAAAAAGGTAAGTGGGCAGATTCTTTAATAGTATTCATAGTTACTCTTGGAATAACAATACCTAGTTTTGTTATCAGTGCAGTACTTATTTACTTCTTAGGAGTTGAGTGGAGATTATTACCACCTACAGGATTTAGCAGTTGGAAGAATTACATAATGCCAGTAATTGCATTATCAGCTTCTTCGACAGCTTTCATTACAAGACTTACAAGAAATAAATTACTAGATGTATTGAAATCTGATTATATAAGAACTGCTAGAGCAAAAGGATTAAGTAAGGGAAAGATTATTTTTAAGCATGCTTTAAAAAATTCGCTAATTCCTATAGTTACATATATAGGACCATTAATAGCAAGCATATTAACAGGTAGTTTTATTGTGGAGAAAATCTTCGCTATACCTGGATTAGGTAATGAATTTGTACAATCAGTTACAAATAGAGATTATTCTATGTTACTTGGAGTTACTGCATTCTATTGTACTTTATTAGTAGTTTTAGGGTTTGTAGTTGATATGTTATATTTAATAATTGATCCAAGAATAAAGTTAGATAATTAGGAGGAACGTAAAGTGGAAGAATTAATTATAAATAAAAGTGAATTTACGCCTCTGACAAATGAAGAAAAAAAAATTGAGGCAGTAGTTAGACCAAGTGTTGGTTACTGGAAGGATGCATGGCAAAGATTAATAAGAGATAAGATGGCAATAGCGTCCTTAGTAGTTATTGTATTAATAATTTTATCAGCGATTTTTGTTCCTATATTATCAAAAAATACATATGATACTACAAATTTAGCATTAGTAAATACTAAGCCTTCAGCTGATCACTGGTTTGGAACAGATTCACTTGGAAGAGACATTTTTGTAAGAGTATTTTATGGAGCTAGATATTCATTAATAATAGCTGTAGTTGCAGCATTTATTAATTTAGTTATTGGTATATTATATGGTGGAATTGCTGGTTACTTTGGTGGCGCAGTAGATAATATAATGATGAGAATAGTTGATGTTATATATTCAATTCCGCTAACAATATATGTAATTATATTTATGGCTATACTCAATAAACCAGGTCAAAGTGGAAGTGGGCTTTGGACAATAATATTAGCACTATCCATATCTTATTGGATTGGTATGGCAAGAATTGTTAGAGGTGATGTACTTCAATTAAAGCAACAAGAATTTGTTCTTGCAGCAAGATCACTTGGAGTATCAAAGTTTAAAATTCTTATAAGGCATTTACTTCCTAACTGCATAGGATCAATAATGGTTACATTAACATTATTAATTCCAGAAGCAGTATTTACAGAAGCATTTTTAAGCTTTATAGGACTTGGACTTACTCCACCAACAGCATCGCTAGGAACATTAGCTAATGAAGCCATGGTAGCTATATATACATATCCTTATCAATTGGTACCACCAGCAGTAGTTATATGTTTAATTATATTAGCATTTAATCTTTTTGGTGATGGTTTAAGTGATGCACTAGATCCTAAGAATAAGAGATAGGAGTAGAAGTTCAGATGGAAAAGTTATTAGAAGTAAAAAATTTAAAAACTGAATTTAAAACTAATGTTGGACAAGTACATGCTGTAAGGGGAGTTTCTTTTTATCTAGATAAAGGTGAAGCATTAGGTATCGTTGGAGAATCAGGATGTGGAAAAAGTGTAACAATGATGTCGATAATGAGACTTTTAGCTGATAATGGAAAGATTACAGATGGTCAAATATATTTTAATGAAAAAGATATTTCAAAAGTAAAGGATTCTGAAATGAATTCTATCAGAGGTAATGAGATTGGAATGATATTCCAAGATCCTATGACATCATTAAATCCTGTTTTTACAATAGGAGATCAATTGATGGAACCATTACTTAAGCATAGAGGAATGAAAAAAGAAGAAGCAAAAAAACAAGCTATTAATATGCTTAAATTAGTTGGTATTCCTAGCCCAGAAAAAAGAATGAACCAATATCCACATGAATTTTCAGGTGGAATGAGACAAAGAGCTATGATAGCTATGAGCTTAATTTGTGAGCCTAAGCTTATTATTGCAGATGAACCAACAACTGCACTTGATGTTACAATACAAGCTCAAATACTAGATCTTATGAAAGATTTAAAAGAAAAGCTTAATACATCAATAATATTAATAACTCATGATTTAGGAGTTGTTGCTGATCTTTGTAGTAGAATAAATGTAATGTATGGTGGGATAGTTGTTGAAACAGGTACAACTGAAGATATATTCTATAGGCCAAAACATCCATACACATGGGGACTTTTAAGAAGTGTTCCTAATCCTAAAGAAAACACAAAAGAAAAGCTGAAACCAATAGAAGGACAACCACCAGATTTGTTAAAACCACCAGTTGGATGTCCATTTGCGGCTAGATGCGACTATGCAATGAAAATTTGCATAAATAAACAGCCTCCACAATTTGAAGTAGGAGAAAATCATAGTGCTGCTTGTTGGTTATGCCATGAGGATGCACCAAAAGTTGAATCGCCTATAAGGAGGATAAAATAGTGGAAGATAACAAAGAGGTAATTTTAGAAGTAAAAGATTTATGTAAGTATTTCCCGGTAAATAAAGGTTTATTTAAAGGAAAGAGTTATGTAAAGGCTGTAGATAGAGTCTCTTTTTCATTAAAAAAAGGAGAAACTTTAGGTTTAGTTGGAGAATCTGGTTGCGGTAAGACGACAACTGGAAGAACTATTTTAAAGTTATATGAACCTACATCAGGTAAAATAATTTTTAAGGGTAAGGATATTACTGAATATTCACCTAAAGAAATGGTATCTTTAAGAAAAGAAATGCAAATGATCTTTCAAGATCCATACGCATCATTAGATCCTAGAATGACTGTTGGAGACATAATAGGTGAAGCAATTGATGTACATAAGTTATTTGTAGGAGAAGCAAGAACTGAAAGAATAAGAAGTCTTTTGTTAAAAGTTGGACTTGCTGGGGATCATATTAATAGATATCCACATGAGTTTTCAGGTGGACAAAGACAAAGAATAGGTATAGCAAGAGCTTTAGCAGTAGAGCCAGCATTTATAGTTTGTGATGAACCTATTTCTGCACTTGACGTATCAATTCAAGCACAGGTTATAAACATGCTTGAAGAACTTCAAGAAGAACTAGGACTAACATATTTATTTATAGCTCATGACCTTTCAATGGTTAAGCATATATCAACAAAAATTGGGGTTATGTATCTAGGTAGAATGGTTGAATTAGGTTTAAGTGATGAAGTATATAGTGAATGCTTACATCCATATACAAAAGCTTTACTTTCAGCAGTACCAATACCAGATCCAGATATAGCTAAAAATAATAAAAGAATAACACTTACAGGCGATATTCCATCTCCAATAGATCCGCCTCCTGGATGCAGATTTAATGGAAGATGCAACTGTGCAATGCCAATATGTAGTGAAGTGGATCCAAAATTAAAAGAAGTAAAACCAGGACATTTTGTAGCATGTCATTTATATGATTAGTTAATTCTTTGCATAGCAAATTATTATATAAAATAAAGAGGGGGACACTATAATGAAAACAAGTAAAATAAAAAAATTGTGTGCAGTAGTATTAGCTGCAACACTTGGAATTTCAGTATTAGCTGGATGTGGATCTTCATCAGAAAGTGGAGCAACAGGTAATGGTGGAGCTACTGGAGCTCAAGAACTTACATTTAACTTAGGATCTGATTTAAAAACTTTAGATCCAGCATTAAACCAAGCAGTAGATGGTGGTATTGTATTAGAAAATTTATTTGAAGGATTATATAAACCAGGTGATGATTTTAAGCCAGTACCAGGAATAGCAGAAAGCTATGATTTATCTGACGACCAAACAGTATATACATTCCATTTAAGAAAAGATGCTAAATGGACAAATGGAGATCCTGTAACAGCTGGTGATTTCGAATATGCTTGGAAAAGAGTATTAGATCCAGCAACAGCTGCTGAATATTCATATCAAATGATGTATCTTGTAGGTGCGGCAGAATATAATGAATCAGGAACAGAAGAAGATAAAGAAAAAGTTGGTGTTAAGGCAATAGATGATAATACGTTAGAAGTAAAATTAACATCACCATGTGCTTATTTCTTAGATTTAGTATCATTCCCATGCTATTTCCCAGTAAATAAAAAAGTTGCTGAAGAAAATAAAGATTGGTCAGCAAAAGCTGAAACTTATGTTTCAAACGGACCATTCAAACTTTCTGAATATAAGATCAAAGACGGTGCAGTATTAGAAAAGAATGATACTTATTACAATAAAGATCAAGTTACTCTTGATAAATTAAACATTAAATTTGTTGCTGAGCCAACTTCAGCTTGGGCAAATTATAAAGCAGGACAATTTGATATGATATATCAAGTACCAGCAGCAGAAGTTCCAGCAGGTAAAGAAAATGGAGATATTACAATTTATCCTCAATTAGGAACATATTATTATTCATTAAATGTTTCAGATAGAGCTAAAGAAGTAAACCCAGATGCTGCTAAAGCTTTAAGTGATGTAAAGGTAAGAAAAGCTCTCAACCTTGCTATTGATAGAGAAGCAATAGTTAATAATGTAACTAAGGGTGGACAAATTCCAGCAACTAGTTTTGTACCAACAGGAATTCCAGATGCTGAAGGAAAAGACTTTAAGAATAAAGACTACTACCCAGCTAAAGGTGATGTAGAACAAGCTAAGAAGTTATTAGAAGAAGCAGGATATCCAAATGGACAAGGATTCCCAACATTAACAATGCTTATAAATCCAGAAGGTGACCACTCATTAATAGCACAAGCAGTTCAAGATATGTGGAAAACTAACTTAGGTATAAATATAGAAATTCAATCTCAAGAATGGAAAGTATTCCAACAAACAAGAGTTGATAAAAATTATCAAGTTGCTAGAGATGGATGGGTTGGAGATTACAATGACCCAATGACATTCATAGATCTTCTTGAATCAACATCAGGATTAAATAATTCAGGTTATAATAATCCTAAATATGATGAATTAGTTGAAGCTGCAAAAGTAGAATCAGATGCAGTTAAGAGAATGGATTTATTACATCAAGCAGAAGATGTATTGATGGAAGATATGCCACTTGCACCAGTATATTATTACACTCAACCTATGGGTGTACAATCCTATGTTAAGGGTCTTAGAGTATCAAACTTAGGATTTATATACTTCGATAAAGTAACTTTGGAAAAATAATTATTAAAATTAAAAATGAACTATATGAGCTATCATAAGATGAATGTATATTCATCTTATGATGGCTTATTTATATATAAAAAATTAATATATAATAAAGAGAGTAGAGATATAGGTATTAATATAATTAATCACTATTGGATATTAAAGGAGATCAATCTAAACATGGAAAAATTACAAGAAGTAAAAGAATATATAAAAAACATTGATAAATTAGAATATGCATATAATCTAGTTTCTTATGACAACATGATATTTATGCCTAAAAAAGCTTTAGAGCAAAGATCAGAGGTTTTAGGATATTTATCAACAGAAATATTTAAATTAAGAACAAGCTATAAGGTAAAAGAGTTTATAACTTATTTTAATCCATTGATGGAGAAATTATCTGATATAGATAGGGCTATGATAAAAAACATGAAGAAAAATTATGAGCAAGTGAAAAATATTCCAAGAGAAGAATATAAGGAATTTATGATGCTTGCACCAATATCAGAAGCAGCTTGGGAAGAGGCAAAAGAAAAAAATGATTTTTATATATATGAGCCGTACTTACAGAAGATGGTGGAGTTTTCAAGAAATTTTGCAGAATACTATGGATACGAAGATAATAAATATGATGCACTATTAAATATATATGAACCAGGAATGACTGTTAAGAAATTAGATAAAATATTTAGTGAATTAAGAGATGGTATTATAGAAATACTTAAATATATAGAAAATAGTAATAAGAAGATAAATAGAGATTTTTTAAAAGATAAATTTTCAATAGAAAAGCAAAGAGAATTAAGTAAAGAGTTGTTAAGATTAATAAAATTTGATATGGAAGCTGGAAGATTAGATGAGTCTATGCATCCATTTACAACTAATTTTTGGAATAATGATGTAAGATTAACTACACATTATTATGAGGAAGATTTAATGTCTAACATATTTAGTGTTATTCATGAAGGTGGACATGGTTTATATGAGCAGCATATAGATAATAAATTAGTAGGAACAGGTTTAGGTACAGGTGTTTCCATGGGAATACATGAATCTCAATCTCGTTTTTATGAGAATATAATTGGCAGAAGTAAGGAGTTTTTAAGTGCTATTTTACCATTAGTAAAAAATAAGTTCCCACAGTTAGAAGAAGTAACATTAGATGAATTCTATGAAGCTGTAAATTATGTAAAGCCATCTTTAATAAGAACTGAAGCAGATGAACTTACATACAGTCTTCATATTATAATAAGATATGAAATAGAAAAGCAGCTAATTAATGGTGAAATTGAAGTAAAGGATCTTCCAAGAGTATGGAATGAAAAGTATGTTGAATATTTGGGAGTGGAACCTACAAATGATAGTGAGGGAGTGCTTCAAGACGTACATTGGTCTGATGGATCTTTTGGATATTTTCCAAGCTATGCATTAGGGAATATTTATGGAGGTCAACTTTTAAATAGCCTCTTAAAAGAGAATAAGGATGCGATAAAAAACTTGAAAAATGGAGATATAAGCTTTATAGATTCTTGGTTAAAGGAAAATATCCACAGATATGGATGTATGTATGAGCCTGAGGAATTGATCAAAAATACCACAAAGGAAGAAATATCAACAAAATATTATTTGAAATACCTAGAGAAAAAGTATAAAGAGATATATTAAGAAAAAATTCCAAAGTAATAAGTTAATATGTAAAAAATAGAGATATAGATATTAAATTAATAATAATATACCTCTATTTTAATTAAATTAAATTGAAAAAGTATAAAAAAATATACAGGTTAGCAGAAAAAATTATAATTTAAAGCAATAAAGTATTGAATTAAACTGAAGTAAGTAGTAAAATATAACAAATAAGTTAAATGGATAACTTAGTGATTAATGTGAATTAAAAATTGTCTAAAATATTTTGGTGCTCATATAAAAAATTGGTAGTAAAATTATTTTATATATTTAATTCAGAGGGTTTTTATTGGAATTAATAGGAGTTTAGGGAGAGTTGCGCTCTAAGCTCCTATATAATATTAATTAATTAAAAATATCAATTAATGATATTTTTATAATATGCGTTTCAAGCACAGCAATAAACAAAGAAAAAAATATATAACTATTAAAAATAGTAGGAGTATATAATTAATTAGGGGGTCAACAAAAATGATTAGAGTACTAACAAACGATGGGTTAGAAGAAGCTT
This sequence comes from Clostridium butyricum, assembly GCA_015058475.1. Classification (GTDB taxonomy): domain Bacteria; phylum Bacillota; class Clostridia; order Clostridiales; family Clostridiaceae; genus Clostridium; species Clostridium butyricum_B. The sequence continues at coordinate 12,632 of SVCF01000027.1, read as the reverse complement.
CAATTGAAGCATTAAAAGGTTTAGGAGCAGAAGTTGTTACTGAACATATTGAACAAGATGTATTAGGAGAAAAATTAAAAGACTTTGATGCAATAGTAATAAGATCAGCTACAAAACTTACTGCAGATGTTTTTGAAGCTGAAAAAGGTGGAAACTTAAAATTAGCTATTAGAGCTGGTGTTGGAATAGATAATATTGACATTCCAGCAGGAGAAAATATTGGAGTAACAGTAAAAAATACTCCAGCAGCAAGCTCAGATTCAGTTGCAGAACTTGCACTTGCTCATATGTTTGCATTAGCAAGATATGTTGCAATAGCTAATGTAACTATGAGAAATGGTGAATGGAATAAAAAGAAATACCAAGGAACTGAGATTGCAGGTAAAACATTAGGTATTGTTGGTATGGGAAGAATAGGACAATCTTTAGCTAAGAAAGCTACTGCATTAGGAATGAAGGTTATTTATACAGATTTATTTGGTAAGAATGATAATTTAGAATATGAATTCCTTTCATTAGAAGAGTTATTAAAAGCTTCAGATTTTATTTCACTTCATGTTCCATATGATAAAAATGCAGGATCATTAATTGGAAAGAAAGAATTAGAAATGATGAAGAATACAGCTTATTTAATTGATTGTGCAAGAGGTAAAGTTGTTGAAGAAGCAGCATTGCTTGAAGCACTTGATAATGGAGTTATAGCTGGTGCAGGTCTTGACGTATTTGAAGATGAACCAACAAAGAATACTACATTAGTAAATCATCCTAAAGTTAGTGTTACACCACATATTGGAGCTGCAACAGATGAAGCTCAAACAAGAATTGGAGAAGAAGTAGTTTCAATAATTAAAGAATTCTTTAATTTATAATAAAAATATGTACCTCAGGGGAATAATCTCTGAGGTATAATATATATTGTAGTTTGTAATTAATAAAAATTAGTTTAATAGAAAAAGAATTTTAACGATTTGATTTTAGAAGTATATTAATATTTCTAAATTGTAAACTAGAAATTATAAAATAGGGGGTAATTTTGAATGGCAGTAGTCAAACCTTTTAAAGGTATAAGACCAGTTAAAGAATTGGCATCTAAAATAGCAGCATTACCATATGATGTTATGAATAGTGAAGAAGCTAGAGAAATGGTTAAGGGAAATTCACATTCCTTTTTACATGTTGATAGAGCAGAAATTGATCTAGATCCTTCAATTGATATACATGATAAAAAGGTTTATGAAAAAGCTAGAGAAAATCTAGATAAAATGATAGAAGATGGAGAATATATTCAAGATAAAGAGCCATGTTTATATATTTATAGACAAATAATGAATGGAAGAGCTCAAACTGGAATAGTATTTTGTGCATCTATTGATGATTATTTAAATAATGTTATTAAAAAACATGAATTTACTAGAGAAGACAAAGAACAAGATAGAATAAATCACGTTGACTATTGTGATGCAAATACAGGTCCTATATTTTTAACATACAAAGAAGATCAAATTGCTTCAGAAATAATAGAAGCATGGATTGAAAATGAAAGCAAAAGAAAACCAATTTATAATTTTATAGCTGAAGATGGAATTAGCCATATTGTATGGGTTATTGATAATGAAATAATTATAAATGAAATTGTTGATTTATTTAAGGAAGTAGATTACTTATACATAGCAGATGGACATCATAGATCAGCATCAGCAGTTAAAGTAGGATTAAAGAGAAGAGAAGAAAATCCTAATTATACTGGTGATGAAGAATTCAATTATTTCTTAGCAGTTGCATTCCCAGATAATGATTTAATGGTTATGGATTATAATAGAGTTGTTAAGGATTTAAATGGATTAACTGTTGATGGATTACTTGAAAAGCTTAATGAAAAATTCATTATTTCAAGATCAGACAATAATGAGCAAGTTAAACCATATAGAAAACATACTTTTGGTATGTTTGTTGAAGATAAATGGTATATACTTGAAGCTAAAGAAGGAATATATGATCCAAAGGATCCTATTAAGAGTTTGGATGTATCTATATTAGAAGAAAATGTTTTAAGACCTATTTTAGGAATAGAAGATGTGAGAACTTCTGATAGAATAGATTTTATAGGTGGAATTAGAGGAATTGGTGAGCTTGAAAGAAGAGTTCATTCTGATATGAAGATAGCATTTTCAATGTATCCAACTGAAGTTAGTGATATAATGAAGGTTGCTGATATTGGTGAAGTAATGCCACCGAAATCTACATGGTTCGAACCTAAATTAAGAAGTGGATTATTTGTTCATAAATTAAAATAATAATCTTTTTAATATATAGATTAAGCTAGAAGTTAATTACTATATTTAGCGATAAGAAAGAACACGAATCTAGAAATGATAAGTCTCTTTAGAGATGGACATAAAAGGATCGTGTTCTTTTTGGTTGAAAATAAATATTTGATATAAATAAAATTTTCACTATATACACATATTAAAAAGGGTGGTAAAAGGCGTTAGTGAAGTGAAATTTAAGTTGTGATACAATTCTTTTTATGCCTTAGATTACAACTGTAAGGAAGTGGAAGAATGAGTAAGGAAAAAATAAAATCACAAACTATATTATTTTTATCAATCGTATTATTTGTAATAATATTTAAAACTATATTTGGAGATGAAAATACCTTAATTGGAGTTACAACTGTAACTGCTATGCTAATGTTTTTAGCAAAAGACTTAACTGTAAATCCTATAAAAAATACATTTAAATTGATAGCGTTTAATACAGCTTTAGGTATTATTGCATATATAGCAACATTAAATATGTTTATTGCTATACCATTAAATTTTATTACATTATTTATAATAGGATATACATTGTCATATAACTTAAATACTCCAAGTTATATACCATTTACACTTCAATACTTATTTATGTTAGCTATACCGGTGACGTTTGAAAGACTACCATTAAGGATTGCTTCACTTGTTGTAGGTGCAATTTCAATTATGGTATGGCAGTTAATTAAAAATAGAAATAGAGTTTACAGATTTGGTAATAAGGTTTTATCAGGTGTATGTGTATCTATGTTAAATAAAATTATGTTAATAAATAACGGTGAATCTTTAGAAAATATTGATAGAGAAATTAACAGATCTATCAATCAATTTAGAAAATTTATATATGATCAAAGAGAACAACAATTCTATCTGACAGAAGAAAGTAGAATAAAGTTAAATATTTCTGTTACACTTGATAGAATCAATAATATTTTAACTGAAATAAGTGAAATTAAAGATGAAAAGAAATTAAAAGAAATACAAGATATTAGTGAAGATATAATAATATCAATAGATAATGTTAAGATATGTTTTGATAATGAAGAAAATTTAAAGAACTTAGATTTACTTTTTGAAGAAATGTTTAATAAATATAGCAAAAATAGAACTAATAATTTGATAGTTCTAAAGATGTTAAAATCTATATATCTGCTAAAAGAAAACTTATATGAATTGAAAATGTTAGGTAAGAAAAAATATAATGTTATTAATAAATTTGAAGAGATACCCAATAACTTTAAAATTAGAAATTTATATAAAAAAAATTTTAGAGCAAATTCATTAAAGTTCTCATATGCATTTAGATTAGCATTAGGAATCACAATTGGTGGATTTATAATGGATTTATTTCATTTAGAAGAAGGAAGATGGATTTTATACACAATAAATTCTTTGATTCAGCCATGTTATGAAATTTCAAAGCAAAAATCTAAAGATAGAATATTTGCAACAATAATTGGAACAATAGTTGTTACAATTTTATTTTATTTTATAAAGAGCACAACACTACGTACATTAATCATTATGTTATCTGGATATATAGGGGGATATATTTCTGAATATAAGTATAATATGATAGGAGTTACAATATCAGCTATAGGATCAGCTGCTATTATGGGAAATACAATAGTATTAAGCATTAATAGAATACTATTAGTTATTTTAGGTGTATTAATAACTATGTTATTAAGTAAATTTGTATTTCCGTATGACGCCAATGATGCTAAACGAGATTTGGTAAAAATGTATAGGGAAACTATACTACAAATGTTGAAAAACACTAAAATGTTACTTCAAAATAAGTCTGCAAATAATACGGCTATGAAAAATGAAGTTTTAAAAGCAAGTATGATTGAAGAAAAACTGATTTCTAATAATTATGGAAATGAAGATGAAGAATTTAATAAATATATAGAAACTCAAAGGTTGTTAGTTTTAAATATATATGAGCTGTATAGATGGATATCTAGCAATAAAGAAAATGTAGAAGACTACATTAGTATAAAAAAAGATATAGACGAATTAATTAAGAATCAAGAAAATATGGAATATGGTGAAGTAGAAAATTTAGTGAACCAATTAGATTCTATTCATGAACTAAGCAGTAAGGTTGTAATTAGTGATTATATAGAAATTTTAATGGGAATAAACTCTGTGAATAATATGAGTATTAGTAAAATATAGATTGACTATAATGTGTATTAAAAATGTTTTTAAATATAGAAACTCTAGAATTAATGTTTTCTAGAGTTTCAAATTTTATATAATATTACATCATTTCAAGCATTCTTTTTAAGATTTTAGTAGAGTTTTTAACTGCAATTGGCGTAAATTTTTCATAATCCATATGAGCACCATTATTTGCATTATCAGAGATTGATCTTATTACGACAAATGGGATTGAATTTAAATAACATACTTGAGCTATACTTGCACCTTCCATTTCGCAAGATATTGCACCAAATTCTTTTTCAAGCCATTGTATTTTTTCTATATTTGCAACAAATTGATCGCCAGAAGCTATTCTGCCAGTGAAACTATTCAATTCTGAAATTTCTTCACATGCCTTCTTAGCAACATCGATTAATTCTTTATCGCATTTAAAATCGAAAGTATCTAATCTTGGTATTTGTCCCATCTTATCACCAAAAGCTGTAGTATCCATATCATGTTGAACTAAATTTTCAGCAACAACTATATCACCAGGATATATGTCTTTGCCAATCCCACCTGCTACTCCAACATTTATGACTCTATCAACATTGTATTCTGATGCTAAAATTTGAGTACAAATAGCTGAATTTACTTTACCAATTCCACAAACTACTGCAACAACATTTTTACCATAAAGTTTTCCCTTATGAAATGTCATATTAGCTTTTTCTTTTTTATCTTCTATTGATAAGTCTTTTAATAAAATTTCTAATTCTTCTGTCATTGCAGCAATAATTCCTATTACCATATGAGCCTCCTAAAATATAAAATATTAGTTACTATGTAAACTATATTTCATATTATAAACATAATTTTGAAAATTTAATAGATAATTAATCAACTAAACTAAAATTTTGCAATTATTTAAGTGAAGAAAATATATATTTTTATGATTATTAATAATATTTATCCTATAGGTATAGTGGGGATTTGTATTTATGATATAATATCATTGAAGAATTACTGTATAAGTTTAGAGAACTATGAGGAATATAGTAATATATTTTCTAATAATATGTTTAAATTGAAAATACTATAGCTATTAATATTTATAATATAGTTAAATGAAGTTTGTTAATTGGAACTTCTATACATAATTTTAAGTAAGGAGAGAAGATATTTTATGGAATTACAACATCCTTTGTCAAGAACTGAACTTTTGATAGGAAAAGAAGGCATAGATAAGTTGAAAAACAGCAAGGTAATGGTATTTGGAGTTGGTGGAGTAGGAAGCTTTACTGTTGAAGCGCTAACTAGAGCAGGAGTTGGCGAATTGATACTAGTTGATGACGATACAGTATGTTTAACTAATCTTAATAGACAAATACATGCAACAATAAAAACTATAAGTCAACCTAAAGTTGAAGTAATGAAAGAAAGAATTCTATCTATTAATAGAAAATGCAATGTAATTACTCATCAATTATTTGTAGCACAAGAGAATATAGAAGAATTAATACCTGATGATATTGATTATGTAGTTGATGCAATAGATACTGTTTCGGCAAAATTAGGACTGGCAGAATATTGCTATAAAAAAGGAATAAAAATAATGAGTTCAATGGGAACAGGTAATAAACTTGATCCTACACAATTTAGAGTTACAGATGTATACAAAACAAAAGTATGTCCATTAGCAAAAGTTATGAGACATGAACTAAGAAAACGAGGAGTGGAAAAACTAAAAGTAGTTTACTCAGAAGAAATTCCATTAAAGCCTAAAGAGGAAGATGTAGTAACTTGTAAAACAGGTTGTGTATGTACTGGTGGAACTAAGAAGTGTTCAAGTAAGAGACAGATACCTGGAAGTATGTCTTTTGTGCCACCAGTTGCAGGAATGATAATAGCAGGAGAAGTTATCAAAGATATATTAAAAGTAGAAAAATAATAAAAATCCACAATATATTGAGTTGATAAGTCGGTTATCCACAATATATTGTGGATTTTGTTGATAACTATTGATTTTTATAGAACACTGTGGATATTTTATTTATTATAATTATTGTATATAATACTATATAGAGTTAGATGTTAGCATCTTCTTATATTGGTATAAAAATGTTTATAACTACAGGGGAGAATTTTATATGAATTCAGATTTGAGTGTAAAAATAGAAGTTGATAAAGCAAGTGAGTCAGAGTATTTGATTAAAGATTTACATGATATTATACTAGGACGATTTAACATTATAGATATTGATAATGAAAAGAAGAGATGTGATATTAATCTTAGATATTACAAAAAATATAAATATTCGTTATTGAGGGAGGTCTTGATATGTATACTAAGAGCTGTATTCAAAAATGTGAATATATTCAAAGTTAACATAAAGACTCATGAAAACTTAGATATTACCCCATTTTTAGATTTAGGATTTACATTAGAGGGGATACTGAGTCAAAATGAATTTAAAAATGGAACGTATATAGATGAGCTTATTTTGGGAATAACTAGACATGAATACTATAATGCATTTAAATATTCTAATATAGAATTAAAAGGAAGCGAAATTACCATTAGAAATTTAACTCCAGCTAATGCTGAAGATCTACTAGAATATTATATAAAAAATAAGAAACATTTGGCTCCTTTTGAACCAGTAAGAGATAGCGAGTTTTATACAATAGATGCTCAGAGAAATATTTTAAATGAGAGTTATAAACAGTTTTTGAATGGATCGAATATAGATTTAGGTATATTTAAAAAAGAAAAACTAATAGGAAAGATTAAAATATCTAATATTGTATATGGATCATTTAAAAGTGGAATAATAGGATATTCAATGGATAAGGAGCAGTGTGGTAGAGGATATATGAAAGAAGCTGTTAATCTTGTTCTTAAATATTCATTTGAAGAATGTGACTTGCATAGAATAGAAGCATCAGCTCTTGTGGATAATGAAAAATCAAGAAATGTGCTTAGACGATGTGGTTTTAAATTAATAGGTATTAATGAAAAATATCTTTTGATTAATGGTAAATGGCGTGATCATGCAAGTTACTATATTGTGAAAGAAGATTTTTATAAACAAAATAATGAATAGTATAGTGTATTGGTTTTTGAAGTTGATAAGCATAAATTTATTAATAGGTAATAGGAGGTAAAATAATGAGCATAATATTACATCGGGATGAAGTAATAGGAAAAGTTTTTAATAATAATATTGTTTTGGTTAATTCTCAAAATGAAGAAAAAATATTATTTGCTAAAGGAATAGGATTTGGAAAAAAAGTGGGAAGTGTAATAACAGCAGGAACAGAAATAGATAAGGTGTTTAGCATTGAAAATCAAGAAAATATAAATAATTTTAAAGATATGATTAGAAAAATTGATAGTGAATTCTTAGCTATCTGTGAAGAGGGAATCTATGAGATATCAAATCAGCTAAGTTGTGAATTGAATGAAAGAATACATATAAGTCTAATAGATCATCTATTTGTTGCTGTAGAAAGATTAAAAAATGAAAAAGAAGTGGAAAATCCTTTTTTAATAGAAACACAAACATTATATCCTAGAGAATATGCTTTAGCACAAATGATGGCGAGCCTTATAGGTGATTATTGTAATATAAAAATTCCAGAAGGAGAAATAGGATTTATTACATTACACATACATTCAGCAATTAATGATGGGAAAATATCCAATACAGTAAAAAATACGTATTTAAGTAGTAAAATAGTTGAGTATGTTGAAGAGGAATTAAATATAAAGATAGATAGAAAATCACTTGATTATGCAAGATTCTGTACTCATATAAAGTTTGCGATTCAAAGAATAATAGAAAATAATACAGTCAATAATGAATTAGCTAATGTTATAAAAGAGACCTATAAAGAATCATATTCTGTTTCAGAAAAAATTTGTGAAATAATAGAAGAAGAACTTAAATTAAAAGTATCAGAAGATGAGATAGCTTTTTTAACAATACATATTGAAAGGTTTAGATTAAGTGGGAAAAATATATAAAAATTATTTTCGTAAAAACATTTACAAAGAAATTATTATGTGTTATCATACTTTTACAACAGAAATTATTAAGGTGTAACTGGTAGTGCAGGCAAGACTTAATGTAATTTGTAAAAGATTTATTACTTAATAAAAATTTTATTTTTATAGTAATAATGAATCTTTTTAGATTATATTCAAGTCTTTTTTTGTTGTAAATTTTTATAAGCTGGCCAGCTTGATGAATAATTTTGAGATAATCTGAAAAAATACTAAAGAAATAAAATAATGTTTTTTATAGGAGGAATTATTATGCTTCAATATTTACAAAGAATCGGTAAAGCAATTATGCTACCAATTGCGGCTTTACCGATTGCAGGTATATTACTAGGTGTTGGGGGTGCTTTACTTGGAATTTCAGGTTTAGAAAATGCTCCAGCTGTATACCAACCATTAATAGCATTTGTTAATATCCCTGTAGTTACAGCAATATTAACTGTAATGAATGATATAGGAAATATAGTATTTGGTAACTTACCAATATTATTTGCAGTTGGGGTTGCAGTGGGCCTTGCTAAAAAAGATAAGGGTACAGCAGCATTAGCTTCAGTTTTTGGGTTTATAGTAATGAACCAAGTTATTTCAACATTACTTACTTTAGGAGTAACTCAATTAGGTGCATTAACTCCAGATAACGTTGGAGAATATGGAACATATGTTACAACTAATTTAGGAATATTCACTTTAAATATGTCAGTGTTTGGTGGTATTATCACAGGTATAGTTACAGCAATATTACATGATAGATTTCATGAGATTCAATTACCACAAATTATAGGATTCTTCTCAGGATCAAGATTTGTTCCTATAGTAACAGCTGTTACTATGGCATTTGTAGGTGGAATATTAGCTTTTGCATGGCCAGTAGTTCAAAATGGTATAGGTGTTATAGCAAATTTAGTTAGAGATGCAGGATTTATAGGAACATTCTTATTTGGACTTATCGAAAGAGCTTTAATTCCATTTGGGTTACATCATGTATTCTATACTCCATTCTGGTTTGGATCATTTGTTGAAGGGCAAATATTAGTTAATGGAACATGGCAAACAGTTGCTGGTGCGAATACAGCTTATTTTACTCAATTATCAAGTATGACTGATTTAGTAGGTGCTTCAGCTGAAACTATGTCAACTATAGTTAATGGTACAACAAGATTTATGGCAGGTAAATTCCCATTCATGATGTTTGGATTACCAGCAGCAGCATTTGCAATGTATAGAGCGGCTGCACCAAGCAAGAGAAAAACTGTTGGATCATTATTATTAGCAGCAGCAATTACATCTTTATTAACAGGTATAACTGAACCATTAGAATTTACATTTATATTTGTTGCTCCTGTATTATATGGAGTACACTGTGTATTAGCTGGTTTATCATTCATGTTAATGGATATATTTAGAGTATTTATAGGTATGACATTCTCAGGTGGATTAATCGACTTTAGTTTATTTGGATTACTTCCAGCAGGTGCAGGAGTACCAACTAGATGGTTTATGGTTTTATTAGTTGGTGTAATATATGCAGTAGTTTACTATTTCTTATTCTTATTCATGATTAAGAAGTTTAATTTAAAAACTCCAGGTAGAGATGAAAGTGAAGAAGAAATTAAGTTATATAGTAAAGCTGATTATCAAGCAAAAAATGGGGCTGGAGAAGGAAAAGCATCTTCTAGCAATGGTGCTAAAGGTGAAATAGCAGAAAAAGCACCAGCAGTATTAGAAGCATTAGGCGGAGAACCTAATATAGTAAGTGTTGATGCTTGTATAACAAGACTTAGAGTAGAAGTTAAAGACAAATCAAAAGTTGATAAAAATAAATTAAAATCATTAGGTGCAGCGGGTGTTATGGAAGTTGGTAATGGAATCCAAGCAATTTTTGGAGCTAAGGCTGATGGATATAAGAATGCTATTAATGATATATTAGGAAATAACTAAAATTAAATATAAATAGAAATATAGAATTTTAAATAAGGGAGATGTGGATACATAATTGATATTCATATCTTCCTTATTTTTATATACAAAATTAATTCTAAGACAGAATACTTGGGATTAAGATTATTTAATAAAAAACATCTTCATCAATAGGTAAAAATAGACTGTACCGCTAGAATAGCGCCTTGCCAAACTATATGCCAAAGGGTAGTCATGCTACAATACAGAACTTAAAATAATAGATGCTTGCATAAATATATTTATAAATTAAAATGCCCAGAATATACACATATAAGAAGAGTGGCTATCCCATAATACGGAACTTAAATAAAAAATGTTTGAGTAAATATTTAAATAGAAATAAAAGGTCCAGAATATACACATATAAAAAGAGTGGCTATGCCACAATACGGAACTTAAATAAAAAATGTTTGAGTAAATATTTAAATAGAAATAAAAGGTCCAGAATATAAGAATATAAGAATATAAGAATATGCTTATTTATGGGCAGCGAAAGAGTAAAATTCCCAAATTGACTTAG
>SVCF01000027.1:0-1524 GCA_015058475.1 Clostridium butyricum | reverse complement strand
AGAATATAAGAATATAAGAATATAAGAATATGCTTATTTATGGGCAGCGAAAGAGTAAAATTCCCAAATTGACTTAGATGATTTTAAAGTATTCATAGAATAAGGGGATGAATGTAAAGAAGAAATTCATAAAAAAAATGAGCAACCTCAAAAGAAGCTGCTCATTTATATGTTTATAAAAATATTAAATTGTATATTCTAATATTGCAGTTTCACCAGCAATTGTATTAACATTTTCTATTGGAGTTATAGATTTTAAAATATCAGGATTAGTTATTAATACAGGTGTTATTAATGGTAAGTTTTTTGATTTAACAAATTCTCTATCAACTTTTATAATAGGTGTTCCAGCCTTTACTTTTGTACCAGCTTCAGCTAATTGTTCAAAACCTTCACCGTTTAATGAAACTGTTTCTATACCAATATGTACTAAAAGTTCAATTCCGTTATCTAAAGTCATAGCAAAAGCATGCTTTGTATTAAAGACTAAAGTTAATTCTCCATCAGCAGGAGCAACTATTATATCATCAGCAGGATCCATTGCTAATCCATCTCCAGCCATCTTTTGTGCAAATACTGGATCTGGAACCTCTGATAAAGGAACGGATTTACCGTTAACAGGAGCAACTAATTTTAAAGTATTATTGCTATTTTCTTCTTTTTTCTTTTTAAATAATCCAAACATAAAATACATCCTTTCTTGAATAAATTATTATTATATTAATAGTGTTAGTATTTTTATATAAAATATAACATAATGTAAAAATATAATTAAAAAAAGGCATAAATTTTCCTAATATTTAAAAGAAAACTTATGCCTGATTTAACAGTAACACGTTATTATTTAATTATATATATATGTTGATATAGTGTCAATGGGAAAATAGTATAATATTGCAAGGATATTTATTTAGATCACAGTAATATTTATAAGATTCACATATAATAAATAAAAAATAATATATAAATGGAACAACTACATATACTATTCCTAGCGTATCTACAATAGAAATATGGATAAAATAAAAGAAAACATAAGAATTATTAATTTTAGATAGGAAAAACAATACTTTTAAGAGTAGTGTGATTATGAAGAATAGTGATATGATAAAACACGTCGCTAGGAACTGATGTAACAACAAATGATGATTAAAACTTAACTTAGATAAATGTGTCTAATGTAGTAGTAAAAAAAAATCAAAAAAGTTGTTGACAGATATGAAAAGCGGTGATAAACTAAGGAAGTCGCTTGAGGCGATAGAGAAAAACAACGAAAGTTGTAGAAAAGAAAATGGTCTTTGAAAATTGAACAGAATATAATAAACAACACGAAGTTTAGTGGAGTTTAGCACAAGGAAGCAAAATATTTATGAAATGAATAGTACTTTGTACGTGAATGAATAAATATTGTAGCTGACGAAGTGATAAAATTCAATAAACAAGTGATTTAGTAAACCAGCAATTCTTTTATGAGTAAGAGCAAAGATTAAACTTTTTATTGAGAGTTTGATCCTGGCTCAGGAC
>SVCF01000003.1:119998-178659 GCA_015058475.1 Clostridium butyricum | reverse complement strand
AAAAAAGATGAAGAGTAAAAAATAAAAGATTGTAACAAAATGATTTTTAATCATTTTGTTACAATCTTTTTTATTGAAAAGAAGATATATCATTTAGAAATAATTTAATTTATTAGCTTAAAATTATTCTTTTAAATAAGACTCATAAGATAAGTTATTCATTTTTAGATAATCACTAAAAGAAGTTTTAAAGTTAGGACCATATTCATTACAGTATTCATAAAATAAGTTATAGAGTGTAATACGTCTTTCACTGGTTGTATCTTTAATATCTTTTTCTGTAAAATCACTAACTAGGTTTATTTGCCTGCTTATAATATCTTGTGCAGACACTTTAGTATAGTTATTCATCATATCATAAAAAATCATAAATGTAGATGTTCTACCTATTCCTTCCTTGCAGTGAAAGTGGAGCCATTTCTCTTTAGGAAGTTTTTTTATGGATTTTACAAAAAAATCTATATTTTCAGGAGTTGGAGGAACTCTATCTGTAGCGGTAACTCTGATATACCCTAAAGAATTATCACGACATGTTTTACTTTCGTTACCAACATAACTTGGAATTATTGAAACATCCTTATTATAAAAAGTGAGCTTTTTTCCTAACTTTATTTTACTTAATTCATATTTTTCTTTAATTAAGACTTCATTTCTAGACAAATTAATATTGGCATTATTATGTTCATTTTCATAACTTATAGGGATTTCATTAACAAATCCATGAGATTCTTGTCTTAAATCAATGACTATAAAAGGATATCTTGTATTTATATCATCTATAATTAATTTTATATTATTTCGAGAGAACTGTTGGCTTCCAGATATGTTTAAGTCATCTAAGCCATATGTATTAATATTTTTTTCATTAAGAATAGAAGTATTTGTAGTTTTTCGAAAATGAGATGGTAGCTCATTTATTCGTGAGTTATCGATTACAAGATTTACTGTGTTAGAAGAGTTAAACTTTTCTTTATTAGAAGAATAGGCACTTGTTGGGAATAAAGCTAATGAAAAAATTAAGCAGCTAGATATAAAAAGTTTATTGAATTTGTTCATATGAATAATCACCTTCTTAAAATATTTTTATGTTACTAGTTTTATATAATAAGATAGTATTTATACAATATAAATAAAATAATTAGATAAGATAAAAGAAGCAAGATAAATTTAGTTAACTATAATTTATCTTGCTTCTCTCAATTAAAATAATATAGGTGTGTTATTATTTAATAAATTTATGAACCTTTTATTCATAAGAGGCTCAACAAGAACACTGTTACACATGTAATGTAGTGTTTCAAGGCTCATAGAAATTTCTTCCTCAATAAATTCATCAAAATCCCATCCTATAGTTGCCTTTATAAAATGGTAGATTTCACTTGGAGAATCAAAAATTTTTATGAATAACTTTTTTTCTGGGTCGTTATCCCACTTATTGTTGAAATTGTCTGTGAAATTTATCAATTTTTTTGTTAAAGTAGTTTCATCTAAATTCCATAAAGAATTAATATATTCATATGAATTTACCATAAAGTTAACAGAATTTATATCAATGTCTTTTTCATGTTTTATAACTTCTTCAATGACTGTATCAAAGGTTGCCATAGGGATACAAAACTCATTTAAAAATGAATCAAACCATGTAAAAAAGCTAGTAGATAAAAATACATGCTGAATAAATCCGAGTACTGAGTAAATAGATGGATATGAAACAAATCCACATTCAAGAACATTTTTTTCAGTATTTAATATACCTGTATAAAGAATTTTGGAATTGCTTGTTATTTTTTCGTTATCAAAGTATCCATTAAGTAATGAATCATTAGTCATTATCTTATTTTCCCAGTAATAATAATCTTTATAGGAATTTTTAAGCAGCTTTTGATTATTTAGATCCATATAAATATACAGCCTTTCTTTAGGAATTTTTAAAATTAAAATGCAAATTGTTGTTAAAATTCTAATTATAATTTAGAGTAGAATTCTACAACTAATGAATCGTTAATTTGTATTGGAACTTCTTCTCTAAGTGGCATTTTAATAAGACTACCTGAGAAAGAGTTCTCATCTTTTTCTAAGTATGAATAAGTATTAAGAATAGAAGATAAGAAATTTTCCTTAAACATTTCATTCTTTTGAGATTTTTCTCTTAAAGAAATTTTTTCTCCAATACTTACATTGTAAGAAGGTCTATCTACTTTTTGTCCATCTACTAAAATATGACCATGAACTACCATTTGGCGTGCTTGAGCAATTGAATTAGCAAAGCCTAGTCTATAAACTAAATTATCAAGTCTACATTCTAATTTTTGTATTAATGCATAACCAGTTAATTCTTTATCAGCAAGTGCCTTTTTTACATAATTAGAAAATTGTCTTTCTCTAATGCCATAATAAGATCTAAGTCTTTGCTTTTCTAACAATTGAGTTCCGTAAGCTGAAAGTTTTCTAGCATCTCTAGCTGAACCATTATTTGCTCTTTTCATTGCTTTAGGGTGTCCTATTACATTAAGTCCTAGCCTTCTACATAATTTAAACCTTGATTGTTTTGCCATAATAATTATCATCTCCATATAATAAAGATTTGCCGCGATAAAATTAAGCCCAAAAGTAATATAACACAAACTTTATCAAAAGTAAATGAAAATCATTATCATTGTTTAAGTCGTAATAAATTTGGATAAAAAGGAAAAGTTATGTTTAGAAGTAAATTCATATTTTATATTTGTAATATGGTATAATATAAAAATCTTAGAAAAGAGGAGGAAGAAAAAATGTTAGGTACTATAGTTAATGCAGTGGCAGTAGCAGTTGGATGCATTGTTGGATTAATGGTTAGAGGGAGGTTTAATGAGAAAATTAGTACAACCATAATGAATGGATTAGCATTATGTGTTATATATATAGGAATATCTGGAGCACTTAAAGGAGATGATACTTTACAAATAATTATATGTATTACAATTGGTGCTTTGACTGGAGAAATAATAGATATAGATCATAAATTAAATAAATTAGGAAAATATATTGAAAACAGAATAAATAAAAGTGAAAATAATGGAAAAGAAAAGATTTCTATTGCAGAAGGGTTTGTTACTTCTAGCTTATTATTTTGTGTTGGTGCGATGGCAGTTGTGGGGGCTCTTGAAAGTGGATTACAGGGAAATCATACAACCCTTTTTGCAAAATCAATTCTAGATGGAGTCTCATCAATAATATTTACTTCATCACTTGGAATTGGAGTGATATTTTCAGCAATAGCAATTTTAATTTATCAGGGAAGTATAACATTACTTGCAGGAGTTCTTTCAGGGGTTCTGACAGATAGTGTAATAAGTAATATGTCAGCAGTAGGTAGTTTGCTAATACTAGGCCTTGGCTTTAATATGCTTGGGATAAGTAAAATTAAAGTGGCTAATTTACTTCCAGCAATTGTAGTTCCAATTATATTTGGGCTATTCTAAAGTAATTTATGTTTCTAATCCTTGTTATATCTATCAATTTTAAAAGAATAGTTAATAGGAAATTATATTAGGAAGGCTATTTGTTGAATCTATAATAGCTAAAATATTTAATTTTGATGAGTTAATAAATATAAAGAACTATATAATGGTGTTTAATAGAATATTTAGTATGGATTTATGTAACTCCTTAAAGTTTTATTTAATAAGCAAATTAAATATTATGTATAAGAAAAGATGAAATATTAAGTAAAAAAAATATAGCCAAAGTTTAACAGAAGAATTATAATAAAATAAGTGAACTATTATTTATAGTAATTAGAAACTTAAGGGGGCAAATTGAATGAAAAAAGTAAAAATAGCACTACTAGGATTGGGGAATGTTGGTCGTGGTGTTTGGATGATCTTAAATGCAAATAAAGAGGAAATCATGAAAAGATCTGGCTATGAAGTAGAAATTGCGAAAATCCTTGTAAGAGATAAAAATAAAAAAAGATCAGTAGAAGTACCAGATGAAATTGTTACTACAAGTTTTGATGAAATTTTAGAGGACGATAGCATCAAAATAGTAGTTGAAGTTATGGGGGGAATGGAGCCAGCAAAAGAATATATGCTAAGCTGTATGGATCATAAAAAGCATATTGTAACTGCAAATAAGATGTTAATTGCAAATGCAGGAGATGAGCTTTTTGAAAAAGCAGATGAGATGGGAGTAATGTTTCAATATGAAGCTAGTGTAGCAGGTGGAATCCCTATTATTAAAGGAATAGATGAAAGTCTTACTGCAAATAAAATAGAAAAGCTTTATGGGATAGTGAATGGTACTACAAATTATATTTTAAGTAAAATGGAACTTGAAGGTGCAGATTTTGATGATGTATTAAAGGAAGCACAAGAAAAAGGTTATGCTGAAGCGGATCCAACATCAGATATAGAAGCATTTGATGCTCAATATAAGCTTGCAATCCTTGCATCTTTGGCATTTGGTAGTAAGATAGATGTTGATAATATATATAGAGAAGGAATAACAAAAATTGAAGCTATAGATATGAAGTATGCTAAAGAATTTAAAATGGGAATAAAGCTTCTTGCAATAGCTAAAGAAAATGATGGTAAAATAGAACTTAGAGTTCACCCAACTATGATTCCTAAAAAGCATCCTTTATCTAATATATATGACTCATTCAATGCAGTATTTATAAAAGGTAATGCTGTTGGTGATTTGATGTTCTATGGAAGAGGTGCAGGCGACTTACCAACAGGAAGTGCTGTTGTTGGAGATATTGTCACAATATTAAGAAATGGTGTTGAAGCAGAAAATCCTAATCCAGTTGTTAAGAATAACTTATGGAAAAGAGAAATTATTTCTATGGAAGAAGTAGAAAGCAAGTACTATGTACGTGCAACTGTAATGGATGAGCCTGGTGTTTTAAGTGAAATAACATCAATACTTGGAAAAAATAATGTGAGTTTACGTTCAGTAATTCAAAAAGGTGATGAGGAAAATGGAAATGTAACAATCGTACTCGTTACTCATAAGACTAAAGAATTAGAATTAAACAATGCAGTAAAAGAAATAACCGCTTTAAAATCGGTTGATAAGATTGATAACATAATTAGAATAGAAGACGTTGAATAAATAAAAAAGAGTCAAATAATAAGATTAAATTCTTATGTTTGGCTCTTTTTATATGAATTGGAATCATTATTTTCAATGTAAATAATGGTTAAACTACAAAGAGATGTAAAATAATTTTTAGTATACAATGCAATGAAAAAATTGTTTTTGATTTCTAAATATATAAAGTAGCTATTGCAATTAGTCAAAATAAATGGTATAATTTTATTGTTCTAAAAGAACAATAAAATTTTTTTTAAAGATTTATTATATGAACATTTCTCCTTATGAGAAACTATCAATAACTAAGTCTTTGAATATGGAGGAATGTAAAATGGAAGATAAGAAGATCATATGTAAAGATTGTGGAAATGAATTTGTATTCACAGTTGGAGAACAAGAATTCTACAAAGAAAAAGGATTCGATAATGATCCTGTAAGATGTGCAGATTGTAGAAGAGCAAGAAAACAACAAAATAATAGAAGATAAGTATTTACAGCCATAA
Source organism: Clostridium butyricum (assembly GCA_015058475.1). Taxonomy (GTDB): domain Bacteria; phylum Bacillota; class Clostridia; order Clostridiales; family Clostridiaceae; genus Clostridium; species Clostridium butyricum_B. The sequence continues at coordinate 173,074 of SVCF01000003.1, read as the reverse complement.
GGAATTTTCCTTATGGCTTTTTTTATTTGTATAAAAGCTAAAAAAGTGATGATTTAATTTTTAAGATTAAAATTAGTAATTAAATTTGTGAGTATATAAAACTAATTAATATGATCATTTTGAAATCCTTCACGTTTTACAGAATGCTTTTTTCTATTCTTATTGTGATTTTGATTTTCTTCTGTTATTGGAGTTTGATAATTACATTTTTCCATTCTAGAAATTTTATTATCTGGTTGACTATCTTTTGTCATAAATATTTCACCTCTCTTTAAATTTATTCATGGATAGTTTAATTCAACCGTTCAACAATTATTCATGAATGATTATTGGAAATAATTAACTAATAAATAGACTTATTATTGCATTAAATAATGGTGTATTGTAATGAATTATTAAAAAAACTGCAAAAAAAAGTAATAAATTAAAAATATATAAAGAATAAATTTTCTTGAAAGTATTTAACAAAAGTTGTAATATTAAGTAAATAATTACCAGTGAAAAGGAGAGGGGTATGGATAAGAAATTAACAAAAAATAGATTTATAAGAAATATTAAAAATGAAAAAAATGATTTACTTACATTAAGGAAAAATAGAAAGTTAATGATAGATAAAATATTATCATATAGTACAGTTTTAACAGAGGGGGTAGAAAAATACAAAGAAGCAAATATTAAATTTATGATTTTTATAGGTATAGGTGTTTTACTTAATAATTTTATGTTAATTTCAGTACCGTGTTGTTTTTTATCAGTTTATTTTGTTGTTCGTATGCTTAAATATACAAAATATGGAGGCGTGAAGCGAATAATAAAAAAAATATCAAAGGACATTACATTTAAAGGAATATATGATAAAGAAAAGATAAATCTAATGATTCAGGACTTTAAAGATAAGTATGGAGATGAAAATAAAGAATTTAAAGAATTAGTAATCGCTATAAATAACTATGAAGCTTTTGTTATGAAGTTAGAATATATGATAAGGGCGGTTAAAATTGAAAGTAAAAGATTACAGAAAGAAAAAGAATTATTAAGAAATTATAAAAGTCCGGCGTTTAAAGATTTTCAAGAAGTATTATCTTCTAAAAAAGTAAACGAAGCGAAAGAGAATCTAAAGTATGAAGTAAAAACTGTAGAGGATTATGATAGAGATTCAGAAGATAGTATTTCTATGATTTATAAGAATGAAACTGGAGAAATAAAAAAAGTGAACAGAGCAATTGAGTTTTTTGAAGATGAAAATAGTGAAGATTATAAGAATACTTTAGTTCTTAAAAGCAATTCTAAAAATAATAAAAATTTAACTGTTTATCTGTATAAAAAAGAATCAAATCTTCAAAAAAATGCTCTTTAATTATTAATTTATAAAAATATATCATATAAAAAACAACTCTTATTGTTTTGGAAAATACAATAAGAGTTGTTTTTTTTATTCTTTTATAATAAAATCTAATAGTTAAATATAATTAATTTAAAATATAAGAACTACTCTTTAGAGTAAGTTGATATTAAAATATCTTATGATTTATATACTATAAAATTTAAATATAGGATTTATTGCGTTGGAGGAACACATGAAAAATACAATGATTATAGGCATAGCGGGTGGAAGTGGTTCAGGAAAAACTACACTTGCTCAAAAGATAAAGGATTATTTTGATGAGGAAGTAGCTATACTTTGTCATGATTATTATTACAAATCAAATGATAATATATCAATAGAAGAAAGAAAAAAACTAAATTATGATCATCCTAATTCATTTGAAACCGAACTTTTGATTGAACATCTTAAGATGCTAAAGAATGGTGATAAAATAGAGCATCCAGTATATTCTTTTGTAGAACACACAAGACTGAAAGAGACTGTAGAGGTAAAACCTAAAAAAGTAATAATAGTTGAAGGAATACTAATATTTGAAAATAAAGAGCTGTGTGACTTAATGGATATAAAAGTATTTGTAGATACAGATGCTGATGTGAGAATAATAAGAAGGCTACTAAGAGATGTTCAAGAAAGAGGAAGGGATTTAGATTCTGTTGTCAGCCAATATCTAGGAACAGTAAAACCTATGCATGAAGAATTTGTTGATCCAAGCAAAAAAAGAGCTGATATTATAATACCAGAAGGTGGAGATAATATAGTTGCTTTAAGTATGATTCTTGAAAGAATTAAAAATTTTATAAATGAAGTTTAACAAAATAAAACAACACAGCATTTGTGTTGTTTTATTTTTTTAGTGCATAATTAATATGATGATCTCTATAATATAGGATTTAGTTCATATATTCTCTTGTAAGAGGAAGGTCGTTTCTTATATTTTTTGAAATTAATATTTGATGTAGATCTACATTACCACTATGAAAGGCGGCAGCACAAGAACAGAGGTAAAGTTCCCACATTCTTATAAATTTATCATCAAACATAGGTTGGATTTTATCAATATTATGTCTAAAATTATTATACCAGCATAATAAAGTTTTCATATAATGAATTCTCAAGCTTTCTACATCTATAATGTGGAAATTATAATTAGGACAAAGATTTACTATTTCTCGTAAACTTGGTATAACCCCTCCTGGAAATATATATTTTTTTATCCAGGGATCTCCGTTGCTTTCTTTCATACTAGTAATAAAATGAAGTAAAGCTAAACCATTAGGTTTTAAAATATTATCTATGTTTTTTAAAAATAGAGGGTAATTGTCTCTTCCAACATGTTCGAGCATACCAACACTTACAACTCTGTCAAAGGTAGTATTTAATTTCCTCAAGTCTCTGTAATCCATTAATTTAACTTTAATGTAGTCTTCTAAATTTTCGCTAATAATTCGCTTTTGAAATTCCTTAAATTGTTCCTCACTTAAAGTTATTCCAATGCCTTTAGTTTTAAATTTCTTTGCAGCTTCAATTAATAAAAATCCAAATCCGCAACCTATATCAAGTATAGTCATATCTTTTTGCAGATTTAATTTATTCAGTATATGATGAACTTTGTTGAGTTGAGCATCATAGAGGTTATTTGTTTCTTCTTTGAAATATGCACATGAATAGCTTAAAGTTTTATCTAACCATAATGAATAAAAATCATTTCCTATATTGTAATGGGAACAGACTTCTTTCTTTTGGTTCTTAGGAGAATGTGATGTGCGTAATAATTTTTTTAATAAATTTGAATCTAAATCGAATTTATCAATTTGACTTATAATAGAATCTAATGCAAAGAATAGATCTCCATCAATTTCAATATCCTTATTCATATAGGCTTCACCTAATGCTAGGGAAGTACTTGTCAAAAGAGTATATTTTGGGATTTCATTATTTATAATAACAGTAAATTTAGGGGATCCTTTTCCAAGATTAAATATTTCTCCATCATTAAATTTTAAAGTAAAAGGTACCGTATTAAATTTTTCTAAAGATTTTATTAAAAACTCATTTTTGTAATTCATAATTTCCTCGCTTTGAATATTTTAGTTATTTATTTTATATTATGGATTAAAGACAGATAAATTATTCAATAATAAATTTATGTAGAATAACTAAGTTTGGAAAATATTAATATAAAGCTTATTATATATTGTTGTACAAATTGTAATATATAAATTATAATTAAGATGACATAAAATTTAATAAACAAAAGGAGAAAAATATGAAAGTAGATTGGAATACCAAATACACAACAATAGCTACATATGTTGTTATTGTTGCATGCTCTATAATTATTTTTTATTTGGCTATATCTCAGCTTGGAGCGGTATTAAGCAAAATTAATGGGGTTATAGCTATCTTACAGCCATTTATAATAGGATTTTCTATGGCATATCTCTTAAATTTTATATTAAAATTTTATGAAAAAAGAATATTTGAATACAAAGGGATTAAGTCGTTAAATTTAAAACAAAATACTAAAAGAAGCTTTGGCATATTACTTACATATGCTACAGCACTTATAGTGGTATTCTTGTTTATTAAATTTGTTTTACCACAAGTTGTTGATAGTATATCAGGATTGGTAAATGATGTACCAATGTATATCAGTGAAACAAATAAATTTATTGATAGTACGCTGACAAAACTAAATATTGATAAGCAATATTTAAAAATGATAAACGAGAATTTTAATGAGTTAGTGAATTATGTTATAAAATTTGCAACTAATCTTTTACCACGTCTAGGAGGAGTATTAACAACAATAGCCTCTAGTATATGGAATATAATATTAGGTGTTATAATATCAATTTATCTTCTTATAGATAAAGAAATATTTTGCGCTTTAAGTAAAAAAATCACATATGCAATGTTCCCTAAAGCGGCATCAGAAAAAATATTAGAAGTTTCATATATGAGTAATTCTACTTTTGGAAAATTTTTAATTGGAAAAATAGTTGATTCTGCAATAATAGGTGTATTAACTTTTATAATTTTAGCTGTATGTAAAATGCCATATGCTATTCTAGTATCTGTGATTGTTGGAATAACTAATATAATTCCATTTTTTGGACCTTTCATAGGAGCAGTGCCTTCGTTTATAATAATACTGTTTGTTTCACCTATTAAGGCCCTTTGGTTTTTACTTATTATATTTATCATTCAACAATTAGATGGTAATATTATAGGCCCTAAGATACTAGGAGAATCTATAGGAATTTCAGCATTTTGGATTCTATTTTCAATACTTGTGGCTGGAAAGTTCTTAGGACTTATTGGAATGATTATAGGAGTTCCATTATTTGCAGTAATTTATACAATTGTAAAAGAAATCGTAGAAGGAAGACTGAAAAAGAAAAATATGAATTATAAAACAAAGGATTATTTGAAATATTAATTATATGAGATTAGGTTATACATGAATTATAACCTAATTTTTTTGAAACTAAATTTATTTTAAAAGATATGATTATATATACATATAGAAGGTACTTATAGATAGAAATGTATTTATTATCATAAAATTTGACATACTCTACAAAATTGTGTAAAATTGAAAGGGATAATAAGATTAGGGGGAATAATAATGAAGCGTTTAAAGAAAATTATGGCTTTAATGTTTGCTACTTTAATGTTAACTACTATGATGATTGGGTGTGGTGAAAAGATTGAAGCACCTGAATTAGTAGTAGAAGCTTATTATGATTTAATTGTATATGGTGATACAAGTAAATTAGAAACAATGGGCTTTAGTTCAGAAGATGTAACTACTATAAAAGATCAAAGAGAAAACCAATTAAGAACATCAATAAAAAATAATTTTGATATTGCAGGTTTAAAAATTAATGACGAACAACTAGATAATGTAATGCAAGCTCAAATTAATGCATTAAAAAAGGCAACTTGTACTGTAGAACCTGTATCAAGTGATAAAGAAACAGCAGTTGTTAAATTAAAAACAACTTATGTTAAGATTACAGAACTTGATAAAAATGCAGCAAATGAAGCAGTAGAAGAAGTACAAGCTATGGGACTTACAACAACACAAGAAGTATTAGATAAAGCAACAGAAATCTATATCAATAAATTAATAGATGCTTGTAATAATGCTGAAGCATCAACTGATACTGTTGAAAAAGATGTCATGTTAAAATTGCAGTTATTTGATGTTAGTGGAAAGACTAAAAAGATGTGGGCACCAGAAAACCCTGTTACTTTTGGATCAGATATAGGAACAATGGCATCAAAGTAAAACTGATTTTTGAAATATTCTTAGAATTTAAATTCTAAGAATATTTTTTTATTATCTATATAGGTTATATAATGAAATGTATATAAGAGTTTTATGTACATGAAAGGAATGAAAGATATGACAAACATTAAAGCGGTTATTTTTGATATGGATGGGGTACTTATAGATACAGAAAGAGTATCGTTTAAAGCATATGAAAAAATACTTAAAGAATATAATTATGAGATAAGTAATGAATTTTACTTGACTTTATTGGGAAGAAATATTCAAAGTACTAAAATAAGATTTATTGAAAAATATGGAGAAGATTTCCCTTTTGATGAGATATATAAGAAAAAATCAAAATTAGCTACTTACACAATTGATAAAAAAGGAGTTGTTATGAAAGAAGGTGTTCATGAGCTTATAGATTATTTAAAAGAAAACAAATATAAGATAGCAGTGGCTACATCCACTAGAAAAGAGAGAGCGCATAAATTATTAACAGATATCAATATAATAGATAAGGTAGATTATATTATTTGTGGGGATCAAGTGGAAAATTCTAAGCCTAATCCAGAAATATTCTTAAAAGCAGCAATAGGCTTAAAAGTAGATCCTAAAGAATGTATTGTGGTAGAGGATTCAGAAGCTGGTATAATAGCAGCAGATGCGGCAAATATGAAAGGTATTAATGTCCCTGATATGAAAAAACCAGATGAGTATATGAAGAAATTGGCATTTAAAATATGCAAAAATCTAATTGAAGTAAGAGAATGTTTTATTAATTTATAAAGTATTAATACAATTGAAACCTAGTTATGTTAAATTACATAATCATTTACAATAATACTGGAATATTATTTAGCATATAGAATATTCTTTAAAAATAAATGGTAATAAACTATAATAATATTAAAATATTTACATTTAGGGACAAATGTAAATATAAAAAATGGGTATAAAATATAATAAGATGAGAGGTAAAATTATGGAGAGGTACTTTAAAGGGTGTTCGATCGAGAATCTGGGATTAAAGGGGAAAACTGCAATTGTTACAGCGGGAAATAATATTCTTGGGAAAACTTATGCATTAGCGTTAGCAAAGGCAGGAGCTAATTTAATAATACATACCAATGATACTAAATGGGATCAAATTAGAATTTTAATAGAAAAAGAAAATCATGAAGTTATTTTTGTACAAGGAGATTTATCTAATAAAAAAGATAGAGATACTATAATTAATTTGGCTATGAAGGTTTATGGGAAAATAGATATATTAATAAATAATATTGAGATAACTATGAGTCAACCACTATTAATTTGTGATAATAAATATAATAATAAAGTGATTCAAAAAAATTTAGCTACCACATATTTTCTGAATAAAGAAATAGGAGATATGATGAAGGAACAAAATTATGGCAAAATAGTTAATTCAATGTCAATATCATCAATTAGGAGTGAAGATGAATTCTACTACGAGAATAGTAAATATCATTTAGAAAAAATGACTAGAAAATTTGCACAAGAATTAGCATCTAGCAATGTTCAAGTAAATTGTATAGATAAAATTGAAAAAGAATCGAATCCTATAGATATTGCAAGAACAATTGTATTTTTAGCAAGTAAATTATCAGATTATATTAATGGGAAGATAGTATCTTTTAATAGACAATACATGCCACAAGAATAAATCAAACTTCTTAAATAGATTATAATAATGTATATCTATTTAAGAAGTTTTCTATTTTAATTATAAACACATTTAGGATTTATAAGTTTTGGAGAATATCCATTAGATTTAAGAGCTTTTAGTATTTTTTGTTTATGCTCATGTCCAAAAGTCTCCATTGTAATATCAAGTTCAACTGCAGTATTTCTATTTATACTTACAAATTGATTGTGGTCAAGTTTAATGATATTACCTTGAGCTTCAGCGATTACTTTTGATACATTAGTTAATTCACCAGGTTTATCAGGTAGAAGAACTGAAACAGCAAAAATACGTTCTCTTTCTATTAATCCATGTTGTACAAGTGAAGCAAACGTAATAACATCCATATTACCACCACTTATTATAGAAACGACTTTCTTATTTTTAAAATCTAAATGTTTTAATGCTGCTACTGTTAACAATCCAGAATTTTCAGCAAGCATTTTATGATTTTCAAGCATATCTAAAAAAGTACCAACTAATTCATGATCTTCAATTGTTATTATATCATCTATATTTTCTTTTATATAAGGAAAAATCTTAGAGCCAGGAGTCTTGACAGCAGTACCATCTGCTATGGTATCAACAGTTGGTAGTGTAACAATTTCACCTTTTTTTAAAGATTCTTGCATACAATTCGCACCAGCTGGTTCTACTCCTATAACTTTTATGTTTGGATTAAGTAATTTTGCTAAAGTTGAAACTCCGGTAGCAAGTCCACCTCCACCGATTGGAACTAGTATAACATCAACAGTTGGAAGTTCTTTAACTATTTCCATTGCAATAGAGCCTTGTCCAGTGGCAACGTCTAAATCATCAAATGGATGAATAAATGTATAGCCATTTTCTTCGGATAATTTTAATGCATAATTACAAGCTTCATCATATACATCTCCATATAAGATTACATCAGCACCATATGCCTTAGTACGATTAACTTTCATAAGAGGCGTTGTTGTAGGCATAACAATAGTGGCTTTTGCACCATATAATTTTGCAGCATATGCAACTCCTTGAGCATGATTGCCGGCAGAGGCAGTAATTAATCCTCTATTTCTTTCTTCGTCACTAAGTGTACTTATCTTATAATAAGCACCTCTGATTTTGTATGCACCTGTTTTTTGCATATTTTCAGGCTTTAAATAAACTTTATTACCTGTAGTATCTGAATAAAAATCACTGTATACCAATTTGGTTTTTATAATTACTTTTTGAACAGCCTCATAGGCTTGTTCAAATTTTTCTAAAGTCATCATATTATGTACTACCCCTTCATTTTATTTATTGCTACTTAAGCTTAACAATTTAATGATATCATTTTAGTTTCTTATGTCAAGTATCAATATTGGTGCTGAAAAATTAATATATTTACTATTTTAATTGCCTTTATATAAGTGTTAAATAAATATGTATTCTAAGAATAGATGCGTATAATTATAGAATTAATAACTTCAATTTAATTAATTGGGGATTTATTATGATGTTTTTGAATATCTATTTTAAATTTGTTATTTATAATGATCATCTGTGTAATATAATTATAATATCAATGGAAACATAAAAATATAGAATAGTAATATAAAAAGTGATTGTAGCTTTATCAGAGGGATAAATATACAATCACTTTTTCATAGTAGACTAGTTTCTAATTATTATATAAGCCATATATCCTATGTAGAGTAGCACTAAGATAGCACCTTCAAATCTTGAAAGTTTCTTCTCTGGCTTTTTAACTATAAATACTAGTGCAAATATAAATAATGTTATTGCAATTAAGTATGCAAAATCAACAATTAAACTTGATGTAACAGAAATAGGACTTATTACTGATGATAATCCAATTATAAGCAATATATTAAATATATTTGATCCAAGTACATTACCAAGTGCTATATCATTTTCGCCTTTTAAAGCTGCAACTATTGAAGTTACAAGTTCAGGTAAGGATGTACCCATAGCTATGATTGTAAGTCCAACTAATTTTTCACTCATTCCAAAATTATAGGCTATATTAGTAGCACTATCAACAACAAAATCTCCACCGAACACTATTGCAGAAACTCCTAAGAACATAAGTAATATTTTAACAAATACATTAATGTTTTCATCTTTTTCACTTGTCAGTTCAACATTTGTTTTAACAGATTTAAATACTAAGTATGAAATATAAGCAATACAAATTACGAGTAAAATTATTCCGTCAATTCTTGAGATTAAACTATAATCTTTTCCGAAAAAGCTATCAAATGTTAGGAAGAATAATAGTAGTGAAACACTAATATTAACTAAAAAATCGGCTTTGATTTTTTGCTTTTGAATTATCAAAGGAAGTACTATTGCAGTTATTCCTAAAACCATAAGCGAATTAAATAGATTGGATCCGACTACATTACCAATAGCAATATCATTATTACCATTTAGTGATGAAATTAAACTTACAGCAAGTTCAGGAGCACTTGTTCCAAGTGATACTATCGTAAGCCCAACTATAACTGGTGGGATTCCAATTTTTTTTGCAAGAGAAGATGCACCATCTACAAAGATATCAGCACCTTTTATAAGCAATATAAATCCTAGAATTAATAATATGTAATCCAAAGTTTTTACCTACTTTCATTAGTTAGTATATATATTATTTTATAAATCTATAGAAGTGTAATTATTAATTTAATGACTTATATATAAATTTATTTCCAAATTTCAATATATTATACCAAGGTTATATACTTTATGAAATAATTAATATATGAATAACATAAAAACCTATTGTATATAAAATTACTTTGACATAAGTACTTTACATCATTTAAACTATTTACTGTATATAAATTTACAGCTTGGATTTTATCGCAAAAGCATAAATGTAAAAATTAAAATAACTATTAAATATTGGGAGGAAATAAATGAGCGTATTACTAGTTAAAGATATGAACCATGGATTTGGTGATAGAGCTATTTTTGAAGAAGTATCATTTAGATTACTAAAGGGTGAACATGTTGGTCTTATTGGAGCTAATGGTGAAGGTAAATCAACTTTTATGAATATAGTTACAGGAAAACTTCAACCAGATGAAGGAAAGGTTGAATGGTCAAATAATGTAAGAGTTGGTTATATGGATCAGCATGCAGCACTTACTAAGGGCCAAAGCATAAGGGATGCATTAAGAGGTGCATTTCAGTATTTATTTGATTTAGAAATTGAAATGAATACTTTATATGAAAAAATGGGAGACTGCAATGAAGACGAACTAAATAAAATGCTTGATAGAACAGCTGTAATTCAAGATTTACTTGATAACAATGGATTTTATGTAATTGATGCAAAGGTCGAAGAAGTTGCAAAGGGACTTGGACTTTTAGATTTAGGGCTTGATAGAGATGTTGATGATTTATCAGGAGGACAAAGAACGAAGATTCTACTTGGTAAATTATTACTTCAAAATCCTGATATTTTACTTTTAGATGAGCCTACAAATTATCTTGATGAAGAACATATAGAATGGCTTAAGAGATATTTACAGTCGTATGAAAATGCATTTATATTAATATCCCATGATATTCCATTTTTGAATTCGGTAGTTAATTTGATTTATCATGTTGAGAATAGAAGACTTACAAGATATGTTGGTGATTATGATGAATTCCAAAGGATATATGAAGAAAATAAAAAGAAACTAGAAGCAGCATATGAAAAACAGCAAAAGGAAATTGCAAGACTTGAAGATTTTGTAGCTCGAAAGAAGGCAAATGTTGCAACTGCTAATATGGCAAAATCTAGACAAAAGAAATTGGATAAGATGGAGAAAATTGAACTTTCTGCAGAAAAACCAAAGCCAGAATTTAATTTTAAAACAGCTAGGGCATCAGGAAAGGTTATATTTGAAACTAAAGATTTGGTAATTGGATATGATTCTCCACTTACAAAACCTTTAAATATTTCAATGGAAAGAGGTCAAAAAGTAGCTTTAGTTGGAGCTAATGGTCTTGGTAAATCAACATTATTGAAAAGTTTACTTGGAAAAGTTAAGCCAATAAGTGGAGAAGTTCATTTAGGTGATTACCAGTACATAGGATATTTTGAACAAGAAGATAGAGCTGATAATACAAATACTTGTATTGAAGAGGTGTGGGAGGAATTTCCAGGGTTTACTCAATATCAAATAAGGGCAGCACTAGCTAAGTGTGGACTTACAACTAAACAATTAGAATCTCAAATAAGAGTGTTATCTGGAGGAGAAGCTGCTAAGGTTAGACTTTGTAAAATATTAAATAATGAAACAAACATATTAATTCTCGACGAGCCGACTAATCATTTGGATGTAGATGCTAAGGAAGAATTAAAAAGAGCGTTAAAAGAATATAAAGGAACAATTCTTTTAGTATCCCATGAACCAGAATTTTATAGAGATGTTGTAACTGAAATTTGGAACTGTGAAGATTGGACTACTAAAATAGTTTAATCATAGAAAAATCAATGGATATGCTGCTTATAGCGGCTGGGTTAAAGTAAATTAACACATTAATTATATCCATTGATTTTTATTTTTTACACATATGTGCAAATATCAGTATATAATTATACAAACATAGAAAATACAAAACGATTATTAAAAAAATAATAATTTTAAATTGGAATATAATAACTCTTTCTCATTCTTTAATAATAATAAATTACAATCTTATGTTTTGTTGAAGGGCTTGCAAAAGTTTACCTCTGAAAATAAATTATCTTTTAATGAAAAAATTAATTATATAGATATAGTTTCAAAAAAAGAGTATAATTAATATGGGATAGAAAGGAAAAATTGTTAATAGCATTCAAATTTATAGTGGATAATAATTATATAGTCAAATATTTTAACATATATAAGTAAAATTATATGCACTTTTGTAATATGATGAATGCTGATAAGCCTTATGACCATTTATTACATAACAATACAATAGTAAATGGTAATTGCAACATAGAGATTAAGCATATAAATTGAAAATGATATAAATTAAGTTAAAAGGTGGTAATATATTATTTAAAATAAAATATTAGTAAAAACTTTTAAAGGGGGAAAATAAAATGAAACATTTAATAAAAGGTATATGCTTATTTGTGATGTGTTGTATAATAATTGGATCGATTCCGGTTTTTGCAGAAGGCAGTACAGTTAATAATAATCAAGCTAATGTAATAATTTTAAACAAGATAATTCAAGGGAATTCACCGGATTTCAGCAATGCTGTAAAAGGAGGCCTTTTAAAATCAGAAGAAGAAAATGATTTGTCGGATTTTACTATTGTTAATAACATTAATAAAGAAGCTAATCTTTTGACAACAGATACTTTATTTGTTGGTTTTGATGATTACACATGTGTTGATAATGGAAATACAATATTTATATCAGGAGTAGCACATTTTGATTTAAATAAAGGAAATTACTCAATGTACTATTTTAAAATGACTGTTTCCAAAATAGATAAAAAAACAAAATATAGTTTTGATGAAAGGTATCGTAAATCAGATATTAGTAATGTAACAGATAATAATTCTGCAAAAAATACTGTAGTAATTACTGATAGAAAAATTGCTGCAAATGTATCCGATATTAGTGAAGTCGTAAGAGAAGGACTTGAAAAGTCATTAGATGAACATATTTTAACTAAGAAAGATGTAATTAAGAACATTGCTACAGAGGTTCAAAAAGTTTTTAATAATCCATATGGTATTAGAATTTCTAATTATTGTTGTTCTAATGATGGAGAGCGTTTAATCATTACAGGAGAAGCTGATATAAAAGACGAAGAAGATAATGTATCATCATACTATTTCAAAATGACAGTTCTATTGACAGATGGAAAAGATGAACAGAAATATAAATTTGATGGAAGTTATCAGCCTAGAGAAACCTTTAATATAGCTAAAGGTTGGGCTGCTTCAGGAAATAAAATATATTATTTTGGTTATGAAAATGGAGAAATGGCAAAAGGATGGCAGGAAATCAATAATAAATGGTATTACTTTGAAAATGATGGAGAAATGAAAACCGGATGGATTTTTATAGAGGGAAAATGGTATTATTTTAACAATGTTGGAGTTATGCAGACAGGATTAGTGAAAGATAGTACTGGTAAATCATATAGATTAAGTAGTACAGGAGCGCTTATTTAATATTAATGGAATTAGTAAAGATCCTTTTTTATGTGATAGTTTAATTGATTTAAGTTATGGGATGCAATATAGACAAAGGAATAATTGGGTATGCAGAGGATATTAGTTAATATACTACCTAATTTAAATAAATATTATAGTATAAATGCTTGTAATTATATATAGTCAACAAAGATATGGCTTTTATCTGCTTTAGCTGTCTATTTTGTCTTTATACGTATTTAAAGTTATAATTGTATAGAGAAAAATCCCTAATATATAATCAAGGGAGGAAAGGGATATTCGAAAATTAAAAATAATTTAAGTTAATATCTTTTGTTCTAATTTTATGTGTAGCAATTAAAACTTAAGGTTTTTTAGAAATTTTTTGTTAAGAATCTTAAAAATATGTTTTAAAAGGAGGCAACTATTAATTTAGTTATCTCCTTTTTGATGTTTTCGATAATATCATATTTGTTTAGATTATAGGCATAAGTAATTAATTATACACAAAAAAAATGGTATAATATAGTAACAAATTTTTAACAGACAAGTTTCTTGTGATTATAAAAAAGTCGAGAACTTATATCGAATAAGCTTAGAAAAATAGGAACCTCTATCAAGTTATGAAAAAATATACTTTGTATAAAAATAAATGTGAAGATTTGACTATTAAAGTAGGTAAACCATAGAAGTTATAATAATAGAAATGATTAAAAAATTGGAAATGAAAAATAATTTATGTAAACTATCTTTATAAGGAATTGGGAATACTGAAATATAGTTCAGATACTATATTCGATTTTATTCTTTTTTTATATAGTGTATAATATAAAATGAAAATATGTATGATAATACTAAAATACAAATTATCACCTAAAATGAGTGGGAATTAGGGGGAGAAAATAATGAATATAAAGATGTTATCACATTTTGAAGCGAATTTAGAATGTGATTTAATAGAAAATTATAGTGATGCTTTAGTTGTACTATTACCTGGAATAGGATACACAGGGCATAGGCCTTTATTAGACTATTCAAAAAGGTTAGCATCAGAACTGAGATATGATGTTCTTTCGATAGAGTATGGTTTTCAAGCTGCAAGAAAAAAGCTTAACCATTCAGATGAATTTAATATAGTAATAAGAGAGACTAGAGAAATTATAGTAAAGGCTTTAAAGGATAATTATAAAAAAATAATATTTATAGGAAAGAGCATAGGTACATTAGTACAGTCGTCTATAGAAGAAAAGTTAGTTAAATATAATATATTTAATATATATTTAACACCGGTAAATGAAACAATAAAAGTTGGGATTAAAGAAAATTCATTAGTTATTGCAGGCAATAATGATCCTATGATAAATGAGGAGTCTTTGTGCAAATTAAGAACGATGAATAATATTGAATTTTTAGAAATAGAAGGTGGAGACCATTCTTTAAATATAAAGGATGATGTAATAGGAAGTATAGGAGTATTAGAACGAGTAATTGAGGCTGAAAGAAGATATTTAGAGTCTGTTAAATAAAAGTATATGAGATTAGAAGTAATGGTGCGCTTCTATTGCTAAAAAAGTAGAGATGAGGGAATTAAAAATGGACACAAGAGAGTTAACAAAAATGTCTATTTGCATATCAATAATATGTGTATGTTCATATATATCTTTTCCATTACCTTTTACACCAGTGATGGTAACAGCTCAAACAATTGCAATTAATTTAATTGCATTAATACTTACACCAAAGCAGTCCTTTATAACAATTTTAGTATATATATTATTAGGCTCGATAGGATTACCAATATTTTCAGGAGGGTCGGCAGGTCTTGAAAAAATAGTTGGTCCAACAGGAGGATTTCTAATTGGATTTCTAATTATGGTACCGATGATAAGTTATTTAAAAGGTAAAACTAATAATTTTAAAAGATATCTATTAGTAACTGTTTTTGGTGGAATGCCAGTATTATATTTAATTGGAACGATTTTTATGTGTATGATATTAAGAATTAATTTTATAACTGCATTGGGGATGGCGGTAGTTCCTTTTATATTTGGAGATATTTTAAAATGCTTCATAGGATCATTATTGGCTGTAAAGCTAAATGGTGTTTTATATAAAGCTATAGAAGCATAAATTCAAGGAAAATTTATTTTATGAATAGGGGCATATATCCTAGGGAAAATTAGAAGCTATATATAGATAAAAAGTGAAATTTTTAAAAATATATTAACAGAAATGATTTTTGTAAAATAGATAAAAAGAAATTCAGGGAAGGTTATTTATTAGATTAATATTTTTAACTATAATAATAATTATATAAATCCAATAAATGAGGTTATATAGAATATGTTTTTTATAGGTATATTTGGAATAGAAAATAAATATAAAGAAATAAAGTTGTTAAATGATTTAAGTTGTGTCAGGTGTAATAAAGTAGTAAATGCAAAATTAATTAAAAAGTTTGATTTTTTTCATTTTTTCTTTATTCCCATTTTTAAATGGAATATAGAATATTATGTGAAATGTGAAAATTGTAAGGCTATATTTACGATTTCAAAAGAAAAGGGAAAAGCTATTGAAAATGGAGAACAAATAGAAATAACATACTGGGATCTAAAGGAAACAGGAGATTACATTAATTGTAATCATAAATGTTTAAATTGTGGAAGAGAAGTGGAAAAAGCGTATAGTTATTGTCCATATTGCGGTGAAAAGATGAGATAAAGACATAAAATAAAGTAAATGAGAGATAATAATATTACAAAAGTATTATTAAAAATGATAAGGTTGTGATATATATGTCTGATGAATATAAAAATAAATTCCATGAAATGGAGTTTAAAGCTAATCATGAGAAGACTTCTGATGCTGATTTAATTACAGCATTGCCAAAGGATTTAGAACATGAAAGAATTAATGATGATTTTTCTAATGAGTTAGAAATTGAACTTGAAAATCCATCAGAAAATGAAAATGCTAAAAATAAACTTGCAGATTCTAAAAATATAATTAGCAAATAATATTAAATTGAAGTTTATACTAAAATTTTATTAAAGTATAAGCTTCAATTTATTTTTTTATCTAAAATAAAGATGTTTTTTATAGTAAATTAAATATAATATTTATTAAGGAAAATATAATTTAAAGTTACATGTACCTTTGGAATAATTTTAACTATAAAAATTAATAAGAATGGAAGATTAGTAATGAAGAAATTATATAATTTGACGATAAATAAATATAAATATTTGGAATTATATTATGAAAGGAGTAGATTATAATGAATGTAAGCACAATAATGTCTTTAAGCAATTATAATGGCTTTGTAAGAATGAGTAATGGCTTAAATTATACAAATTCATATAATAAAGTCAATAGTAGAAATAATCAAAATAATATTTATGATATTTTATCAACTAATAATTCATATAACTCAAATAACATTAACAAATTTAAAAGCCAACTTACTGAAATGCAAAGTAAATATAAAGAGAATATAGAAAAAATTGATAAGTATACAAAGGATTCTAACAAATTTTATACCGATTTCACAGAAAAATTTTCTGATTTAAAAACTTCAGCCAATCAATTAAAAACATATTCATCAAATAGTGTATTTAGATCAACTGGATACGAAAGCACTAATAGTGATGTAGTGTCAGTTAAGGGTAGTGCTAAGTACAGTGGAAAAGACTTAAGTGTTGAAGTGGAGAATATTGCAACAGCTCAGACATCTGTAACCAATCAATTTGATTCAAACAAGATGGATTTAGTTAGAACAGGCAGTCTATCTATAAGTAATGGAGATAAAACATATAATTTAGATTTAAATCTTTTAAACGCATCAGATAATAAAGATGCTATAAAAAAGATTTCAGAGCAAGTAAATAAAGCGGATATGGGAATAAAAGCTCATGTAATAGAGTCGGATGGTAAAAGTCAATTGGCATTTACTTCAACTAAAACAGGAGAAGAAGCAAAGTTTACTGCAAAATTTGAAGGAAGCTTAGAAAATTTAGTTACATTTACTAATTCTAAAGAAGCAGAAAATGCAAAATACAAAGTAAATGATACTTTTTATACATCACAAAGTAATAATATTAAAATAGATGATAAAATGGAAGTTGTGCTAAAAGGAACTGGAAAAGCAGACATCTCTGATGAAGTTTTAGATTCTTCTAAAATAGTGGATTCAATAAAGAAGTTTGCTGATGACTATAATGAAGTTATTTCATTTTTAAAAGATAATTCTAGCAAATCATCAAAGATAGAAAATTTAGCATATTCTTTTAATACTAATAAGTTTTTGAATAGTTCGCTTTCATCCATAGGCATGGAGATAGATTCATCAGGAAAAATTAATATAAATGAAAATACTTTAAAATCAGCACTACAAAATGATATTAGTAATGTCAAAAAAGTTTTGGGTAATTCATCTGGAATTGCAAATGCAGTATATGATAAGGTAAATGAAGCTATGAAAAATGGAAAAAATCTTTATCCGGCTTTTGAAATGAATAATAATGATATAAGTACATATTCATATAACAACTCAAACATTATTTTTAGTCAGTACAACTCAGCATATAGTAATGGATTATTTCTTAATTACTTACTATAAAAGTTTATGGTTTAATTAGTAAAATAAAGTTCTATAATTCTAATCTTTAATTTAATATTAGAATTATAGAACTTTTTTTGCAATTATATATAGTTAAATTCGGAGAATTAATTATTGTAGAATACAGTTTTTAAGTATAAGAATAGTAATAAAGTTTATAAACTACATAGGCTTAGAAGATAACGAAAGTGTCAAATAAAAAGTATATGTATAAATTAAATATAGAATGAAAGCTTAAATGTATTGTTTTTTAGAAAGAAGGTGTTTTATGATCAAAGATATGACGGAAGGGAACCCTTCAAAAAATCTTTTTTATTTTGCATTACCTATGGTTATTGGAAATATGTTTCAACAATTTTATAATATAGTGGATTCAATTATTGTAGGAAATTTTGTGGGAGTAAATGCACTTGCAGCAGTTGGTGCATCTTATCCAATAACTTTTGTGTTTATTACAGTTGCTAATGGGGCAAGTATAGGATGTTCAGTGGTTATTTCTCAACTATTTGGAGCTAAAAAAATAGAAAAAATGAAATCCGCTATATATACATCTTTAATATCAATAGGAGTCTTAAGTTTCATTTTAATGATTATAGGATTAACATTTAGTGAAATTATCTTAAATTTGTTACAGATAAAAGATAGCATTTTTTATGATGCTAATGTTTATATGAAAATTTATTTTGCTGGAAGTATTTTTTTATTTATGTATAACATATCGACATCATCATTCAATGCATTAGGTGATTCAAAAGCTCCACTGATATTTTTAATGTTATCATCAATAATAAATATTTTTTTAGATTTATTATTTGTAATTGAGTTTAATATGGGAGTAAAGGGAGTAGCAATTGCAACATTTATAGCACAAAGTGCTTCAGCAATATTATCATTATTTTATCTTTTAAAAAAGATAAAAGACATTGATAAAAGAAAGAAATCTGTAAATAGGATAAAAATATTTGATTTAGATATTTTTAAATCTATGTGTAAAATATCTGTGCCGTCAACTATTCAACAATCAATAGTATCTATAGGAAATTTACTTGTTCAAGCATTGGTTAATAGTTATGGAGTGACAACTATTGCAGGATATACAGCAGCAACTAAAATTGATTCAATAATAATATTGCCAATGGCCAATTTAAGTAATGCAGTATCAAATTTTACAGCACAGAATATAGGCGCTAAGAAGATAGAGCGTGTTAAGTCAGGATATAAATCAGCAGTAATAATGATAGCTATTTTTAGTATTAGTGTTACCTGTCTATTATTTGTTTTTGGTGAAAACCTAATTGGGTTATTTTTAAACTATGATTCTAATGCAGAAGTAATAAATATTGGCATCAAGTATTTACGTATTGTATCAATATTTTATTTCTTCATGGGACTTATGGTAACTACAAATGGAGTATTAAGAGGTAGTGGAGATATTAAAATTTTTATGTTAAGTACAGTTGGAAACTTAAGTACTAGAGTAATTTTTGCATATTTATTTGCATATATTATAGGTGAGAATGCAATATGGTATGCAGTTCCACTAGGATGGATTATAGCTTCTATAATTTCAGTATTAAGGTTTAAAAGTGGAAAATGGAAAAACAAATTAATAGTATAGTTATGTAAAAAAATTAAATAAGAAAGATTTTAGACTACATAAGTATAGATGTAGTCTTTTTTAATATTATTTACATAATTGCGCAAACTAAAAAAGAAACATTTAAGTAAATAGAATAGAAAGGGTGAAGTATAATGGATAATTTAAAAAATAATATAAAAGAAAAGACAGAGAAGATAACAAATGAAATGAAAAATATGACAAATGAAATGAAAGAAAAAGCAGAGGATATGGGTAAAGATATTAAAGAAAGCACATCTAATATGAGTAAAGAGATGAAAGAAGCTACTCATGGAGTTACTTCTGAAATAAAAGAAAAAGCAGAAGAGTTTACAGATATTATTAAAGAAAAAGCAAAAGAAATGAAAATTCATATGGATGAAAAAAAGGAAGATATAGAAGAAAGAATGAGAGAAAAGAAGTTTGTAAGTGAAATAAAGAATCAAATAAAAGCTGAAGTAAAGGAAGAAGAAAAACTTGCAAGAGAACTAAAGAAAGAAATGAATAAGTAATATAAATCATATACATAATATGGTATAATTAAGCAGTTAATAATTATCACAATTTGTTAACTGCTGACTGTAGAATGAGGTGTGAATTTTGAGAGATGAATATTTAATTGTACTAATTGTAATTGGAATGATAATATTTGGGCAATATTTAAAAAGACAAATAAAATCAGATGTAAAAGATAATAATATAAAGCTATTGAATAAAGAAATAAAAGAAAAAGAAAGTTTAATTACGCAGAATTTACATAATAATAAAGAAGAAAATGAACTTATAAAGGATAGAATAAGTAAAGATAAAATTAAATCTAATAAGAAAAAACAAATAGTAGATGAGTCTGAAAAAGTAAAGGATAAAGCAGAAACTATAGTAAATAATGAAACAATGATGCAGATGTTTGAATGGTATTCACCTAATGATGGAACAATGTATGAAAAAATTAGAGAATCAATTAAAGATTTAAATGAAAAAGGAATTACAGCAATATGGATGCCTCCAGCAAGTAAAGCTGCTGAAGGGATTAATGATGTTGGATATGGAAGTTATGATCTGTATGATTTAGGTGAATTTAATCAAAAAGGAACAATAAGAACAAAATATGGAACAAAAGAACAGTATCTTAAGGTAATAAGTGAAGCACATAAATATAATATAAAAGTATATGCAGATATTGTTTTTAATCATAAAGCAGGTGCAGATGAATCAGAAATTGTGCAGGCAATACAAGTTGAAGATAATAATAGAAATATGATAATAGGAAAAAGCAAAGAAATTGAAAGCCATACTGTATTTAATTTTTCAGGAAGGAGTAATAAATATTCAGAATATAAGTGGACAGCTAAAGATTTCACTGGTGTTGACTTTGATAATTTAACAAAGAAAAATGGAATTTATAGATTTTTAGATAAAGAATGGGCAAAAGATGTAGATCCTGAAAATGGCAACTATGATTATTTGATGTTTGCCGATATAGATATTAATAGTAAAGAAGTACAAGATGAACTTATAAAATGGGGAAAATGGTTTATTGATGAAACCCATATAGACGGTTTTAGATTGGATGCAGTAAAACATATTCAATTTGATTTCTTTAATACATGGTTAAGTAAAATGAGAGAATATACTAATAAAGACATGTTTGCTGTAGGTGAATATTGGAGTTATGATGTGGAAAGATTAAAATATTATATGGAGAAAAGTGGACAATGTATGAATTTATTCGATGTACCACTTCATTTTGCTTTTTATGAGGCAAGTAGATCTTTTGGACATTTTGATATGAGAAAGTTAATAGAAATAAGCTATTTAAAAGCTGACCCCAATAAGACTTGCACATTTGTCGATAATCATGATACTCAAATAGGACAATCACTTCAATCATGGATAGAACCTTGGTTTAAACCAATTGCATATACTTTTATTTTAACAAGGAAGGAAGGATATCCGTGTGTATTTTATGGTGATTATTATGGCATTAAACATAATAATTATGCTGGAATACAAAAGGAACTTGACGCTATATTAATGGTGAGAAAAAATTATGCTTATGGAATTCAACATGATTATATTGATGATGCAAATATAATAGGATGGACAAGAGAAGGTGATTGTACTCATAAAAATTCGGGATTAGCAGCCATTATAACTGATGAATGTGGAGGACAGAAAGAAATGTATGTAGGTATTAAACATGCAGGAGAAATATTTGTAGATGCTACGAATAATTTAAAAGATGAAGTAACCATAGATAATAATGGAAATGGAATTTTTAAAGTGAAAGATGGCGGATATTCAATATGGATTAAAAAATAATTAACAATAGGTAAAGGTTTAGTTTAAAAAGAGTTTATTGAGAATTTTAACTAAATCTTTACCTATTATAAAATATTCGAAAATAATACTAATTATGACAAATTTAAAAAATCAAATATTTAAAAGATAGAATAGAAGGCTAAAGTAAAGGTATATATTTGATAAAGAAAGCAAGTATAGTATACCTAATTTAAAAATTAAAAACATAATTAAATAGTAAATTTATAATTTTTTTGCTTTTTTATAATATTTAGAAAATTAATTATTGAATTTAGGAATTTTTTTTAGTATAACAATTAAGTAATGACATTTTATATAGAATTAATAATATAAAAGGATTGAAGGATATGAGAATAAATAAACTTTTCAGTAATATGGGAATATGTTCAAGAAATGATACAAACAAATTGATTGAAGAGAGAAGAATAAAGGTTAACGGAGATTTTTGTGTCCAAGGTCAATGGGTTACTGAAGAAGATGATATCCTTTTAGATAATGAGCCTATATCAAATAGAAAAAAGATTTATCTTGCTTTTAATAAGCCAGTAGGAATAGTATGCACAACATCAAAAGATATAAAGAATAATATAATAGACTTTATAAATTATCCACAATACATATTTCCGGTTGGAAGATTAGATAAAGAATCTCAGGGGCTTATCTTAATGACTAATGATGGTGATATATCTAATAAAATCTTGAATAGTGATAGCAATCATGAAAAAGAATATGTGGTAACTTTAAACAAGGATTTTACAAATGATTTTCTTGATGCAATGAAAGCAGGTGTTGAGATTTCATGTAAAGAAAGTTCTGGAGTTAAGAGAATATCAGATACTGTGGGGATTAGAAAGATAGAGAAAGATGGAGTATTAATAGAAAAAGAAGAATTATTAGTATCTATCAACAAAAAAGAAAGAAAAAATATTGTTAAGACTAGACCTTGTAAAGTTAGTAGAATTGATGAAAAGACTTTTAGAATAATATTAACTCAAGGATTAAATAGACAGATAAGAAAAATGTGCAGCACACTTGGATATAATGTAGTAAAGCTTGAAAGAGTACGAATTATGAATATAAAGATCAATGATTTAAAAGAAGGATTTTTTAGAGAAATAACAAATGATGAAATATCTTATCTTAGAAATATTTTAGGATAAGACAATAGTTAAGGAGGCAGTAGTATTTAATGAATAGCTTAAAAAATAAAGTGAAATATATTTTTGTTGATGAAAACTCTAATTTGTATGAACAAGTTATAGATTTAAGATATGAAGAATTTTATAAGAATTTTAATCGCACAAGAGAAAGTATATTTGATGAATTTGAAAAAAAAAGTATTCGTGTTGCCGCTTGTATAGATGATATGGTTGTAGGTCATGCAAGACTATTTATAGATGAATACAAAATTGGAGAAATAACACAAGTTGTTGTTCATAAGGATTATAGGGGAATGAAAATAGGAGGGGGAATTATGACAACCCTTTTAGAATATTCTGAAGAAAAAAATGTGAAACTGATAGGCTTAGATGCAAGAATATATGCTGTTGATTTTTATAAGAATCTTGGGTTTTATACTACTGGGGATATTTTTGCTTCTAAGAAGACAGGACTTCCTCATATAAGAATGGAGAAAAAATTTGATATATAAATTTTAATAGAAACTATGCTATAATTATATTAAGATAAATTATGGTTAATATTTAGGAGATATAGCATGGTAGAACTAATAAAAAATAAACATTATTATAATAATAGTTATGAAGTGAATAATGGAGTTTTATTTTTAGATAGAGTATATATGGTTGATGAATATAGATTTAAGGATAGTACTTATGATGAACTTGCAAAGATATATAGGATATTGCCTGAATTTGTTTTTAACCCAACTAATGTATGCTGTTGGTATGGAGATAAAGATAAAGGTGATAAATATTATCTTTATATTTCATTTGAATCATCGGGATTGCAAATTGTAGGAAATCTACCACTAATGGATTTTGAAAACTGGGAAAAAGAATTTCATAAAGAAATAGTTAGGATACCATTTAAAAGATAGAGAAGTATACTGTGCTGTTTAGGAGTAATTATGAAAAAAATATTTACTGTTAGTGATATAATAACTATAGTTATGGAAGAAGTTAATGTTCTAGAACAAAAAGAATTGTATTTAATTGAAGATGATGAATACAATCTTCCAAAACCAATTTTAGATAAAATAAATTCTTTGGATAAGTATGAATTTAAGGAATTTACAAGTAAAATTTTAATTATTGCACAAGAAATTTTAGAAATAAAAAGTGGAGAACTAAATGAATTAAATTATTGTCATTCAGAAATATCATTTTTAATTCAAGATATTTTAGGTGAAGAATGGATAAGTTAATAAATTAAGAAAAGGCATATAAATCATGTTAATAAGAAATATGATTTATATGCCTTTATTATTTTAGAAAAAATTATTATAAAAGATGAAAAATTTAAATATTATTAGTTAGTTGAATAATATCTATAGTATATGGAGAAAATAATATAATAATTATAAAAAGGAAGATGTGCTTATATGGAAATAAAAAAAGAATGGTATAAAGCAATAAAAATAAGAAAATCTAGAAGATCATATAAAAATGAAAAAATAAGTAAAGATAAATTAAATAATGTTAATAACTTAATAGCTGAAATTAATAAAGAAAGCGGATTAAATATTCAACTTGTTGAAAATGCAAATAAACTTTTAAATGGATTTAAGGCATCTTATGGGATGATAAGTGGATGTAATTATTTAATTGCTATGGTTGGAAAGAGAAATGCGAGTAATATAAAAAATACTATTGGTTATTATGGAGAATTTATAGTACTTGAATGTACAAATTTAGAACTTGGTACATGTTGGATATGTGGTAGTTATAATAAAAAGTTATGCAAAGAATCAATAAGTTTAGAAGAAGATGATGAATTATTTTGCATAGTATCATTAGGAATAGTTAATAAAGAAAAGAATTTAAAAGAAAAATTAATAGAAAAGCTGTCTAAAAATTTAAAACAGCCAGAAGAATTATTAATTGAAAAAGATAAGGATATACCAGAATGGGTAAAATTAGGTCTTGAGGCAGCAGCAGAAGCGCCATCAGCACTAAATAGAAAACCAGTAGGATATGCATATCTTACTGATAAAATAAGAATATTTGTTACAAAAGCAAATCATGATTATGAAGAAATAGATTTAGGGATATCTATGGCACATTTTATGTTAGGTGCATTAGAAGCAGGTTACTTTGGCACGTGGAAATTTGAAAAAAGAGAATATTTTTTCTATTAAGATTAACTCATCCATTTTTTAATTATGAATTTTGAAATTATATAATAAATCATTTATATGAAAGACAGGTGTCTATATAAAAAATAGATATTTGTCTTTATTTTTATTTTTAAATTATTACATTAAAAAAAAATTATATAAACAAATCTAAAAAATATATGGGCAATTAGTATATAAAAACGAATTATATTAATAAGTTAAAGAAAATCATTCGAAACTATACATACGTTTAAATAGATTATAACAATAACAGATACACTTTTTTTGATGACAAATTATATATTTTATGTGGCATTGATAAAAAAATATGCTATAATTTGTATTATGTGGTTGCAAAAATGAAAAATAATAGTTAACATTTATAAAAAAAGTGGTATAATGAATACTATTAATGTATGGAATTTTGCATTATTTAAATTTAGAAATTGCATTATTTAAAATGCATAAGAAAAAAATATAAAATGAAACACAAAGGAGTGCATTTAATTGGGGAGAAAATTTAAAAGAGTACTTGTTGCAAATAGAGGAGAAATAGCAATAAGAATTTTTAGAGCATGTCATGAACTTGGAATAAGAACAGTGGCTATATATTCAGAAGAAGATAAGACTTCGCTTTTCAGAACAAAAGCTCATGAAGCATATTTAATAGGAAAGGGAAAGGGGCCAGTAGAAGCATACTTAAATATTGATGAAATAATAAGTTTAGCTTTAAAAAAACATGTTGATGCAATTCATCCAGGATATGGATTCTTATCAGAAAATCCTGAATTTGCAAGAAGATGTGAAGCGGCAGGAATTGAATTTATAGGACCAAAAGCTGAAATGATGGAACAATTAGGAGATAAGATACAATCAAAAATTGTTGCAGAAAAGGCAAATGTTCCAGTTATTCCAGGAGTAGAAAGACCAATACAAACAGAGGAAGAAGCTAAAAAAATAGCAGCAGAATGTGGTTATCCAGTAATGGTAAAAGCAGCTGCAGGTGGTGGCGGAAGAGGAATGAGAATCGTTAGATCTGAAAAAGAAATCTGCGAGTCTTATAGAAATGCTAAAAATGAAGCTAAAAAGGCTTTTGGTATAGATGACATATTTATAGAAAAATATATAGAGGGACCAAAGCATATTGAAATTCAAGTTCTTGGAGATAAATATGGCAATATAGTTCATCTTTATGAAAGAGACTGTTCAATTCAAAGAAGACATCAAAAAGTTATAGAATTTAGTCCAGCGTTAACATTAAGTGATGAAAAAAGAGCTGAAATATGTGAAGATGCATTAAAAATAGCTAAATTGGTAGGATATAGAAGTGCAGGTACATTAGAATTCTTGGTAGATAAAGATAATAATCATTACTTTATAGAAATGAATCCAAGAATTCAAGTGGAACATACTGTTTCAGAATTAGTAACAGGAATCGATTTAGTACAAAGCCAAATTTTAATTGCAGAAGGGTATAGTTTAGACTCAAAAGAAATTGGAATTCCATCTCAAGATGCTGTACAACCAAGAGGTGCTGCAATTCAATGTAGAATTACAACAGAAGATCCTACAAATAATTTCATGCCAGATACAGGTAAAATAGACGTTTATAGAAGTGGTGCAGGTTTTGGAATAAGACACGATGGTGGTAATGGATTTGCAGGAGCTGTTATAAGTCCGTATTATGATAGTTTACTTGTAAAGACTACTGCTTATTCTAGAACATTTGAAGATGCAAGAAGAAAGGCAATACGTTCAATTAAAGAATTAACTATAACAGGTGTAAAAACTAATGTAGATTTCTTAATTAATGTGTTAAATAATGAAATCTTTAAGAGTGGAGAATGTGATACCAACTTTATTGCTGATAATCCTCAATTATTTGATATTTCACCAACTACTGATGAGGAACATAGAGTACTGAAATTCATTGGTGAGAAGATTGTAAATGGAACTAAAGGCAATAAGACTGAATATGATGTTCCAAACATTCCAAAGATAGATACATTAGATGGACTTTCAGGAACTAAGCAGATTTTAGATGAAAAAGGTCCAAAAGCTGTTGTAGATTGGATAAAGAGTCAAAATAAACTTTTACTCACAGATACAACTATGAGAGATGCGCAACAATCCCTTATGGCAACAAGAGTAAGAACTCAGGATATGAAAAATATTGCAAAAGCTACAGCAACTTATGGTAATGATTTGTTCTCTCTTGAAATGTGGGGGGGAGCTACATTTGATACAGCCTATAGATTCTTAAAAGAATCACCTTGGAAAAGACTTGAATCATTAAGAAAGAGAATTCCAAATATAATGTTCCAAATGCTTATAAGAGGAGCAAATGGTGTAGGGTATAAAAACTACCCAGACAATGTTATACAAGAATTTATTAAAGAAAGTGCAGAAAGTGGAATTGATGTATTTAGAATATTTGATTCACTTAACTGGACAGAAGGTATAAAGATCGCACTTGAACAAGTTCTTGAATGTAACAAAATAGCTGAAGTTGCATTATGCTATACTGGTGATATTTTAGATGAAAAAAGAGATAAATATACATTAAAATATTATGTAGATAAAGCAAAAGAAATAGAAAATATGGGTGCACATATATTAGCTATTAAGGACATGTCAGCTTTATTAAAGCCTTATGCGGCAAAGAAGCTTATAACTGCACTTAAAAATGAAATTTCAATTCCTATACACCTTCATACACATGATACTACAGGTAACGGTGTTGCAACTGTTCTTATGGCAGCAGATGCAGGTGTAGACATAGTTGATACTGCATTTAATAGTATGTCAGGTCTTACAAGTCAGCCAGCACTTAACTCAGTAGTTGCTGCACTTTTAAATACAGAAAGAGATACAGGTATAGATTTAAGCAAGGTTCAAAAAATTTCAGATTATTGGGGAGCTGTAAGACCAGTATATTCTCAATTTGAATCAGACTTAAAATCAGGTAGTGCTGAAATTTATAAGTTTGAAATACCTGGTGGACAATATTCAAACTTAAAGCCACAAGTTGAAAGTTTTGGAATTGGGCATAAATTTAATGATGTTAAGAAAATGTATAAGAAAGTTAATGATATGCTTGGAGATATTATAAAGGTAACTCCTTCATCTAAAATGGTTGGAGATATGGCAATCTTTATGGTACAAAATGATTTAACTCCAGAAAATATATATGAAAAAGCAGAAAATATGGCATTCCCAGATTCGATAGTTTCATACTTTAAGGGAATGATGGGACAGCCAGAAGGTGGATTCCCAGAAAGATTACAAAAACTTGTCTTAAAGGGTGAAGAACCTATAACTGTTAGACCTGGTGAATTATTAGAAGATGAAGACTTTGATAAAATTGCTAAATATTTAGAAGAAAAATATAAATTTAAAGCATCAAGAAAAGATATATTAAGCTATGCATTATATCCAGATGTGTTTGAAGATTATATTAAATTTGTTTTAGAATATGGTGATTTAAGCAGAATGGGTAGTGATGTTTACTTCCATGGCTTAAATGAAGGTGAAACAAGCGAAATTGAAGTTGCAGAAGGTAGAACTTTAATTGTTCAATTAATTGAAATTGGTAGATTAGATGAAGAAGGAATGAGAAATTTAATCTATGAAATTAATGGAAATAGAAGAGAAATAAAGATTAAAGATAAAACAGCAGCAGAAAGAAATGTAGCTTTAGGTGGAAATTTATCTGTAATGGCAGATCCTTCTAATAAATTAGAAGTTGGCTCAAGTATACCAGGTACAGTAATAAAAGTACTTGTAGAACCAGGTCAAAAAGTTAAAGAAGGTGAAAGCTTAATAGTAATCGAAGCTATGAAAATGGAAACAAACATTGTTGCACCTTGTGATGGTGAAATTGAACAAGTTTTAGCTGAAGAAGGAAAACAAGTTAAGAGTGGACAATTGTTAGTTAAATTAAAATAATTCTAAAATGATTATAAAGAAAGAGATTATTACTTAAAATTTAGTGATGATCTCTTTCTATTTTTATTAAAATAAGTAATGTAACACAATGCTTAACATCAATACATAAAATAAACTAAAATAACTAAGTGGTGAGAAAAAATGTATGCTAATAAGAAAAATAATATGGGATGTAATGATATATTTGGTGGATTTCAAAAATTGCACCCAAGATTATTTAATGTTATTTCTGAAATATTTGGAAATATGTTAAGTGGGTCTTTGCCATTTAATGTTCAAAATGCACTAGGAAACTGGCTTGAGTTTATTGGAGAGGTGATAGTAGTTCATGCAGCTCAACAACAATATTTTCAAAGTGGACCAGGAATGTATTATGATAATAGGAATTATAATGTGACTAATCCTTTTTGCAGCTCATCACAAGAAAATGAATCAAGAGAATATAATAATTCAAATGAAGAAAAAATAGAACTTAATAAAATGAGCCATGATGAAGATATAGAGAGTGAAGAAATTAATAAGGAAGAACAATTTTTAGTTAATGAACTATATTTAGAAATAAATAAATTAGAAGCAGAGATTAACGAAATTAAGAATAAACTTGGAAATTTATAGATTCCTAGTGAATATAATATATGGCTAAGATTAATTTATGCTTAGACCACAAAAGACTGATTTATTGTTTTTAAATCAGTCTTTATCAAATAGTTTCTTTTTCACTTTTTTTAAGTTAGTCACTTGTCTTGTTATAGTGGAAACAAATATTATACCAAGAGCTAAGGTCCCCGCACTTGCAAGTGTGTTTAATGCATATTCTAATGCTTTTGAAGAATTGCCACTTATTATTTCATACATTGTATAATACATACCAGCACCAGGAACAAGAGGTATAAGAGCACAAATTATTATGGTAGTAACTGGTGTCTTTAAAGTTCTTGCACAAATTTCGGAGTATATACTGAAAACTATTGATGAAATAAAAAGTGAAGAGATTTCACTAAAGTTATTTGTTTTAAATAACAAATAGATAAACCAACTTAAAGATCCACCTAAAGCGGCAAAAAATAAGTTTTTACCTTTTATATTAAATAAAATACCAAATCCTAAAGAAGCTAAAAAAGCAAAAAATGATTGAGAAATCATATTTTCTCCTCCTCAATAAATTATAGTGTAGATAAAAAGACACTTAATACTGCACCAGTACCTACAGCAATTGAAACTGCAATAAGGAATGCTTCAGCTGCTTTTGTAATGCCAGATAAGAAGTCTCCAGCAATAGTATCTCGTATTGCGTTTGTAATTGTAAGACCAGGTACAAGCAACATTATAGATCCAATAATTATTTTATCTAAATTATCACATATATTAAGTTCAACAAATAATAAAGCAAGTATTGCAGTGATTCCACCACAAAGAGAGTTTATAAAGAACTCATTGATATTTAATTTCTGGCAGTTAGAAGCTATAAACTTTATTACTGCACCTATTATAAATGATCCAAAAAAATCAGCTTTATCACCACCAAATAGTAATGTAAATGAACCAGCTACAATTGAAGACCAAATTAAGTTTGTAAGAATGTTATATCTATAATTTTTATTTATTTCAAGTAAAGCATCATTAAATTCATCTATTGACATAGAGGTGATTTGAATTTTTCTAGAAAGATCATTTATCTTATCAATTTTATTTAAATCAACACCTCTAGATGTTATTCTTATAACTAAAGTAGATACTTCATCATTCTGAGTTATTGTTGCGATTATTCCAGTTGGAATTACAAAGCTTTCAGCATTTTGAGCTCCAAAAGCTAAACAGATTCGTACTATTGTCTCTTCAACTCTGTATGTTTCAGCACCACTTTCTAGTAGTATTTTACCAGCAAAAGTAGAAACTTTAAGTAATTTATTTAGATTCATATTGAATTTTCCTTTCTAAAATATAATCTAATAAGTAGCATTATATCACAAAATTTTAATTATAAATAAAAATTTATGGTATAAAAAAATAAATAATTTCTATAGGAAAATCTACTATATTCTTATAATGTATAGAATTAAGGTAAATTTAATTGGAAGTTGATACTTAATTTGGTAAAATGGTTAGTGGAGGCGAGTTATAAATGATAAAAAAGCAAATTATTAATTTTATTGCACTATTAGGGTTGATAGTAATATATAGTCCTTTTTCTGATTTAAAGGTAAATGCTGATACAGTTTATTCAACGCCATACAGCGTGGCAACATCATCAGTGCAGGTTGAAAATGGAGATTATAATATAATATCTGCTAGTGATGTTACAATAGAACAAGCTAAACAATGGGCACAAAGCAAAGGAGCATCACAAACATTTATTAGTTTAGCTGATTTATATTTTAAATATTCTGGAGAATGCGGACAAGTTAATCCAGCAATAGCGTATGTACAAGCAGCGAAGGAAACTAAATTTGGAAAATTTGGTGGAGTAATTGATGAAAGTTATAAAAATCCATGTGGATTAAAAATAACAGCTGGTGGAGATAATTATGATCCAAAGGCACACCAAAAATTTTCATCTTGGGATGATGGGGTAAAAGCGCATTTAGATCATTTAGCATTATATGCAGGTGCTAATGGATATCCAAAATCAAATACAAGTGATCCAAGGCATTTTAGCACAATTAAGGGAAAAGCAGTTACAGTGAAAGCTTTAGGCGGGAAGTGGGCGCCTAGCCAAACATATGGTGATGAAGTTAACAAATATTATAATGAGTTAATAAGTGTATCAGGGAATAAGAATATGGCTACAGCTCCAATATTAAAGAAAACTATTGTAATAGATCCGGGTCATAATTACGGTGGAGATAAAGGTGCAACAGCTACTATTGATGGAGAAACATATTCAGAAGTAGAATTAAATATGGAAGTTAGTTTATATTTAAAAAATGAACTAGAAAGTAAAGGCTATAATGTTCTTTTGACAAGAGAGGCTGATGAAAAAACTGAAATAGAAGTAACAGAAAGTCTAAAGAATAGAGTTATTATAGCTAATAATGCAAATGCAAGTTTATTTATAAGCATACATCATAATACAGCAGAAGCTGAAGAAGCAAATGGAATAGAAACATATTATAGTTCAGCTGAACAAGGTGATGATTTTAAAGGTGGTGCGGTAGCTAATAAACTTGAACTTAGCAAAAAAATAGCTTTATCTGTAAATAATAAAGTGGCTGATGGTATGGGACTAAACAATAGAGGTGTTAAGGATTCAGAACTATTTATTAAGAGTACAAATATGCCTTCAATTTTAATTGAAGCTGGATTTATTACAAATGAAGAGGAAGCTGAAAGATGTAGTGATAGCAGCAAACAAGAAGAATTAGCTAAACTAATAGCTGAGGCAGTATCAGAAAATTTATAACTAAAAACTATAGAAACATAAATATTAAAGGTGAAGTTAAATCTAAATTAGTATAAGATTCTAACTTCACTTTTTTTATGAATCTGTATATTTAATAATTTATATAAGTCTAATAGGGAAAACTAAGTTATCCATGCTAAGAGTAGTAAGTATCATGTTTTTAGCTTAAATAATTCCTTAGAATATACACCGTGAAAATGAATAAAATAGGGGTATTGGATGAATTTGCTATATATCTATAATGTTATTAAAAATATTTGCTATTTTTTAAAAACTGACATATAATTTGAATATAATTAATTTAATTGGGGTGATTGAAAAGATGAATTTTGAAAACATAAAAAAATCCGACAAAGAAATATATGATTTAATTGAAAAAGAACTACATAGACAACAAAAAGGAATAGAATTAATAGCATCTGAAAATGTAGTGAGTAAAGCAGTTATGGAAGCTATGGGATCATATTTAACTAATAAATATGCTGAAGGATATCCTGGAAAAAGATATTATGGTGGATGTCACGTAGTTGATGAAATAGAACAAATTGCAATTGATAGAGCTAAAGAATTATTTGGTGCAGAACATGCTAATGTTCAACCACATTCAGGTTCACAAGCTAATATGGCAGTTTATTTTTCAGTACTTAACCCAGGTGATACAGTACTTGGAATGGATTTAAGCCATGGTGGACACTTAACTCATGGATCACCAGTAAATTTTTCGGGTAGATTATATAATTTCGTTTCTTATGGAGTAGATAAAGAAACAGAAATGATTGATTATGAAAATGTAAGACAAATCGCATTAGAATGTAAGCCTAAGCTTATTGTTGCTGGTGCAAGTGCATATGCTAGAATTATAGATTTTGCTAAATTTAGAGAAATTGCTGATGAAGTTGGAGCACTTCTTATGACTGATATGGCTCATATTGCTGGACTTGTTGCAGCAGGAGTTCATCCATCACCAGTTCCATATTGTGATTTTGTAACAACTACAACTCATAAAACATTAAGAGGGCCAAGAGGTGGATTGATTCTTTGTAAGGAGAAATATGCTAAAGAATTGAATAAAAATATTTTCCCTGGAATCCAAGGTGGACCACTTGAACATATTATAGCTGCAAAGGCTGTATGTTTTAAAGAAGCATTAGATCCAAGTTTTAAAGAATATGCTAAAAATGTAGTTGAAAACTGTAAAGAATTAGCAGCTCAATTGATTTCGAAAGGATTCAAAATAGTTTCAGGTGGAACTGATAACCATGTGTTCCTAGTTGATTTAAATAATAAAGATATAACAGGAAAGGAAGCAGAAGCACTTTTAGATTCTGTTGGAATAACAGCAAACAAAAATACAGTACCAAATGAAACAAGAAGTCCTTTTGTTACTTCTGGTATAAGAATAGGTACTGCAGCAATTACTACTAGAGGATTTAAGAAAGATGATATGGCAGAAATTGCAGATATAATAAATGATGCAATTGATAATAGAGATGGCGATTTATCAGCATTAAAAGCAAGAGTTGAAGCTTTATGTGATAAATATCCTTTATATGAATAATAAATATTAAAGAGTTAAGGAAGCTATTAATTTTAAATAGCTTCCTTTTATATTTTCCATAAACTTTTAATATCAGATCTTTAAATTGGCTCATATAATAGTAAGAATTAAATTAAAGAGATGATAGATATAGCTATGAGAAATGATTGTTCAAGAAGCAAAAATTTTATAAAGAGGATAGAAAAATTTGGAGCTAATTTAGAATTCGATGATACATCTAAAATAGTATTCATAAGTGATGTCCATAGGGGTGATGGTGGGTATTCTGATTCATTAAGGCAAAATAGAAACATATATAAGGCTGCTATTAATTATTATCTAAGAAATGATTATACATTAATTGAACTTGGTGATGGAGATGAACTATGGAAAAATAAAAATCTTTCAGATATAGCTTATAATTATAAAGATATATTTAAAATACTTACTAAGTTTAATGAAAAAAATAAACTATACTTAGTATTTGGTAATCATGATATGATAAAATCTGATAAAGGGTTTATTTTAAAACAGGAAAGAATATTTAAGCATATAGGAAAAAGATTTGGCAGAGATATGCTAAATTTATATAAGAATGTAGATTTTAAAGAAGGGGTAGTATTAAAGTATTTACCTAGTGAAAAGAATATACTTGCATTCCATGGGCATCAAGTAGATTATATGAATTGTAATTTATGGAAATTAAGCAGATTTTTAGTGAGATATATATGGAGACCTATGGAGAGGATAGCAGGATTTAAGGAACCAATAAGTCCATCTAATAATTACGATAAAGGAACTAAAATTGATATCATTTTAGAAAAAATAGCGAAAAAGGAAAGAAAAATTATTATTTGTGGGCATACACATAATGATATTTTTCCAAAAGTATCTGAAGGATTATATTTTAATGATGGATGTTGTGTTTTTCCATCATCAATAACAACTATAGAAATAAAAAAAGGATTAATATCTTTAGTAAAATGGAAAATAGAAGTTGACAGTAATAACACTTTATTTGTGAAAAAAAATATAATTGGTGGACCAGAAAGAATAGAAAAATATTTTGAGTATGCAAGGAATTTATGATTAGCTTTAGAACTATAAGGAGTGATATTATATGAAATTTATAGATTTACATTGTGATACTGCAATGAAAATGTATGAAGGAAAAGAATCTTTGAAAAATAACAACTGTAGTGTTGATATAGAAAAATTAGAAAAAGGTGATTGCCTAGCTCAAGTATTTGCTTTCTTTATAGAATTGAATGAAGTAGATGATACGTATGAATATTTTTTAAATATGTATGAAAATTTTATAAAAGAAGTAGAACGGAATTCTCATGATATTGAGATAGTACGAAATATTGAAGAATTAAAAAAAGCACATTTGAATAAAAAAATAGGTGCCTTTCTTTCTATTGAAGAAGGGGAAGTTATACAAGGTAGTGTAGATAAACTTAAAGAAGTATATGAAAAGGGAATCAGGTTAATAACACTTACATGGAATTTTGAAAATCAGATTGGATACCCAAATTTTCAATTTAAATACAAGAATAAGGGGTTAAAAACTAAAGGTAAGGAAATTGTTGAGAAATGTGAAGAGCTTGGAATACTTCCAGATGCATCACATTTATCAGATGGAGGATTCTATGACTTAGTTGATATTTGTAAAAAACCATTTATAGTTACGCATTCTAATGCAAGAGCAGTTACAAATCATTCAAGAAATTTAACTGATGATATGATAAAGCTACTAGCAAATAAAGGCGGAGTAATGGGAATAAATTTTGCAAGTGATTTTTTAGGTATGAGTTATATATCAACTATAGAAGAAATGGTGGCACATATTAAACATATAAAAAATGTTGGTGGAATTGATGTAATAGGAATTGGAAGCGATTTTGATGGAATAGGAAATGAAGTTGAAATAAGAGATTCATCAGAATTTTCTAAATTATATTATGCTCTAAAGAAAGAAAAATTTACTGAAAATGAAGTAGAAAAGATTTTTAATAAAAATGTTATAAGAGTTTTTAAAGAAACTTTATAAAATAATTATTTTGGTTTATAATTTAGAAGTAAAAACAAATAAAAATATATTTATATAAATAAGAAAGAGGTAATTAAAATACGTAAGTTAGAAGGTAAAGTTGCATTAATCACTGGTGCTTCAAGAGGTATTGGTAGAGGTATAGCAATTGAATTTGCTAAAGAAGGTGCAATTGTAGCAATAAACTATTCAAAAGATGATGATGGAGCAAATGGAACTTTAGAAGAAATAAAAAAATTAAATGGATATGGATTTTTAGTGAAAAAAAGTGTTGACTCATTTGAAAATTGTAAGTATATAATAGATACAGTTATAAATAAAGCGGGAAAAATAGATATACTCGTAAATAATGCAGGGATAAGTCTTATGGGACTATTTATGGATGCATCTTTAGAAGAAATTAACGAAGTAATTAATACTAATTTAATGAGTACAATTTATTTGAGTAAGCATGCTCTTCCACATATGATTTCAAAGAATAAAGGAAATATAGTTAATATTTCTTCAATGTGGGGGGAAGTTGGTGCATCATGTGAAGTTTTATATTCAACAACAAAGGGTGGAATAAACTTATTTACAAAGGCACTTGCAAAGGAAATGGCAATGTCTAATATTAGAGTCAACTCAATAGCACCTGGTGTAATTGATACAAAGATGAATTCAATACTAGATAAAGAAAGTAAAGAAAGCTTAAAAGACGAAATACCTATGGGGAGGTTTGGATCTCCGATGGAAATAGGAAAATTAGCAGTATTTTTGTGTAGTGAAGATTCATCATATATTACAGGACAGGTAATAAGAGCTGATGGTGGATTTATTTAATATATTAATTTAGCAGTTTATAATAAGGAGGAAAAGGAAAAAATGTTTACAAAGGATGAGCTTTTAGTAATTGAAGAAGCTTTAAAAATAGCAGATGAAATATATATGGAAAAAATGAATGCAAATAAAAATAATAAGAATCAAATGGTTGCATATAATAGAAAACAAAAGAAATTATGGCTTGTTCAAAATAAGCTAAAAAAATTATTACAAGAAAATTAAAAAGAATAATCAGAAAATGGATTTTTATAGCTATGTTTTATCTTAAAGACATAGAAATAAGGTGTATAATTAAGCCCATTTTTAATCTCATAAAAGTTTTTATATAAGTAGCTTTCTATGATATATTAATTTTATCATAGAAAGCTGTTTTTTATGTGATTTACAAGGATTTCTTAACAGACTCGCATTTTTCTTATCATACTTTCAGCGAGCTTAACGAGGTGTTTGTAGACTAGTATATACGTATAAATTCACTGAAAAATCCTAAGTGTCCTTTATTTAACTATTCTAATGCTTCATCATCTTCAGGAGAAACTATTTTTTCTAAATAGAAATAGAATTCTACACCACCATCAATATTATGAAATTTAAATTCACTTTTATGAAGCTCTAATATATTTTTTACAATAGATAAGCCTAATCCTGTACTATTTTTTTGGGTTCTTTCTCTAGATTTATCTAAGCGATAGAATTTATCAAATAATTTATTAATTTCATCTTCAGGTATATGAGTTCCTAAATTTTGAACTATTATTTTATACTTATGTAGTTCTTCTTCAATCATTACATTAATTGTATTGTGTGGTGGAGTGTATTTAATTGCATTAGTAATAAGATTAGTAATTACCTGTTCCATTTTAAATGGATCAGCATAAACATAGCTGTATGGATTTGTAGAAGTAAAATTAATTTTAAAATCACATTCCTCAAAATTCGGCATATGCTTAGTCAGTATTTTTTTTATTAATCTATTAATATTAAAGGCTTCAGGCGAAAGTTTTATTGAACCAGATTCTAATTTTGATAATTCAAGCATATTAGAAACTAAAACACCCATCTTTTGAGCTTCATCAATTATAGTTTCTAGATATAAAATCGCATCTTCTCCAGTAACAATACCATCTTTAATGCCTTCGGCATAACCTTCTATTATTCCAATCGGTGTTTTTAATTCATGGCTTACATTGTCTACAAAATCTTTTCTCATATTTTCAAGTTCACGTTCTTTTTCAATATCCTTCTCTAATTTTTGATTTTTCTTTTTTAAATCTAAAAGAGCAGCTTGCAGGTTCTTAGACAAAAAATTCAATGATCTAGCAAGACTTCCGATTTCATCCTCTCTGTTAGTTGAGCAGGTAACTGAAAAGTCCATATTAGACATTCTATTTGCTACATATGTTAAAGTAACTAATGGCTTAGAAATAAAATTTGAATATATAGAAGCCAATATAACCGAAATACTAATTAATCCTAAAAATAAATATATTAAAAATTCATCAATGACTTCTGAAGCTTCTTTTATTGATTGAATTGATGATACACAGAAAATTAAACTATCGTTTTTACTATTTAATGACATTGGCGCAACAACACCAATTTTTTGTAAGTCACTACTTTGATTATAAAATGTAGTATATCTTGCATTGGAATTGTTAACTACATCTTTAATTAAATTTTCATTATTAATGAGTTCAGAACAAAAAGATGTTAGTTCATCAATTGAATCCTTATCAGTAGAAAGTCTATCAGGAAGATATATTATAGAACCATCTAAAGATAGAACCAGTATTTTTGCATTATTGTCATTTTCAAATTTTCTAAGAGCTGGGTATATTTCTGAAGGATCAGAAATATGTAGTGAATATAAAGTACTGAATTTATTAACTTCATTAACTAAATTCATAGTTCTTTTGTACGAGTAAAATTTTTCGAATAAAAAGGCTTGAGTAAAATATGTTAAGAACATTAAAATAAGTATTAAAGATAATGTTATTCCAAATAATCTTTTAGATAAACGATACCTCATCTATTTGCCTTCAAATTTGTATCCGCTTCCACGAACGGTAACAATACAGTTAGATTTAGATAATAATTTTTCTCTTAGCCTTTTAATGTTTGTATCAACAGTACGTATATCACCATAATAATCCAAGCCCCAAACATTATCTAAAATATTATCACGACTTAGTGCAATGCCTTCATTAGTTATTAAATAAACTAGAAGTTCGTATTCTTTTGGTGATAAAAGTATTTCAGTGTTTCCAATCTTTACTTCATGCGATAATTTGTTAATTATAAGACCATTATAATCTTGATAGCTTGAATCCAAGTTATCTCTGGTTCTTTTTAATAGAGCTTTAACTTTAGCAATTAGAACTTTAGGACTAAAAGGTTTAGTCATATAGTCATCAGCACCAAAATCATATCCTTGAAGTTTATCTTCTTCTTCACCTTTTGCTGTAAGAAGAATTACTGGAACAGTAGAAACTTCTCTTAGTTTTTCAAGCATAGTTAAGCCATCCATTACTGGCATCATTATATCTAAAATTACTAAATCGATTTTTTGATTACTAAAAGTGATTAAACCTTCCTCACCATCTGAGGCTTCAAAAACCTTAAAATTTTCTTTAAGTAAATAGTCTCTAAGTAAAAATCGTATTCGTAATTCATCTTCTACAATTAAAATAGATTTATTCATTATTTCTTCTTCCTTTCGAAAATATGGTAATTAGAGCGTTAAATCATATATTAATTTAATAATACAATAAAAATAAGTCAAATATATTACAATATATTTTATCATTTCTCATTATTAATAACTATAAAATATAAAAAAATAGTGAATATTATTTAGTTTTAAAGTATTATATATAATATGTAAAATTAAATTTAATGCAAGGTGGAAAAACATGATACAATTGAACTTTGATATAAAAAGACATAAATTAAATAATGGACTGGAAGTATTAACAATACACAAAGATACTCAAATAGCATCTATAAATATAGGAGTAAAAATTGGTGCATTATATGAAAAGATACAGGAAAAAGGTATAAGCCATTTTATTGAACATCTATTATTTAAAGGAACTCATACAAGAGATGATGAAAAACTTAATAGTGATCTAGAATCTTTAGGTGGAGAATATAATGCTTATACTGATTATGATGTTACAGTATATACCATAAGTTGTCTGATGGAAGAAATACCAAATGCAGTTGAAATTTTAGGAGACATGATAATAAATTCGACTTTTGGTGAAGACGAAATTGAAAAAGAGAGAGGCGTTATTTTATCAGAAATAAAAACTAGTAAGGATGATATCGAAGATTTGAGCTTCAAATGTGTAAATAAGGCTGCATTTGAAAATGGTGCACTTAAATATGAAGTTACAGGTATCGAAGGAAATGTTAAGGCATTTCAAAGAAAAGATTTGTATAGTTATTATAAAAATCACTATACTCCACAAAATTCTATAATAAGCTTTGTGTCATCATTAAATCATGAAGATGCTATTAAATTAATTGAAAAGCATTTTGAATGTTGGAGTGGAGAAGAAAAAGAAAAACATGAAGTTATAGTGGAAAAAAACAAAGAGATTGTAGAGGTTGGATATAAAAAAGATATAGAACAAAGTACTATAGTTTATTTATTTACTTTTAACGGTTTAGAAAAAGATTATGAATTACCACTTAGAATATTAAATCATAGACTAGGAGAGAGCTCTAATTCTTTGCTATTTAGGGAGATAAGGGAAAATAGGGGATTAGCTTATGACATATATACTCATTTAGAAATTACAAAAAATATAAAAACGTTATATATTTATACTGCAGTTAGTGAAGAAAATGTTGAGGAAGCAAAATTAGCTATAGATGAAACTCTTAAAAAGGTAGTTGATGGTAAAATAGAATTTGGTGATAGGGATCTAGAAATAATGAAGAAAGTTCATAAGACGGCAGTTGTTTCAACACTAGAAGATTCTGCTGAATTGTGTAACTATATGTTACATCAAGCACTTGAAGATGAAGATGTATTTGAATTTATAGAGGATATGCAGCGCTTGAATGAGCTTGACAAGAGAAAGATTAATGAAGTAAGCAAGTTAGTTTTAAACAATCCAACAGTTCACATATTAAAATCTGAAGAAGAGTAGATTATATACAAAAATTAAGAAAAAGGTGAATATATGCCAAAGATAACTAAGATAGAAATTCAAAAAAATAATAAGGATAGAGTTAACATATATTTAGATGAAGAGTATGCACTTTCTATATCAGCAGAACTTGTCTATAAGGAAAATCTTAAAGTAAAAGATGAAGTAGATATAAGCAAACTTCAAGTGGTAGCAGAAAAAGAATCAATGATAAGGTGTAAAGAAAGTGCACTTAGAATGATAGAAAGAAGCTATAAGACAGAAAAAGAGATAAGAGATAAGTTAAAACAAAAGGGATATGAAGAAAAACAAATAGATAATAGCATAAAGTTTTTAAAAGAGTATAACTTTTTGAATGATAGTGTATATGCAAAAGCCTTTATAAAAGATAAGCTTAATTCTAAAGGCAGTCAAAAAATAAAATATGATTTAATGAGAAAAGGAGTATCTAAAGATATTATTGAAGAAAATCTAATGGATATTGATAAATCAGAAGAAAAAGAAGTAGCATTAAATATTGGAAAAAAGAAATATGATGCTATAAAGAAAAAAGAGAGTGATAATTATAAGGCTTCAGGGAAATTATATAGATTCTTAATTTCTAGAGGATATAGCTATGACATTGTAAAGGATGTTGTAAAAGAAATAATGTCATTAGAAGAAATTGAATAAATTTAACTTAACAAATTCTATCAATATTTGTTATAATGAAATGTAATAGAATAATAATTTGAAGGATATATCGATAATTAATGGAAAAGTATATATTACTAATAATCAAATATTTTTGTATAAATATTTATATGAATTATATTTATAAAGTTTTATTCATAAATAAAATATCATATATAAAAATATACACAATAATTGGAGGAGAGCTTCATGTCTAAGAAAAACTTAAAGTGGAAAGTTATGATTATAGTAATACTATTAATAATTCCAGCTGTAGTTATTGCTTTGATATCTAGCAGAAATACAGTTAGGCCGTTATTAAATCAGTATTTCTATGAAAATAATATTAAAACATCAGATTTAGATAATGAAGACTCAAATATTAGAGCAGTAGTTTATAATGGAATAACAATAGAAGATGGCATTAAATCAAATAGTATAATTGAAAAAAAAGCAGAAAAAATCACAAAAGATGCTAAAAATGATAGAGAAAAAGCAAAAAAATTATATTCTTGGATTGGGGCTAATATAGAATACGATAATAATAAAGCTGATAAAATTTTAAATACTAAAGAAGAGGTATTAGAAAGTGGAGCCATATATGCTTTTAGAGATAGAAGTGGTGTTTGTTTTGATTATGCCTGTCTATATGTTGCAATGGCAAGAAGCATTAATCTTAAAGTGAGGTTAGTTATTGGTGAAGCTTATGATGGCAACCAATATGTGTCACATGCATGGAATGAAGTTTACTTAGCTGATGAGGGTATATGGATTAAAATTGATACGACATTTTATATTGGCGGAAATTATTTTGATTCAGATAATTTTGATAAGCATATAAGTAAAGAAGTTGTAGGAGAATGGTGATTCGATAAGTAAGATATATGGTATTTTACTTATTATTTTTAATTACAGTAAGTAATATTATATTTGTTTGTTTAAAGATTAAAGTTACGTGGCTTTAATCTTTAAATAAGTAAAAAAGTATTTTAATTTATGTATCTTCAGAAAGTTTTGATATGATAAGATTAACTGCTTTTTCACATTCTTTATCAGCAGGATCTAGAGACCACGCTAGATTAAATAGATAAAGAGCTTTTGATGTTATTTCTTTAATTGCATAGCAGTAACCAAGGTTGAAAATATACTTACTTTCAGGATGGATAGAAATTGCTTTGTTTAATACATCTATAGCCTTATTAAA
Source organism: Clostridium butyricum (assembly GCA_015058475.1). Lineage (GTDB taxonomy): Bacteria > Bacillota > Clostridia > Clostridiales > Clostridiaceae > Clostridium > Clostridium butyricum_B. Next base: position 129,900 of record SVCF01000003.1, on the reverse strand, counting down.
CTCTTTCAATTTGATAAAACAAACTCCAATATTATAATATGAACAAGCTTCGTTTAAGCTTTCATTAGCTGCTTTTCGATAACACTCAATTGCACGACGATAATCTTGAGTATTATAAAATTTATTACCTTCATTAAAGTGATTCATTTCTACCTCCTAAAAAGTGTCTTTTAATAAATTATTTAATATATTAGCAAGTATAACCATATATAAGGATGTTTATACATAAATTAGCACATTTAGCTAAAGATAAGACAATATAAAATGTAGGTTTAATATTACAAAGTAGGTGAAATAAAAAGATGAATATTTATAAAATAGGATTAGATATAGGATCAACAACAGTAAAATTAGTAGCACTAGATGAAGAAAATATAATTAAATATAGCCAGTATAAAAGACATTATTCTGATATACGAAGTACAATTATAGAGTTGGTTAATAAATGTTATGAACAAATTGGAGACATAGAATGCAAAATATGTGTTACAGGATCAGGAGGACTTTCAGTAGCTAAATGGACAAATATTGAATTTGTGCAAGAGGTAATAGCTTGTTCTAAAACAGTAGAAACGTTTATACCTCAAACAGATGTTGTTATAGAACTTGGTGGTGAAGATGCAAAAATAACATATTTTAAAGGTGGAATAGAACAAAGAATGAATGGAACATGTGCAGGTGGTACAGGGGCATTTATTGATCAAATGGCATCACTACTTAATACCGATGCATCTGGGCTTAATGATTATGCAAAAAATTATAATGTAATATATCCAATAGCATCTAGATGTGGTGTATTTGCTAAAACAGATGTACAGCCTTTAATGAATGAAGGGGCAAAGAAAGAGGATATAGCAGCATCAATTTTTCAAGCAGTTGTAAATCAGACAATAGGAGGGCTAGCATGTGGAAAACCTATAAGAGGCAATGTTGCTTTTCTTGGAGGCCCTTTATATTTCTTATCAGAGCTTAGAAATAGATTTATTGAAACTCTTAACCTTAATGATAATGAAATAATAATACCAGATAATTCCCAATTATTTGTGGCTATAGGAGCTGCTCTTTTAGCCAAGGATAATGGAAAAACTACATTAAAGAAGATAGTTAAAAAAGTAAATAGTATAACAAATTCAAAAGATGATAATGTTGAAAGGTTAGATCCATTATTTAAAAATGAAGAAGAGTATGAAATTTTTAGAACTAGGCATGATAAAGCTGTAATAAAAAGATGTTCAATGGAAGATTATTGTGGACAAGCATATTTGGGGATAGATGCAGGATCTACAACAACAAAAGTTACTTTAATAGGCGAATATGGAGAATTGTTATATTCTTATTATGGAAGTAATGAAGGAAATCCATTAAAGAAAGTAGTAAAAATACTTAAAGATTTATATGAAAAGCTTCCAAGTACAATTAAAATAGTAAATAGTGCTGTTACAGGATATGGGGAATCTTTGATTAAAGCAGCTCTTCATGTTGATATAGGTGAAATTGAAACAATTGCCCATTATAAAGCAGCAGAGTATTTTTTACCAGGAGTAGACTTTATATTAGACATTGGTGGGCAAGATATGAAATGCCTAAAAATAAAGAATGAAGCAATAGACAGTATAATGCTCAATGAAGCATGTTCATCTGGTTGTGGATCATTTATAGAGAGTTTTGCAAAATCACTAGGAATGGAGATTGATAAATTTGCAAAAGAAGCATTATTATCAAAAGCACCAGTAGATTTAGGATCTAGATGCACAGTATTTATGAATTCAAGGGTTAAACAATCACAAAAGGAAGGTGCAAATGTTTCTGATATTTCTGCAGGACTTTCTTATTCTGTAATTAAAAATGCTTTATTTAAGGTGATAAAGCTAAGAGATAAAAGTGATATTGGAGAAAAAGTAATTGTACAAGGTGGTACATTTTATAATGATGCAGTATTAAGAGCATTTGAAATTGTATCTGGAAGAGAAGCAGTTAGACCAGATATAGCTGGTCTTATGGGAGCCTTTGGATGTTCACTTATTGCAAAAGAAAGATATGTTAAAGATGTAAAGACATCATTATTACCAAAAGAGAAAATAGAAGAATTTGAAATGACAAGTTCCTTTAGAAGGTGTGGAATGTGTGGTAATAACTGTCTTCTTACAATAAATAAATTCTCTACTGACGAAGAATTTATTTCAGGAAATAGATGTGAACGTGGATTAGGGATAGAAAAAAGAAAAGAAGAAAAAGAAATTAATCTATATAACTACAAATATAAAAGAACATTTGGATATAAGCCTCTAAAAGAAGATGAGGCAAAAAGAGGAATAATAGGCATACCAAGAGTATTAAATATGTATGAAAATTATCCATTTTGGTTTACTCTTTTAACTAAATTAGGTTTTAGGGTTATTATATCAAATATATCAAGTAAAAAAATATATGAACTTGGAATAGAAACTATTCCATCTGAATCAGCATGCTATCCAGCGAAGCTTGTTCATGGACATATTGCGAATTTGATACAAAAAAATATTAAGACGATATTTTATCCATGTATTTCTTATGAAAAGAATGAGTTTAAAGATAGCCAAAATCATTATAATTGTCCAATGGTAACATCATATCCAGAAGTAATAAAAAATAATATGGATGAATTAAGAAATAATAAAATCAAATATATATCACCATTCTTTTCGTTAGACGATGAAAATGTACTTGCTAAGAGAATAGTAGAAGAATTTAAGGATTTTAATATAAGCTTGAGTGAAGCAAAAGAAGCTGTAAAGAGTGCAGCTTTAGAAAGAGATGCATATAAAAAAGATATACAAAACAAAGGTGAAGAAACTTTGGAGTATTTAAGACAGAACAATAAGAAGGGAATAGTATTATGTGGAAGACCATACCATATAGATCCAGAAATAAATCATGGTATTCCAGATATTATTAACTCTTTTGGTATGGCAGTACTTACAGAAGATAGTATCAGCCATATGGCAAACTTAAAAGAAAAACTTAGAGTCGTTGACCAGTGGGTTTACCACTCAAGGCTTTATAGAGCAGCTACATTAATAGCAGAAGAGCCATGTCTTGAAATAATTCAATTAAATTCCTTTGGGTGTGGCTTAGATGCTGTTACTACAGAACAAGTTTCAGAGATAATATCATCAAAAGGAAAATTATATACAGTCTTAAAAATTGATGAAGGTAACAATTTAGGAGCAGCAAAAATAAGAATAAGATCATTAAAGGCAGCAATAGAAGAAAGAGAAAGAAAACATTATAAGCCAGTAGAAGAAAAAGTGAGTTATAAAAATCCAGTATTCACTAAAGAAATGAGAAAAGATTATACTATTTTAGCACCTCAAATGTCACCAATTCACTTTGAATTAGTAGAAGTGGCTGGAAGGGCTGCAGGATATAATATAGAAGTATTACCATCTAACGATGCAAAGGCAGTAGAAGAAGGACTTAAATATGTTAATAATGATGCATGTTATCCATCTATAATAGTAGTTGGTCAAATGATAAGTGCATTAAAATCAGGAAAATATGACTTAGATAAAACTGCTCTTATAATGACTCAAACTGGGGGAGGATGTAGAGCAACAAATTACATAGGATTTTTAAAAACGGCGTTAAAACATGCAGGTTTTGAGAATGTTCCAATAATATCATTAAATGTAGCTGGACTTGAAACTCAGCCAGGATTTAAAATAACACCAAAGCTCTTAGATAAAGCACTTATGGCAATGGTATATGGTGATTTATTTATGAAGGTTGTATATAGGACAAGGCCATATGAGAGAGTTAAGGGTTCAGTAAATGAACTGCATAAAAAGTGGAATGAGAAAGCAAAATCTAATATAATAAATGGAAGTAAAATTGAATTTAATAAAAATATTAAAGAGATTATTAGAGAATTTGATAATTTATCTTTACTCAATATAAATAAACCTAAGGTTGGGGTAGTGGGAGAGATATTAGTTAAATTTCATCCAACAGCAAACAATGATATTGTAAGGATATTAGAAGACGAAGGAGCTGAAGCAGTAGTTCCAGATTTACTAGACTTTTTCTTCTATTCTGCTTATGACAATAAATTTAAAGCTGATTATCTTGGAAAGAGTAAAAAGAGCAAGAATTTAAGTTATTTAGCAATTTTTTATATGGAAACATATAGAAGTGTCATGAAAAAGGAATTAGAAAAAAGTAATAGATTTAGTAGACCTAAACATATTAATGAATTAGCTCGTATGGCATCTCCAATTTTATCACTTGGACATCAAACAGGTGAAGGTTGGTTTTTAACAGCAGAAATGGTTGAACTTATTAAGAGTGGAACAAAGAATATAGTATGTCTTCAACCTTTTGCATGTTTACCTAATCATGTGACAGGTAAAGGAATGATGAAAGCACTTAAGGAGAGATATACTGATTCGAATATAGTTGCAATAGATTATGATCCGGGAGCATCTAATGTAAATCAATTAAATAGAATAAAGTTGATGCTTTCTGTAGCTATTAGAAATCTGCAAAATAATGAGCTAGCATATAAAGAAAAAGAAGATACAAGAGAAGAAATACAGTATCATAATAAAATGAGTTTAACTTAGAATACTTGTTCATGAAGGAGATATTAATGTCTGAAAAAAATGATTTTAATTTAACTACATGTTTAGTAGGACTATTATATATATTTATGTTTTTATTTATAACTACTCCGCTAGTATTATTTTGGGGTCCCTATGATAATGCGAGGAAAGTATTTATATCTACATTGCTTGCAACAAGGCATGAATATTTGTTAACAGATTATTTTTCTGAAGAAACTTTAAACGAAATGATGGGAATAGAGGATGTTAAACCAGAAGAAATACAAGAAACTGTACAAGAAATAGAAAAAGTTGAAATTAAACATACTACAAACACGGAAATTGAAAGATATGATGTCAACACTGATAGATACAATGCATATATATTAGAAATAAAAAATCCACTTAAAATTAAAGTGGCAATGACAAAATATTTAGGAAAAACAGGTCAAAAAACTAGTGAGATGGCAAAAGATAAAGATGCTATAGCTGCTATCAATGGAGGTGCATTTGTAGATGAGTCTGATGATGGAACACTTTATGCAGGAACTGGGGCAAAACCAGGAGGTTTTGTAATAAGTAATGGAAGGCTTATATATCCAGAAATGAGTGAACTAAATTTTAAAAACAAAGAAAATGTTATTGCTTTTACTAAGGAAGGGAAATTAGTAGTTGGAAGCCATTCTTATAATGAACTAGTCGATATGGATGTTCAAGAAGGAATGTGCTTTAGACCGCCTAATATAATAATAAATGGTGTAAAACAGATTAAAGATAAAATGTCAGAAGGGTTAAATCCAAGAACTGCTATAGGTCAAAAAGAGGATGGAACAGTAATATTTTTAGTTATTGATGGTAGAAAAATTTCAAATCCAGGGGCCAGCCTTTATGATGTACAAGAAATAATGGCTAGTAGAGGCGCTATTAATGCAGCAGCACTTGATGGTGGATATTCATCAACAATGTATTATAAGGATGAAGTTATAAATTCACCTAATGCTTGGGATGGGGAAAGATCCGTAGCTACAGCATTTTACGTTGAAGGATAGGGGAATTTTAAGGTGAGAAATTTAGTTAGAATATTAATTTGGACAGGAATTGCATTGTTGATGCAACATGGTATATTTTTATATATTGAAAATATATATTTGGATACAGATACTGAAATAACAGTACAAAAAGTAGACGAAGAGCCAGTAAAAGAAGTTGAAGAAGAAAATCAAAATGAAATAAAAATACCATATAATGTTGAAAATATTTCAGTCTCATTAGATGGACAATATATATCATATATTAAAAATAACATTCTTAAAGTTTTTGATACTATAGAAAAAAAAGAAAAAAATTTTAAAAGTGATATTATTGGGGAAACTGAAAGCTATAAATGGCTTAATGATGAAAATTTGATACTTGCTATACAAAAATTAGAAGAGGATGGAGTATTTTATTTTGAGCCTGTTTCATATGATATTAAAAAGAATGAAGTGAGAGAATTAGTTGATTTTAACTATAATAAAATGAGAATACCTATGGAAAGCGAAGAAGATAAAATCGAAAACATAGCATTTTCAACGGCAACACATAGTCTTTATATAAAGATAAGAAAAGCTAATGGGTTATGTGATTTATATTATTCAAATGTTATGAATCAAATAGAAAGAGTAAGATATAATAAGGTGATTGGTAACATTGTAGTTCCAATAACTAACACAAATGCAGTTATGGAAATGGGAGATAGTGTAACAATATTAAATGATCCATCGTACATTTCAATACCTAATGTAGATATACCAAGGCTTCTTAGCATAGATAAGGATGATAATATTTACTTTGGAAAAGAAGAAGATGAAAAAATAACTTCTATATATTATACTAAACTGAATGGAGAAGAGGAAAATTGGAATACCTTATTTCTAAAAAAATCAGTAGATAGAAATGATATATTTATAGATTATAGTGGAATGATTTATATTAATGACAAAGAAAATGAAAGTGTTTCAGAGCTTACAACAGGTAGGCTGTTAAGTTATAAAGGAGATTTTATTCAAGCGTATAATAATGGTTTTATAAGCATAGATGGAAATATTATTACTAAAAATGATATAAATGAGATAAAGTTGTCTATTAATTAATTATGAATAAAAAGGAATTTAGAGTACATCCTAATTATTGAGGTGATGTATGATGGATAATAATAAAAGTAGATTAAAAGATAGACCTAAATCAAATGCAGAACGTAGAAAAATGGACCCAAAAGGTAATTCAGACTTAGGTGTTATTGACGGAAAGAAAATCGGAGCACCTCCACATAAAGAAAAAGATCATCTTTAAAAGATAATTTAAAAGAATGAGGTGACCAAAATGAGTAATAAAATGAAGGTTGATAACAAGAGGAAAAATAATAATGTAAATCATAATCCACAAGCAGAAAGTGTTAGAGCTGCATTTGGAGAGCCAAAAGCTAAAACATATGATAGATCAGATTTTAAAATTTAATACTAAATAAAGAGAAATAGCATTAGTGAATTATAAAGTTTACTAATGCTATTTTAAAAACTTAGTTAATGTACGTACTTATACCATAAACTATAAAATAATACAGATATAAAAAATAAAATCTTAAAAATACAATTGGTTTTTTAGAGTAGTGCTATAATAGTTAATGGAATATTAATATTTATATATGATAAACTATTATTAAAATTTAATAAAATACAAGTTAATAATAAGAGGTGTAATTATGAATTTAGAACTTGATGTTTGTGAGTTAGGACGAGTATTAAAAGCTATAGAAGAAAAGTATGACTTAGATATTTTAGTAAAAGCTAAGTTAAGTGGTGGATGGATAACTATGACTGGAAAAGCTACTATTGAAAAATATCCTGATGAAAGTGCTGTAGGCTGTAGTGGTAAAAAGGATAATATAATACATATAAGAATAAAAGAAAATGAAGAGAATGGGGCTTTAATTAAAGTTACTGGAGCAAAAGATAAGAAGTTTTATGTTGACATATCATCAACAAGATATAAGGAAATTTCAAAAGCGGGATTGAATTTAGATGTAATAAAAATAAACGAAAATGAAAGCAAATTAAGAATTGATGAAAATATTATTATTACAATAAAAGCAAGTGTAGATGAAATTAACCAAATTATAAACTTATAAGAAAATGTATGTAATTTACTTTTATTTCAAGTAAGGATACAATATATCGAAGAGAAGGCAATAATGTTTAAATTAATAATTGAACATTATTGTCTTTTTTTGTATAAAACTTTTTAAAATCATAAGATTACTTAGTATGGTGTATATCATTTTTTATTTGCCTAAAATAAATAAAAAAAGAAATTAAACATAAAATATTACTAAAATTAACTTTGTGGAAAGAGAGATTAAAAATATGCTGATTAGATTAGGATATGTTTCTATATCAATGAAATTAGGAAAAAAGATAACAGCTTCAAGTAATGTGACTTTCGCAAATTACAATAAACAAGCAACAAGAGAAAAAAAACTAGAAAAATTAAAAACAGTTGCGCTATCTAATCTTAATGATTTAGAAAAAATAATCAAATATAATATTAATAATAATATTCACTTTTATAGGATAACATCAGCTTTGGTTCCATTAGTAACTCATCCAGAGGTAGGTTATTGGGGACATAGAGAAATATTTAAAAAGGATTTTGAATATTTAGGGAAACTAATACGTAAATCAAATATGAGAATAGATACTCATCCAGATGAATTTAATGTTTTGAATAGCATCAATCCAGCAGTTGTAGAAAATACTAAAAAAAATTTAATGTGTCAGGTTGAATGGTTTGATGATTTTAATTATCCAGAGGGGAAAATGGTAATGCATGTGGGAGGTGCTACATATGGAAAGGAAAACGGTATTATACGTTTTATAGAAAATTTTAATAAAATGCCCAAAGAAATTGCCTCTCATATAATAGTAGAGAATGATGATAAAACATATACAGCAAGAGAAGTGTTAGATTTATGTAGTAAACTTGAAATACCAATGGTATTGGATGTGCATCATCATAACTGCAATAATTTGGGAGAAAATATTGAAGATATGCTTGAAGAAATTTTTAATACATGGAATAAGCAAGTGCTACCACCAAAAATTCATTTTTCATCTCCTAGAGAATTTGAAAACGATAGAAAACATGCTGATTATATAAATCCAGAAGCATTTATAAGATTTGTTGAAAAAGCTAAGCATATAGATAGAAATTTTGATGTGATGTTAGAATGTAAACAAAAGGATGAAGCACTATATAAATTAGTAGATGATATAAAAAAACTTAAACCAGAATATAAATGGGTTGATACAAGTAGTTTTTATTTATAAAATTCTTATTATGATGTAAAGTAAAGTATAATAAATGCCGATTATAAATTATAAGTGTTTAGATAATAATTACATAAGTAAAACTAGGGGATGATTTAGAGTGAATAGAAATAAAGTTATTATAGGTGCATTAGTTGCACTTTTACTTCCATATAATGTGGTTTATGCAGCTAGTTCAAAAAACGATTATGATAAAGAGGAGTTAGAGAACTTAACTCCAGGATGGAGTTATTCTGATAAAAATAAAAGTAATTATAAAGTTACTTCGGATAAAAATACATTTTCTACAATACAGATTGAAGAAGATGATGACGATGATGATGAGAAAGAAGAACAAGAAATCAAGTTTGATCAAATATTAACAACATCAGGTCCAGAAGTGGTTAGTCTGAGTCCAAGTACGGGAAATAGACATGATTTTTGGGCAATGACAACAGATGGAAACTGGATGCTTATTGAAAATGGAAGTCCAGTTATTGGATGGAAATTTGTAAATGGATATTGGTATTATCTTGATGAAAGTGGAATAATGAAAACAGGGTGGGTTAATATAAATGGCTACTGGTATTATTTATATAGTAATGGTATAATGGCGAGTAGTACATATATAGATGGATATTATGTTGGTCCAAATGGAGCAATGAGATAGTAAATTAAAGAAAAATATAGTATACGGATGTAAAGTAAATATACTATATTTTTTTTGTTGATTTTTCTGAATTCACTAAGAGGTGTTTTAAACTTTACCTCAAATAATTTATTAAATGTAATAGACGTTATCAAATTAATAACATAATAATATCATGAAATTAGTAGTTATAATAAGGAAATTTTATATAAACATTAGTGAAAAGAATTAGCAAGACATTATGTTTATGTTATAATTAATATTGTAATTAATTAATAGGTAATAATTAATTATGTGACTTTAACCTAATAATCTAATAAAGGTAGATTT
>SVCF01000003.1:114586-119898 GCA_015058475.1 Clostridium butyricum | reverse complement strand
TAATTAATATTGTAATTAATTAATAGGTAATAATTAATTATGTGACTTTAACCTAATAATCTAATAAAGGTAGATTTAGTATGAAAAAGCAAAAAGCCAAAGAATTTAAATTTAAAAAAGTTAATATAAAAGGATTATATATTGAGAGTAAACGAAATATTTTAGAAGAAGTTATTAATGGCAATATAAATCAATTGGATGTACTAAATAAAGAAGTAATAGATTTATTAGATAACAATTGGATTTATATGAAAAATAAGGGGGTATATTATAATACTGAGTTAAATTCTTTATTTCCGGATTTAGTTACATTTGTAATTGGTTTTTGCCCAATACGAGATAAGTTTAATGATGATAGTCTAAGGCTAAGGTTTGGGAATTATCAAGGCAGAATAATGACAGATGTGGAACTTTTAAAGGTTTTAGATGAAGAAGGAAAGATACAGGGGGTTTCTTTTAATAATTATACTGTATTTTTAAATGGTATAAGATATATAAATAAAAATAATGTTAATATTATTAATAAATTTAATGATTCTAATAATCCTTATTTAGCATATCATATTCCAATGTACGAATTAGATAAAAATAAAACTATATTTGATGAAAATGGATATGATTTAAAGTACATTGATGAAAGAAAAAATATTGACAATTTATCGGAAATTATTAATTTATGGCATAAATTTGAACTCATTCCTGAAGGTCTTTCAGAAGAAAGTGAGAATTTATATATAAAAATAATGTCTCTTGCAAAGAGCAATATAGATAAATATATAATTAAACGTAGAAAAATATAATTTTGTTAATTTAAGAGGAGTATATCAAATGAATAAACCAGAGCTTTTAGCACCAGCAGGAAATTTAGAAAAGCTTAAAACAGCTATAGAATTTGGAGCTGATGCCGTATATCTTGGAGGAAGTAAATTAAATTTAAGAGCATATGCAGATAATTTTACGACTGAACAATTAAAAGAAGGGATTGAATTTGCACATGCTAGAGGAAAAAAGGTACATGTTACATTAAACATATTACCTCATGATTCTGATTTAGAAGGAATAGAGGAATATCTTAAGGAATTATACGAATTAGGTATTGATGCTGCTATTATTGCAGATCCAGGAATTATAACAATTGCACAAAGAGTTGTACCTAATTTAGAAATACATTTAAGTACTCAGGCTAGTTGTTTAAATTATGAAATGGCAAAGTTTTGGCATAATATTGGAGTAAAAAGAGTAGTTACAGCCAGAGAAATGACATTAAAGGAATTAAAGGAATTAAGGGCGGAGCTTCCAGAATCATGTGAGGTTGAATCTTTCATACATGGGTCAATGTGCATGGCGTATTCTGGAAAATGTATGTTATCAAATTATTTGACAGGAAGAGACCCTAATAGAGGTGCTTGTGCTCAGCCATGTAGATATAGATATCATTTATATGAAGAAAATACAAATGAATTAATAGAAAAAACTGAAGAAGGTAATGGAACATATATAATGAACTCAAGAGATTTGTGCATGATAGAGCATTTACCAGAACTTATTGATGCTGGTGTAAATTCATTTAAAATTGAAGGCAGAATGAAAAGTGTTTATTATGTTGCATCCGTAGTTAAAGCATATAGACAGGCTATTGATACATATTTTGAAAATCCAAAAGAGTATAAATTTAATCCAAAATGGATGGAATACTTAGTTAAACCAAGTCATAGACCATTTACGACAGGGTTTTATTTTGATGAGGAAGTAAAACAAAGTTATGGAAGTTCTTCATATATTAGAGGATATGAAATAGTTGGAATAGTTCAAGACTATAATCCTGAAACTAAGCGTGCAACTATACTAGAAAAAAATAAAGTTTATAATGGAGAAACAGTTGAATTATTAGCTTTAAAAGGTGATGACAAGCTTATACCCCTTAATGATATGAAAAATAAAGATGGGGAGAGCATCGAAACAGCTAATGTGCCAGAAATGATTTTCACTATACAATGCAATGAAAAATTAAAAAAAGATGATATATTAATTAAAAATTTACCATAGTACTAACAGATGATTATATTTATGAAAACGTCAAATTTAAATAATTGCAACAGACATAGTGTTTTGAAAAGAAAATGCGGAATTAAAAATAGCAATAAAAAGGATATATATTTTAGTAAAACCTTGTAAAATTAGAAATAATAAAAGTTGGTTAGAGATTAATTTCTTTAATCGACTTTTATTGTTTTTACACAAAAATAAGAGATAGCAGTAATGAAGTATGTAAAGCTATCTCTTATTTATTATACTTAACAGTGAAAGAATATTGTTGTGTTTTTGGGGGATAGATAATAAAAAATAAGTATAGTGTTTATTTTTGTAATAGTTTATGTAACAATATATTATTTCATTACATAAGATAATAATATATTTATATTATGTGAGGAGGGTGGATATGACTAATTATGAAAATTTAAGATATGCTCGTGCATATATCTTACTTCAAAAATACAGGAATTTATATCCTATTAATGAAGGTTTTTGTAAGGGGACAATATTTGCAGATTTATATAGGCCTTATAAGAAAGAGAAAAATGCCAATGACTATAGATGTTAATTTGGAGGATGAAAACATGAATTTGAATGAATTAATGTGTGAGATACAACAATTACAATTTTCTGCTGTGGAATTAAATCTATATCTTGATAATTTTCCTAATAATAAAAGGGCAACAGAAGATTATCAGAAAGTTTCTAAAGAATTGGATAAATTAATTAATGAATATGAGACTTGCTATGGTCCTATAAGAAATTTTGGTTCTGCCTATGTAGAAAATCCAAATAAATGGACCAATCAACCTTGGCCTTGGGAAAATTATTAGGAAAGGAGAAATATATTCATGTGGTACTATATAAAAACATTAGAATATCCAATAAATTTAAAATGTAGTGATCTTAGAATGGCAAAATTTTTAATGTCACAATATGGAGGCCCAGATGGTGAGTTGAGTGCAGCACTTAGATATTTAAATCAAAGATATACAATGCCAACAGGTAAATCTAAAGCTTTACTAACTGATATAGGTACTGAAGAAATGGCCCATGTAGAAATGATTGCTACTATGATTTATCAATTGATGGATAATGCCTCAATTGAAGAATTAAAAAAAGCTGGACTTGGTGGACATTATACAGATCATGGTAAAGGATTGTACTACTCTGATGCTCAAGGAAATCCATGGACAGCAACGTATATACAAAATAAGGATGATGTAGTAGCAGATCTGAATGAAGACATGGCTGCAGAACAAAAAGCTAGAGCGACTTATGAATGGCTCATAAATTTAACGGATGATCAAGATATTAAAGAAATTTTACGATTTTTAAGGCAAAGAGAAGTAGTGCATTATCAAAGATTTGGAGAAGCGCTTATGGATGTTCAAGACAATTATAATTGTAAATTTAAATAAGTAGATATCTTTAGTTAGTGATTTTATCAGAAATTATATAAAGTTACGGAGCTCGAGAACAATTGAGATCCTTTTATGTTTAAGCAGTGATTATAAAGCTATTAGAATTAGATAGATATTAATTTAGTTATCTAAAAATATATAGAATTTATTTAGGAATGACTTAATGTTAAGGTAAAATGATATTAAAAAACTATACAAATTAAAAAAGACTATCTCAAAATATTGAGATAGTCTTTTTATATGTGCAATTAGGAGATACAGAGAACCATGCATTATTATTATTGCCAATAGTCTGTTTTATATACAAATTATCATTAAAAAATCATGGAATGTCATTGAAGATTTAAACATATATATTAAGTAAACATTTTAGATGGAAGTAAAATACTATAAAATAGTAAGTGAGGTACAAAATGAACTTTAAGAGATTTTTTAAAAATATAAGAAACAGCATATTAATGAAAATAGAATATGAAGTCTTTAATGATGAATTTATTTGCATAAGATTAACAAAGGAAGAAAAAGAAATTATTAAAAAGTTGGCAAATTGTCAGAAGAGTAATATACAAGAATTTGTTAAGTATATTATATTTTCCAAATATATTGATGATTTTATAAGGTAATGAGTAAATATTAAAAAAATATATTTATGAAAACTTTATCATATATAGAAATGTTAGTATTTATATGTTATAAATTTATTATAAGGGTTAATATAATAAATCTATAAATATATTTTTATATAATTTAATGAATGCTGGGGGATGAGAATTTGGGTGGAGTATTATTATCTATTAACGACTTTATTGAAGAATACAAAAACGCAGATATAAATTTTGAAGAATGTAATTTGAGAATGCTTATGAAGTATGCTGAAAGAGGAAATCAAAAGGCGCAAAATAGTTTGGGGGACAGATATTATAATGGCGAAATGATTGAACAAAATTATGAACAGGCAATAAAATGGTATAAAAGATCAGCAAATCAAGGTTATAGTGTTGCAGAGTATAATCTTGGATATATGTATTATTATGGACTTGGTACAGATGTGGATTATAAAAGCGCACTAAAGTATTTTAAAAGAGCTGCATTCAAAGGTAATGTAGATGCACAATGTAATTTAGGATGCATGTTTGAAGACGGAGAAGGCGTAGAGGAAGATTATAAAGAAGCAGAAAAATGGTACTTAGAAGCTGCGAAACAGGGAGATTATTTTGCACAGTATAATCTAGGAAATTTATATATGAATGGAAAAGGATTTAAAATAAATTATGAAAAAGCCTTTAAATATTATCAAAAATCTGCTATACAGGGATATCATAAAGCACAGAATACTTTAGGATATTTATATGAAGAAGGTAAAGGTGTAGAGAAAGACTATAGAAGTGCTGTTAAATGGTATGAGAAAGCAGCGTATCAAGGCTATTCTTATGCACAGTATAATTTGGCTGGAATGCATTATTTCGGCAAAGGGATAGCTAGGAACTATAGTTTATCTTATGCATGGTATAAAAGAGCAGCACAGCAAGGATTAGAAAAAGCACAATTAGCATTGGATGAAAAATTTAGTTAAACATTGATAAAAGACTTATAAAAATACTATTTTATTTTTATAAGTCTCTTTTTTATAAAAATTTAAACACTAAAAATTTGGAGAGGCGAAAATGAGCATTTATTATAAAATTTATCTTTTGCTATAAGATGATAGTAATTAAAAGCTTATAGGAACAATAATGGCCATAAACCTAAACCACCGAATCCACCAAAACCACAGCCACCAAAGCCACAACCACCGAATCCAGAGTTAAATCTAGCATTAGCAAAGTTAGTGTTAACAGAATTATTATTATTATT
>SVCF01000003.1:78339-114486 GCA_015058475.1 Clostridium butyricum | reverse complement strand
CCAAAGCCACAACCACCGAATCCAGAGTTAAATCTAGCATTAGCAAAGTTAGTGTTAACAGAATTATTATTATTATTATTATTGCAACAACAACATCTTCCTCTATTATTATTACTATTATTATTATTATTATTATTATTATTATTATTATTATTATTATTATTATTATTATTGCAGCAACAGCATCTTCTTCTATTATTATTATTATTATTATTACGAGAATTTGACATATATATAATCTCCTTTTCTTTTATTCATTTGTTATATTAATAATGTATTCAACATAATAGATAAGTGTTACAACATTATGTTGAAAAACACTTGAAAATAATTAAACTATTAAAGTAGTAAGAATAGACTTTATTAGATTGGATTTATAGTATAATATATATTATGGGGGGAAGTTCGAAATGAGTAGACAAAAAAAGAATATAGTTAATTTATCGCAAAAATTACTGTTTTTTCTTTCACCTTTAGTGATTATTTATTTAAGTATATCATTATATTTTACTAATCATTTTTATTATAATTCTGTGATTAATGGCATAAATGTTTCGGGACAAACTATAAAAGAAGCAGATAATAAAATATCATCTGAACTAGAGGCATATACGCTACAGTTGCATGGTAGAGGAAACTTAAATGATGAGATTAAAGGTCAAGATATTAAATTAAATTATAATTCAAATGGAGAATTGGAAAAATTAAAGAAAAGTCAAAATCCATTTACATGGTTTTTAGGATTTTTAAATAAAAATACTAATGTAACAATGGACATAATTTCTTATAATGAGGATTTATTAAATCAATATATTGATAACCTTACATACTTTAATTCTGAAAACATAGTTGAACCACAAGATGCAACTTTTGAATGTAAAAATAATAAATACAATATTGTAAATGAAGTTGTAGGGACAAAAATAAATAAAGAAGTCCTGAATAAAAAAATTAAGGAAGCTATAAAAAATGGTGATTGTATATTAGATTTGGAAGAATTAGGGTGCTATGAAAATCCTAAGTACACAAAGGATTCACCAAAAGTAATTGAAACTAAAGATAAATTAAATTCAATGATAGATTTTACAGTCACATATAACATTGGTGATAGAAAAGAAGTCGTTGATGGAGATATAATTAGTGATTGGATAAATGTTGAAGATAACCTTGAAATAAATATTGATGAGGGAAAAGTTAAAGAATATGTTTATAGATTAGCCAGCAAGTATAATACTTTTGGTAGCAATAGAAATTTTGTAACAACAGATGGTTCTAATATTAAAGTTAGTGGCGGAAATTATGGATGGATTATTAATCAGCCTAAGGAAGTTCAAGAACTTATGGACAATCTAAAGGAAAATAAATCAATAGAAAGAGAACCGATATATTCTCAAACAGCAGTATCAAGAGAGGAAAATGATATTGGAAATACATATGTAGAAATAGATATGTCAAAACAACATATGTGGTTTTATAAGGAAGGAATACTTATAACAGAAGGTGATGTTGTAACAGGAAATGCAAGCAATAATTGGTCAACCCCTGTAGGGACATATAGATTAAACTATAGAGAAAGAAATGCTACATTAATTGGTGAAGATTATAGTTCATCTGTTAATTTTTGGTTGCCTTTTAATGGCAATATAGGTATACATGATGCAACTTGGAGAAATGAGTTTGGTGGAGAAATATACTTGACAAATGGATCACATGGATGTGTTAATGCTCCTTATGAGGTGGCAGAGGCAATATTTAATAATATAGAAGCAGGAACTCCTATTATTTGCTATTATTAGGATAGAATTTATATTTAGTTTAATAAACATTATTTTAATAAACATTATTTTAATATAGTGTTTGATTATGTATAATAATATATATTGAAATTAGGATATAATTAATACTTATAAATTATATACAATAAAATGGGGGATAGTGAAATGAAGTTAGTAGGATGCATACAAATAATAAAAGATGATTTTAACAATGTTTTAATAATGAAAAAGAAGGCTAAAAAGGGGACTACTTCTAAATGGGTTTTATTAAATCAAAAGATTAGAGGTAAAGAAAATGAAGAGAAATGCTTAGCAAGAGCGGCTAAAGATGTTTTAAAGACAATCGTGTTTGATAATAAAGAATTTAAAGAATATACAACAAGTGAAGAAGAATGTGTAAAAGTTTATATTGGAAATTTAAAAGAAAGGTTTATTTTGGATAAAACATATGATGAAGCTAAATGGATAAATAAAAACAGATTAGATGAGCATGAATTTGAAGAATTAGATAGAAAAATATTACTAGACTATTTTGATTAAATAATTTTAAGTGTGGAAGAAAAAAGCTTAAGCTGAATTTAGTTTAAGCTTTTTTATTTGGAATTAAATTGTATAAAGATTTATACGATAATAAAATATGGTTTATATTTACATATGAAATTATATTAAAGGAGTGGAGTACTATGGGATTGACAATTAATCATAATCTTAATGCGATGTTTGCTCTTAGATATCTTAATATAAATAATAATCTTTTAAACAAAAGTATAGAAAGGCTTTCATCTGGGCTAAGAATAAATAGAGCTGGAGATGATGCAGCAGGTCTTGCAATATCAGAAAAGATGAGAAGTCAAATAAATGGATTAAATCAAGCAAGTAAAAATGCACAAGATGGGATATCGTTAATTCAAACAGCAGAGGGTGCAGTAAATGAAACTCATAGTATGCTTCAAAGAATGAAAACTTTAGCAGTTCAATCAGCTAATGGAACATATACTGATGAGGAAAGGAATTTAATTGATAAAGAATTTCAAGAATTGAAAAAGGAGATAAATAGAATAGCTGGAGATACAGAATTTAATGGTATGACATTACTTGATGGAACATTTGATAAGGATAATGGTGGTAAAAGTTTAGATTTGCAAGTAGGAAATAAAGCTAATCAAGTTATATCAGTTGACATTGCAGGAGTTAAATTAAGTGATTTAGGTATTAGTGATATAAGTATAAAAACTCAAGATGATGCAAAAGCAGCTTTATCAAAACTAGAAAGTTCCATAAGTTATACATCAGGTGTAAGAGCAACTATGGGAGCAGTACAAAATAGACTAGAACATACAATTTCTTCATTAGATAATACTTCAGAAAACTTACAGGCAGCAGAAAGTAGAATAAGAGATACAGATATGGCAAAAGAAATGATGGAATATGTAAAAGCAAGATTATTAATGAATGTAGGCACAAGTATATTGGCTCAAGCAAATCAAGATTCAAACTTTATATTAAAATTATTAAATTCTTTGTAAAAAATATTTAAAAACATCTATAAAGAAGTTATTATAATATTGTTAGAATAATTAATAAAGGGTTGAGATAAAGATGAAGAAAATTATATATATATGTTTAATATTATTAAGTAGTTTAAATATAGTTTCGTGTGGTAGTACAAAGGATAAAGTAGAAAATGTAACATCAGAAAATCAAGAACAAGGAATTAGTAAAGAAGAAACAGCTAATACTATTAAAGCAGAAGGCGCAAAGCTTAAGATTACTGCAATTACAACAAATGATAATTATAATAAAGCAAAATGGGTCTATGGAATAACAAATAATGAAGAATGATTTGAATATAATGATTTATAAAGAAGGTATTTGAATTTATTTCAAGCACTTTTCATAAAAAAAATTCAATACTTCAAGACTGTATATTTATTGTAATTTATGAATAAATATAGTATAAAAAATTAATAATATTTATAGAGAAGTAAAAAATAAATATTTTCAAAGTACAAGTATACTTGCATGTATATAAAGTAAATTGTATAATTAAGAAAAATATAGTAGATATAATGGAATTTTAAGGAGTGTAAAATTGGAAAACAATAATGTTGAAAAAAAAGAAGAAAAGAAAAAGAAAAGGTATGTACCTAATAGAAAAAAGGTGAAAATAATTCCATTAGGTGGACTTGGAGAAATAGGAAAAAATATTACAGCTTTTGAATATGAAAACGAAATAGTAGTAATAGATTGTGGATTATCATTTCCGGATGAAGAATTATATGGAATAGATGTCGTAATACCAGATGTAACTTATCTTATTAATAATAGTCATAAGATTAAAGGATTCTTTATAACTCATGGACATGAGGATCATATAGGTGGTTTACCATATGTGCTTAAGCAAGTTAATGCCCCTATTTATGGTACAAAATTAACATTAGGTTTAATTGAAAGCAAACTAACAGAACACAAAATTTTAAACGATTGTACGTTGAATGTGGTAGAGCCTGGTCAAATAATTGAAACTGATAATTTAAAAGTAGAATTTATAAGAAATAATCACAGTATTGCAGATAGTTGTTCAATAGCTATTCATACGCCAATAGGGATAATTGTACATAGTGGAGATTTTAAAGTTGATTTTACACCTATAGATAACAAGGTGATGGATTTAGCAAGATATGCTCAGTTAGGTAAAAAAGGAGTACTATTATTAATGGCAGATAGTACTAATGCACTTAAACCCGGATATACTATGTCAGAAAAAACAGTTGGTGAAACATTAGAAAGATTATTTTCACAAGCAACAGGCAGAATTATAGTTGCTACATTTGCTTCTAATATTCATAGACTTCAACAAATTGTAAATGCTTGTGCAAAATATAACAAAAAGATAGCATTTAGTGGAAGAAGTATGGAAAGGATATCTGAAGTTTCAATGGAACTTGGGTATTTAGATGTTCCAGAGGGCATGATAATAGGCCTTGATGAAATAAATAATTATGCAAATGAAAGACTTACTATTGTAACTACTGGTAGTCAAGGTGAGCCAATGTCAGCTTTAACAAGGATTGCATCAGCTACTCATAGAAGCATACAGATCCAAAAAGGCGATATGGTAATAATATCTGCAACTCCAATTCCAGGTAATGAAAAGCCAGTATCAAATGTAATAAATGCATTAACTGAAAAAGGCGCTGATGTAATTTATAAAGCAATTGAAGACATCCATGTATCAGGTCATGCATGTGAGCAGGAATTAAGATTAATTCAAGCATTACTTAAACCAAAATTCTTTTTACCAGTACATGGTGAATATAAGCAGTTAAGAGGTCATAGTAAGATTGCAAAAGATATGGGTGTAGATGAAAATAACATATTCATATTGGAAACTGGAGATGTATTTGAACTTTATAAAAATAAAGGAAAAATATCTGGAAAAGTTCCATCTGGAAGAGTACTTATTGATGGAATGGGTGTCGGTGATGTTGGTAATATAGTTCTTAGAGATAGAAAAAACCTTTCACAAGATGGTATAATAACAATAGTTACTGTTATAGATAGAAAGAATAAAATTATTATATCTGGACCAGACGTAATAACAAGAGGATTTGTCTATGTTAGAGATAGTGAAGTATTAATAAATGAATTAAGAAATGAATCACTTAGAATAGTAGAAAATTGTCTTGAAAAAAATATAACTCAATGGTCAGAAATGAAAAATACAATAAGACATGAAGTGGGATCATATATATATTCAAAAATGAAGAGAAAACCTATGATTTTACCTGTTATTGTTGAAGTATAATAAATGAATAATGAAAACCCTTTATAAAAGAAATTTTATAAAGGGTTTTTTATGTATAGCAGGTATTTTATACATGTTTATATTCTTTTGTTTTGACTTAGATCATATATTGCTTTTGCATAAAGCTGATTTTTAATATCAATAAACCCTATTTTACTACTTCTACTATCTAAACTATCATTTCTATTATCTCCCATAACAAATAATTTTCCTTCAGGAATTGAAAAACTCATATTTTTACATTTCATAGGTTCTTTTATGTATGATTCAGAAATTAGTATGTTATTTCTATATAATTTATTACTTATAATATCAATCTTATCATTAGGAAGCCCTATGACCCTTTTTATTAAATAGTTATTATTAGATACATAGATAGTATTAGAATAGTTTCTTTTTATTATAACTATGTCTTCATAATTAGGAAGACTATCTTCATAAGTGTACATATCTAAAAGTACTCTATCTTCATTATCAATTGTATTGTTCATAGAAAATCCTTTAACAACTGTTATATCAAAGGTTTCTGAAAATAATACGAATAATATTAAAGAGGCAGTAAAAAGTTTAATAAATGAATTAAATATAGTTTTAAGATTCATTAGTAGTCTGTCCTTTCTATAGTATATTATTTAATATGGTAAACAACTATATGGATATTATTAACATTATTTTGTACACTTAAACAATGGCGAGAAAAATAAGATATCTACTTTCAAAAGCCAAAATTAAAAAGATTTTGTACAAATGAATATTTTATAAAGGTAAATTATTTTTAGAAGTAGAAAAAATTATATAAGAAGGAGCACTGATATTTTGTTTTATTCAAAAAAGATATTATGTATACTATGCATTATTTTTTCAATGTCTATAGGAGGTATAACAGCATACTTTACATTTTTAAATGATGAAAAAATTAAAATTAATACTGCTGAAATAGATAGTGAATATAAAAAAGAAACTACTGATAGTTTAGTTGAAAATGATTTAATTCCAATAAATGCAGAATTAACAGCATATTGCAATTGTGAGTTATGTTCAGAAGAATGGGGATCTAACACAGCAATGCAGACACAAACAAGAATTGGAGTAGTTGCTGCACCTAAGGAGATACCGCTAGGAAGTAAAATTTATATTCCATTATTAAACGATTATACAGGTGATGGAATATTTGATGTAGAGGATAGAGGTGGTGCAGTTAAAATTAAAGATGATGGATCATATATAATAGATGTGTGGCTATCAAATCATGATGATGTGATTGAGTTTGGAAGAAAAAAATCTACTATATATTTAATTGAAGAATAAAAGTCGAAAAATAAAATAAAACCTTCTGCTTTTTGAAAAAAATATTATGAATATTAAAAAAAATCATAAATATTATACCTACATTAACAAAAATTATGAATAAAAAATCTATAAAACAAGCTATTTATTTGAAATAAGTTACTTATTTTCTATATAAATACATTAAAGTAAAATTAATGATTTGCAAAAATAGCAGTTATATACTATAATGAATCATACCATGTCGATGTCACTGCAATTTTTTATATATTTAATAAACTTTAGAAAAATTGCAAAAAAGAAACAAGGAGTGGTTATTTGTCGAACTTAAAGAAATATATGTTTAAGGGATATGCATTTAGTATTATCTCACTAGTTATAGGAACATCTTTATATTCTAATTATGGAGTGAAGGGGGAACCTATAAATAGAAACATAGAATATTCTAAAAGCGAAACGCCTATAATAAATACTGACACAAATAATGATTATGTTGTTAGTATGATGAATCAAGTTATACTAAAGGATGAGGAAGAACAAAAATTACTACCTTATGGTCAAGTAGTGAATGTTGACTCTACTTTATGTGTAAGAGAAGCGCCTGATAAAAACAGTGAAACAAAAGCTGTTTTAATGAATGGCATGACATTTGAGATATTGAATAAGATCAATCAATGGTATGAGATTAAATATAATGATATACAAGGTTTTGTTCATGAAGATTATGTAGAAGAGTATGAAGATACGCCTCCACATGAAGTTTATGAAGAAGACACGACAATTACAAGAGCGATTAAGGCGGAATTAACAGCTTATTGCGATGATCCAAGGTGTTCAGCTGGATGGGGATCACAAACAGCTATGCAGACAAACACAAGACTTGGTGTTATTGCAGCTCCAGTAGATATTCCTCTAGGTAGTAAAATATATATACCTGAACTTACAAATTTAAAGTCAGATGGTATTTTCGATGTGGAAGATAGAGGTGGAGCAATTAAAGTGAAAAATGATGGTACATATGTTATTGATGTATGGGTACCAACATATGAAGAGGCAGTCGCGTTTGGAAGAAAAACAACTACTATTTATTTAATGGAATAGTAAAAAAATAAGAAGATAAGAGATTTAAGATTCAGGATTTCTTATCTTCTTATTTTTATTTAAAATAAAAATTTTATTCTAAACATTCAACTTGCTTTTGTATTTCTTGCATTCTAAGATCAGTAGAAGAAATTATATCTGCACACTCCTTTAAATCTTGCTTAATATGCAAGGAACCATTTTTCTCGGTTTTATAGTATAACTTATGCTCGAGGCTTGCCCAAAAATCCATAGCAATGGTTCTTATTTGAACTTCTACAGGAACTAGTTCAACGTGCTTAGAAAAAAATACAGGGACTTGTACAACTAGATGCAAGCTTCTGTATCCATTAGGTTTAGGGTTTTTTATATAATCCTTTTCTTCAATTAATATAATGTCATCTTGCTTAATTAATGTATTTGCAACCTCATAAATATCATCAACAAATGAACATATAACCCTTACACCTGCGATATCATATAAATTATTCTTAGCAGAATCAATGTCTACCTCAAAGCCTTTTCTCTCAAGTTTTGACATTATACTTTTAGGTGTCTTAATTCTGGACTTCATATACTCTATAGGATTACGTTTTCGTTTTATTTTAAATTCTTCGTCCAAAATCTCAAGCTTTGTTTTTACTTCTTTTATAGCTGAGTTATAGAGTAGTAAAAATTCTCTCATTTCATCAAATCTGTCTTCTATTTCTACATGGCCCACATCTTTGCTAGATAAAAAAACCTTTTCTTCAACTTGTGCTTCATTCATAAATACTTCATTCTCCTTTCAATCTAGCGCTATCGAATATGTAAACATTTTTATTTATATACTAATTATATAATATTTTCTTTGATATCAAAATAGATAATTTAAAAGATAATAAAATATTAACAATATATGCTAGTATATAACATCAAAAATTACTAAATAATAAAATAGAGCTTATTATTGCAAGGAGGTGAAAGCTACATATTAACTGTAGTAGAAATATGAAAATAATTATTAGAAGTTTAGTATTATTTACGTTAAGTATTCTTTTAGGATTATCAGCTAGTATTGGTGCATTTGCTGAAAGTAAAGAAAAGAAAGTAGAATATTCAAATTCACACAAAGAAATAATTAAAAGCTTAAAAGAATGTGAAAATGCATGTACTACATATACCGAAGATATTACTGTTGACTTTTTAAATCAATTTATTTATGCAAATAAGATTAAGATTGGATTAAGTGAGAACTTAATTAAATTTGGTGAAAATAAGGATGTTAGAAATGCATCTAAAAAGTGTATACATAATTCAATGGAAAATATAAACAATGTTGAGCCAATACTAGACTGCATAAAAGATAATTTAACAAAAGATAAAAATAAAGAAGAAAAGTATCTAAAAGAATATTTAAACATTTATAATGAGATGATTGAAGAATTAGAAAAGCAATGCGATGAAGAAATTGTTGATAGGGCATTTTTAAAAAGTATTATTTGTCATGGAAAATTTACTATAAAAATGATAGATAATATAGAAAAGTACAATGAAGATAAAGGTATTATTAAGTTATGCAGAAATGCTAGAAAAGAGCAAATAAAAGAAATCAATAAAATGGAAAAATTGCTAGATGAAATTGAATGAGTGAAGGGAGTAATAAAAATGGAAAGAGAACATTATAAAGTTGATAGTCTTGCAAATGAGGATATGAAAACTCAAGTGAAAAATGCACTTGATAAAATTGAAGGAGTTAACAATGTTTGTGTTGATTTGGCAAGAGGTAGTATAGAAGTAGCATACAATAGTCCAGCAACTTGTGAAGAAATAAAAAACTGTATTGAAAATACTGGGCATAAAGTTGAATAACTAAATGATATAATAAATAAATGCCTTAGCTTATGTTAAGGCATTTATTTATTATCCTTCTATTATTTTCACATAAAAAGTTCTGTTTCTTGGTCCGTCAAATTCACAAAAATAGATGGCCTGCCATGTTCCAAGAATTAAGCTGCCATTATGTAAAATTAAAGTCTGAGAGGCACCAACTGTGGAAGACTTTAGATGTGCATGTGAATTACCTTCAAAATGCTTATAATTTTTATCTATTGTTGGATATGCCTTTTCAAAACCATAAATACAATCATGTAGAACATCAGGATCTGCATTTTCATTTATTGTGATTCCTGCAGTAGTATGAGGAGAGTATACAATAACTATACCGTGAGATATATTACTTTGTTTTATATCATTTTCTATTTGAGAAGTTATATTTATTAAATCTTGTTTATTAGAAATTGTTAATGAATGATTAAATAAACTTGCCATAAAAAACCTCCATAATGAATTATTTATAAATAGTATAAGGTATTATAGTTAAAGTTTCCAATAAATAAAGTGAGTTTTACTTCTTTTTTTAAAATTATGTTAATAGAATACCATATAAGAAATATAAAAAAATAAAAAGAGAGGATAAGAATGGATGAAAAGTAATAAGCTTATGAAAATATCAATGATACTATCTGCATGTGCAATTTTAGCTATGGCATCTGATTTTAAGGCAGAGGGCTCACCTAGTACCGGATGGGTTAAGAAAAATAATGACTGGTACTATTATAACAATGGACATAAATATACTGGGTGGATAAATATAGGTGGTATGTGGTATTATTTATCACCATATTCAGGACAAATGAAGACAGGATGGCTAGAGGATAATGGTTCGTGGTATTATTTAAATAATTCAGGAATCATGGTTACTAATACCTATATCGGACAATTCTACTTAGGGCCTAACGGTCAATGGATTTCAGATAGTTGGAGTAATGGAAATTATGTAAATTATGAAGATAAAGAGATAACTTTAGATGAAGCTAAAAAGATAATGTATAAAGAAGATAAAGATTATCTTACATGGATGATTAATAAGGGGTATACAGTTATTGCAGGAAGTAAAGGAAAAAATGATACATTAATTAATAACTATGGTATAAATGAGCCTGTATATTCATTCTATGTAGAAAATTCAGAAAATGTAGAGTCGGTACTTTTTGTAGGAGCAAAGAGTAAAAAGGTATATAGAACTTCTGGAAGTGTTGGAAATTCTGTTTATGTTATAAGTAATAATAAAAAAGTTCAAGAATATAAATATTATTCATAATATTTATATTCTTGAGTAATATTTATGGTTTTCTATGGTAATTTAAATTATACATGGAATGCTAGCTTTCCATGTATAATTAATATTTAATGCCCTTAAAAAAATAAGTTTATATTTAATTATTATTTTGATTTAAAGATATATTATAGTAATTTAAATCTTCACGTTTTTCATAATTTAATTTGCGCCAAAAAGTATTTCCAAGTTCATTTGTTTTAAAGCACACAAGAGCAACTTTGTTTATACCTTCTTCTTTTAAAACATCTGAAACTTTAGCTATTAAAGTTTTGGCGATACCAAGTCCTCTATATTCAGAATCGACACAAGTATGATAAATATAGGCTCTGCGCCCATCATGACCACATAATATTGAGCCAACAAGTTTGTTATCTTTTAAACAAATAAAGTTTGTGTTCGGGTTTCTTTTAATAAATTTTTCTATGCCTTCTTTAGAATCATCTAAGCTTCTCATTCCCATGCCAGGTGTTCTCACCCATAAATTATATAATTCATCATAATCATTAATTGAAAGTAATTTAAAATTCAAATTTAGCACCCCTTTTATTTTTAAATATTATAACATTACCAGAATAATAATTCAAATAAATGAATAATTATTCATTGTGATAATATTTTTGTAATAATTTCAATATAGGATATAATAGAATTTAGATTTATTTTAGAGAGGAGAATTATAATTTGGGTTTATTAAAATATGGTGATAAAGTAGGAATTGTAGCATGCTCAAATGGATTAAATTTAGATTCTAAGAATGTATTGAATGAACTAGAAAAAACTTTAAATGAACTAGGGTTGAAAGTAATTTTTAGTGAAAAATTGTTTAGAGAGAATAGTGTATTTAATGGTAGCAATGAAGAAAAAGCAAAAGTACTTATAGATTTTTTTCAAGATAAAAGTATAAAGGCTATTTTCGATGTATCAGGAGGTGATCTTGCAAATGGTATTTTAGATTATTTGGATTTTGAAGTAATAAAGAATAATAAAAAACCATTTTTTGGTTATAGCGATCTTTCAGTTGTATTAAATGCATTATACTCACAAGCAAATATAGGGTGCTACTTATATCAAATAAGAAATTTGATTGGTGAAGATAAAGAAAATCAGATTATAAATTTTAAAAATACATTTATAGAGGAAAGAGACAAATCATTATTGAACTTTAGCTATAAATGGATTCAAGGAAATGAAATGAATGGAATTGTAGTTGGAGGAAATATAAGATGTTTTCTAAAACTGGCGGGTACTAAATATATGCCAGATTTTGAAAATAAAATATTACTTCTAGAAAGTTTAAGTGGTGATGTAGCTAAAATGAGTACATTTATAAATCAATATAAGCAAATAGGAGCTTTTGATAAAATAAAAGGAATAATTCTTGGGAATTTTACAGAGATGGAAGATAAGAAGTATTCACCAAATATTGTTGAGTTGATAAAAGGTGCTATGAATAATACAAATATTCCGATAATAAAAACAGAAGAAATAGGGCATAAAGGAAATTCGAAATGCATTATTATAGGTGAAAAGAGAAAGTTTGAAAATAAAATGACTTAAGAATAAAGAGATCTATTTTATATTAAATATTACTTTATTGAATAATTATAATAAATAATATAGAATATTTAAGGGAGATGTCAATTAAAAGCTCATCTCCTTTAAAATTATGTATTTATAGAGGAAGAAATTAATATGGAAGTATCATTAAAAAACGAGAAATTCATGGAATTTTTAAAGAAAGAGTGTGTACTGATAATATCTTTATTATTAGCATTAATAAGTTCAATTTTTTGTATCCCTAAACTAGAATATATAGATTTTAGAGTGCTTGTTTTATTATTTAATCTAATGATTATTGTTACAGCATTTAAAGAATTAAATGTTTTAGATTATATTGCAGTTTCATTGCTTAAAAAATGTACAACTACTAGAAAAGTAATGTTAACATTAGTTTTTATAACTTTCTTTTCATCTATGCTTGTAACAAATGATGTTGCATTAATAACATTTGTACCAATAACCATAATAATAGGTAAAAGAGTAGGAATAGATATTTTAAAAATAGTTGTGTTTCAAACATTAGCTGCTAATTTAGGCAGTAGTTTTACTCCAATGGGAAATCCACAAAATTTATTTTTATATTCTTATTATAATATAAAAACATTAGATTTTTTTAAGATAACATTTCCTATTTTAATAGTATCAGTAATTTTATTAATTTTGATGATTTTTAAAGAAAAGGAAGAAAATCTTAAATTCAAGTTAGAATCTGTGAAGATAAAAGAAAAAAATAAAATTATTTATTATAGTATTTTACTTACTATTATTTTACTTTCTGTTTTTCATATACTTGATTATAGAATTTCGTTTATTATAACAATAGTTACGATTTGCATATTAAATGTAAATTTATTAAAAAAAGTAGATTATTCATTATTATTAACATTTATAGGATTTTTTGTTTTTGTTGGGAATATATCAAATATGGATTTATTTAGAAATTTTATGAATAATATTTTAAGCAGCCCAGAAAGCACATATTATTCAAGCATAATAAGTAGTCAAATAATAAGTAATGTACCAGCTGCAATATTATTATCAGGGTTTACAGATAATTTTAAGGAATTGCTTCTTGGAGTAAACATAGGAGGACTTGGAACTCTTATTGCATCTCTTGCGAGTGTTATATCGTATAAATTCTATTGTAATGAATATGAGAACAATTCAAAGGAATACATAAATGTATTTTCTATTTATAATTTTGTAATACTTGTAATTTTGGTTATGGTTTTTAGATTATTTTAAATGGAAGTACATATTGACAAAATAAAATCATTAATATATTATAAAGATAATTTCAAAATTATATAAAGGCGTTGAAAAAGAGGAGTAAAAATTGGAAGCATTAAAGTTTTCTTTATAATTTTTATAAAGAAAAATCAGAGAGAGGGAATAGGTGAAAGCCCTTATGTGGATAGTTTTGAAGGTAGCTTTTGAGCTTCTTTGGTGAAAATAATAGTAGCTAAAGACGGTTTTCTAAATCGTTATTTAAATTAAGAGTCCATTAGAGCTTTTATGCTTACGTGGAAATAAAGGTGGTACCGCGAGCTTTCGTCCTTTTATAGGATTGAAGGCTCTTTTTTGAATAATAAAATATAAAAAATTTTAAGTGTAAATAAAATCTTTTATGGATTTTAATATAGAAAATACTTATGAGATATTTAACAATAAGCAGGAGACTATTATTAAAATTTATTTATAACTGTCAATTGTGGCTGTTAACTGTCAACTAAAATAAATGGAGGAATAAAAATGTCAGAGATTAAAAACATATCAACTACATATGATCCAAAAGAATTTGAAGAAAGAATTTATAAGAATTGGGAGGAAAAAGGTTATTTTACACCTAAAATAGATAAAAGCAAAAAGCCATTTACAATTGTAATGCCACCTCCAAATATAACAGGTCAGCTTCACTTAGGTCATGCATTTGATGATACTCTTCAAGATATGCTTATAAGATTTAAGAGAATGCAAGGATACTGCACATTATGGCTTCCAGGTGAGGACCATGCATCTATTTCAACAGAAGTTAAAGTTACAAATAAGTTAGCTGAAGAAGGTTATGATAAAAAAGAAATGGGAAGAGAAGCATTCCTTGAAAAAGTTTGGGAATGGAGCGATAAATATAGAGCTACAATAAGAAATCAAGTTAAAAAACTTGGAGTATCTGCTGACTTTACAAGAGAAGCATTTACAATGGATGAAAATTTAAGTGCAGCTGTAAAGCACGTATTTGTTAAGCTTTATAATGAAGGACTTATTTACCAAGGAAACAGAATAACTAACTGGTGTACTCACTGCCAAACTGCACTTTCAGATGCAGAAATTGAATATGAAGAACAAGCAGGACATTTCTGGCATATAAATTATCCACTTGCTGATGGTTCTGGATTCTTAGAAATTGCAACAACTAGACCAGAAACATTACTTGGAGATAGTGGTGTAGCTGTAAACCCTAATGATGAAAGATATAAACATCTTATAGGAAAGACTGTAATATTACCACTTGTAAACAGAGAAATTCCTATAGTTGGAGATGATTATGTTGATTTAGAATTTGGTACTGGTGCAGTTAAGATGACTCCAGCTCATGATCCTAATGATTTTGAAGTAGGTAAAAGACACAATCTTGAAATCATAAGAGTTATGGATGATAAGGGAATTATCAACGAAAAAGGTGGAAAATATCAAGGTCTTGATAGATATGAAGCTAGAAAAGCTATAGTTAAAGACTTAGAGGAAGCAGGTCTTTTAGTTAAGATTAAAGATCATGCACATAATGTTGGTACACATGATAGATGTGGAACTACAGTAGAGCCTATAATATCAAAGCAATGGTATGTTAAGATGGCAGATCTAGCAAAACCAGCTATAGATGTAGTTAAAGAAGGAAAAACAAAATTTGTTCCAGAAAGATTTGATAAAACTTATTTCAACTGGATGGAAAATATTCAAGACTGGTGTATTTCAAGACAATTATGGTGGGGACACAGAATACCAGTTTATTACTGTCAAGATTGTGGCGAAATAATGGTACTTGAAGAAACTCCAACTAAATGCTCTAAATGTGGAAGTGCTAATATAGAACAAGATAAGGATGTTTTAGATACTTGGTTTAGTTCTGCATTATGGCCATTTTCAACACTTGGCTGGCCAAATAAAACAGAAGATTTAGAATATTTCTATCCTAATAGTGTTTTAGTTACAGGACATGATATCATATTCTTCTGGGTAGCTAGAATGATATTCTCAGGACTTCACTGCATGGGAGAAACTCCATTTAATACAGTACTTATACATGGACTTATAAGAGATTCTCAAGGTAGAAAGATGAGTAAATCTTTAGGAAATGGTGTTGATCCTTTAGAGGTTATAGAAGAATATGGTGCAGATGCATTAAGATTTATGATAGCTACTGGTAATACATCAGGAAATGATATGAGATATTATCCTGAAAGAGTAGAAGCATCAAGAAACTTTGCTAATAAGATATGGAATGCTTCAAGATTTGTTATGATGAACCTTGATAAGGACATTATGAATAAATATAAAGAATGCAAAGAATATTCATTAGCTGATAGATATATACTTTCAAAAATGAATACTGTAGTTAAAGAAGTTACAGAAAATATGGAAAAATTCGAACTTGGAATTGCTATGCAAAAGGTTAATGACTTTATGTGGACTGAATTCTGTGATTGGTATATAGAGCTTGTTAAACCAGTATTCTATGGTGAAGATGAAAAGGCTAAAGGTGTAGTTTACAATGTATTAAGCACTGTTTTAGTTACAGGACTTAAATTATTACATCCAGCAATGCCATTTATTACAGAAGAAATATTTACTCATTTAACTGATGAAGAAACAATAACAACATCAAGCTGGCCTGAGTGCAATGAAGCTTTAGTAGATGAAAAAGCTGAAAGTGATATGAGATATATAATTGAAGCAATTAAAGGCTTAAGAAATGTAAGAGCTGAAATGAATGTACCGCCATCAAGAAAGGCTAAGGTAATATGTTATATTTCAGAAGAAGCTAAAGAAGCATTTAATGTAGGAACTTCTTATATAGAAAAATTAGCTTCAGCTTCAGAAGTTGAATTTATAGAAGATAAGGATAAGGTTCCAGCAAATGCCGTATCACTTGTAGTTAAAGGTGGAGAACTATTTATGCCTCTTCTTGATCTTGTAGATAAAGAGAAGGAGCTTGATAGATTAAATAAAGAAGTTAAAAAGCTTGAAGGTGAAATTGAGAGAATTGATAAAAAACTTGGTAATCAAGGTTTTGTTGCTAAAGCACCTGAGAATGTTGTAAATGCAGAAAAAGAAAAAAGAACTAAGTATGTGGAAATGCTTGAAGCTGTAAAAGTTAGAATAGATGCTTTAAATTAACAATTAAATAATAAATATAAAAATCTTATGTAGTTTAGCTATATAAGATTTTTATATTTTAAGGGTATTATAGAATTAACTCATGGTAATAAAGGTTAAGTGTAAATAATATATTAGATTAGAATACAATAATCGCATTTATTACTGAGGGGGAAATCATGAGTCGAAATAAAACAAAGAAAAATTTATTTAATTTAATTTTTTGGATAACATTATCAATTTTTTTTAATATTTATGTATTTTATAGCAGAGGAGAAACGGCAGCAGTTGAATACTTTGGTGGATATATAGTTGAGATGTCATTAAGCTTAGATAATTTATTTCTTTTTTTAATGATATTTTCTAATTTTGGAATACAAAAAGATTATCAAGAACGTGTTCTTTTATATGGAGTAATTGGAGCAATGATACTTAGGCTTATATTTATTTTAGTAGGTGTAACAATCATAAGCAAGTTTCATTTTGTTCTTTCTATATTTGGTTTTATATTGCTTTACAGTGGGCTTCATATGTTTTCAAGTACTGGTGAAGGAATAAATTTTCATGAGAATTTTGCAGTAAAACTTCTTAGAAAAATAATGCCTGTTACAAATATACTTTATGGTAATCATTTTTTTGTTAAAAAGAATAAGGTATTATATGCAACACCACTATTTGTAGTTTTATTGATAATAGAATTTTCAGATGTACTATTTGCTATAGATTCAATACCAGCAATATTTTCTATAACAACAGATACATTTATAGTGTATACATCAAATATTTTTGCAATATTGGGACTTAGAAGTATGTATTATATATTGGAAGAAATGAATGACATGTTTAAATTTATGAAGTATGGCGTAGGGTTTATATTAATATTTACAGGAATAAAACTTGTTATATTGCTTTGGGGAATAGAAATTTCAGTTACTAATTCTGTACTTTTCATAATGATAATTTTACTTTTTAGTATTTTAGTTTCTTTAATATTCGATAAGACTTATAGAATAAGAATAAAGAATATGAAATAAAAGTTTGAATAAAAGAGATAAAAATTAATGATGCTTTAACATATAACAAATTATAAGTAAATGAGTATTATTAAAAAAGATGAATTTGGAGATACATTTATTCAAAAGGATTATAATAGCTGTAATTAAGTATACTTTAAAATATCCTAATTATAGCTGTTTTGATTTTATTATTTTATAGTTAGAAATGATAGAATAAAAAATCATGACTAATTTATATTTTATATAAACTTCCAAGATGATATTTAGGTATAAATATTCATTAAAAGATTAGGATGGACTTGAAGAATAATATTAGGTAATATAAAATTATGTAAATAACAAAAATATAATTTTATATAGAATAAGAGGTTATAGAAAATGAGTATGACATATAGAGAAGCAATGGAATATATAGAGGGGGTAGGAAGATTTGGATCTAATTACGGGCTAAAAAGAACGTTTAGGTTACTCGAGATATTAGACAATCCTCAGGAGAAGATAAAACTTATACATATAGCAGGAACAAATGGAAAGGGATCTACTACAGCTATGATTACTAAAATGCTTAGGGGACTCGGATATAAGGTTGGGATGTATACTTCTCCATATTTAGAGGAATTTGAAGAAAGAATCCAGATAAATGGAATTAATATTAAAAAAGAGACTTTTGTTAGTTTATTAGAAGAAGTAAAAAAAGCTGTTGATCAGGTAATAGAAGAAAAATACGATCATCCAACAGAATTTGAAATATTAACAGCACTTATGTTTTTGCATTTTTATAATGAAAGAGTTGATTATGGTGTAGTAGAAGTTGGACTTGGGGGAACAATGGATTCTACTAATGTGTTAACGCCACTTGTTAGTGTTATTACATCAATAAGTATGGATCATATGAATATTTTAGGTAATACAATAGAAGAGATAGCAGAACAAAAAGCAGGAATAATTAAAAAAAATGTACCAGTTATATTGTATCCTCAAGAAAAGAATGTAGAAAAAATTATATTTAATATAGCTAAAGAAAAAAACTCAAAGTTATATTTGGTGGATAAAAATGCTGGGAAGCTATTAAATATTAATAGAGATAAGATTTATCAAGAAGTAGAGATAAGTGGAATAAATAATACATATAATATAAATCTTCCACTACTTGGAGAGCATCAAATATTGAATTTAACTGTGGCACTAAATACAGTAGAAGTATTATTGAATAATGAAAATAAACCTGTTTTTAAAGAAATGATAGAAAAATCATTAGAAGATGTGCAGTGGAAAGGACGACTTGAGGTGCTTCATAAAGAACCACTTGTGGTTATTGATGGGGCTCATAATATTGATGGAATAAAATCACTTAGAAGAAACGTAGAAAAGTATTTTAAATATAATAATATGTATTTATTACTTGGAATACTTGCAGATAAGCAAGTAGAGGAAATGATAAGAGAAATTGCACCTATGGCTAAAAATATATATGCACTTACACCTCATAGTGAAAGGGCTGAATTAAGTGAAAATCTAAGAAAAGAAATATTAAAATATAATGAGAATGTAATTGCAATGGAAAGCTATGAAGAAGCTTTTAAAAAAGCTATAAATGAAGCAAGAGAAGATGATTTGATTTTGATAAGCGGATCTCTTTATATGATAGGGGATATGAGAAAAATTATAAGAAATTATTGGTAATATTATGCAAGGGTGTGTTAAGATATAAATGTAGCGTTAGATAATTTATTACTTGAGGAAGGATAACAATATTTATATGAATATTAATAAAGAAAAATTCATTTATGATGAATTTAAACAATTCTACCAGGAAAACAGAAGTCAACTATATATTTATCAAGACTTAGAAGTATCAGGGAGTACTGAATATGAAGTAGTAATAGAAAATATATATCAGTTAAAAGACTATGAGCAGAATAAATTATCTAAAGAACTTATTAAAATAATGATTAACGTTTCAAATAGTAATAAAGAATTTAATGAGCTTAATAAATTTATTGAATCTAATCCGATTATTCTTTATTATGAAACGTATATAAAATTTTTGAAAAATTATTTAAATTATGATATAAAATTTAAAGAAAAATTTGATGATATCGTAATTAATCTAATGATGAAAAGTTCATGTGTTGAGGCAGTCAAACTTGGGATAATAAGTTCTTCTTGCACTAATATTAGTAATTTGAGTGAAATATTAGATATTTTTGCTATTCACAATGATTATATGTTTTATGTTGTTAAGTGCTTAAGTTATTTAGATGATAATGATAAAATATTTGAATTATGCCAAAATTCTTATGGATATGGAAAAGTATTTTGTGTTATGAACTTAAGTTGTGTAAATAAAAAAATGAGAGATTGGTTGATTGAAGATGGCTGCAGAAATAATGTAGGAATATTAGAACTTCTTAAGTGTTCTTTTTTAGAAGGAGATTTTTTAGAATATCTTAAAGATAAGGAATATGATAGAAATACATTTGAAAAAATTCTAATGTATTTTGGAGAGTTGCTTTCTGAGTATAATTTAGATGAAATTGATAATTTTTCACATATTTGCTTAAATATTATAAAAATAATTGAAGAGCAATCAGGTGGAATTTATTCATTGTATATTATAACTTCAATAATGAATGAACTAGAAAGCGACCTTATCTATAACGATATAATACAAGATAATTATGATAAACATATGTATACTCTTATGTTCTCTAAGTGTAAAGAAATTTGTAAGCAAAAAGAATGGAAAGATGTTGTTAGAGAGGAGCTTAATAATATTGAGATTGAAGTTAGAATATTAATTAGCTGCATGGAAAAAATAAAATATAAAATTAAGAAAAAAGAATTTCAAGTTTTATTTAATAGAGGATATAATTCACCTATTCTATATAAATATGCATTTACTTTAGGAACCCCTGCAGTAAAAAAATATATACTTAGTGAAGGGATTAATAAGCTTTCTATTGACAAGCTTTTAACAGGAGCAGATAATATTAAAATTGATAATTTATCATTTAACGATGTTGAACAAATTTGTTTATTTTTAATTATTAATTATCTAAAATATGATGATTGTACAGAGTATTATAAAGAAATAAATATTCGTGCATTAAATTGTCCAATAATTGAAACAAGAACAAAGGCTATGATCAATTTAAAAGATATCAAAGAGCTATTAAATGAAAATGATGAAGATATCATTATAGGTTTGATTTCAAATGAGGTTATTGAGGAAATAAGAAGAGGATTAAGAACATTAATACCTAAAAAGAATGAAAAAGATAGAAGGTATATAGATATTAGAGAGGAACTTAAGTTGAAACCACATGTAAAAGATATTTATTTGATCACAAGTAAAATATCAGGTACAGCATATGTTGATACGAGTGAATTTGCTGATAAATTATATGAGGAAGATTTAATTTTTTTAAAAAGGGAATTCGATAATATTTATGATGAAAATGCAATTATAGTAACTACAATTGAAGGGTACGTTTTGGGCTATATACCTAAGAGAGACAATGTTATTATTAAAAATTTAATGGATAATAAAAAATATATTTATGGATATGTTAAAAATATAGATGAAGATTATAATGATATAAAAATTGATTTATATTTAAGCTATGAAGATGTGCTAGAGGAGATAACAGATACATTATCATTATTGACACAAGATTCAAAAGGATATCTACAATAAAAAGTAATTAGACTCTAACATTTTAATCACTTTATCATGATTAGAAGGTTAGAGTTTTTTATTAATTTATTATTTATAATATTTAAGCTTAAAATAATAAATTTAATTATAAATTTTCTTGCTTCCAAGCAATTAAAGCTTTAGAGAGTTGATCTGGGCAAGACGTATCTTTATTTCCACAAAGAACACCGTTTAATTTTTGAATTACATCATCAATTCTCATACCTTTAACAAGCTCGGCAATTCCAGAAAGATTACCACTGCATCCTCCAGTAAATTTGACAGATTCAATAGCATCATTAGATATCTCAATATCAATCTTAGATGAACACACACCTGAAGTTTCGTAAGTAAACATGTATAAGCTCCCTTCATATGTCTAAAAATTTATTTAATTAAGATTATTATAGTAGTAATTTGTCAATAAATAAAGATATTTAAGAAAATAAGTTGTACCAATAATATGAAATCAGAATATATTGTATTATCAAATATGATTATTTTAAAGGAGGGATGAAAATGAGTTATATTATAGTATGTAATACAGGTTCTGATAGTTTAAGTAAATTTGAATGTGAGACAATGAAAATTAGAGAGTTAAAACTTACTATTGGAGAAAAATCATTTGGCCCTCATGAATCATGTGTATATAAAGATAACATATTGGTTGCTAATAGTTACAATAATACAATTTCAATAATAGATTTAAAAGAATTCAAGGAAAAAAATAATGTATATATAGGTTCACATCCAAATGATATAGTATGTTATTATAATAAGATATATGTAGCATGTGGTGATTTAAATTCATTGATATCATATGATGTTGAAAAAAAACAACTAGATTTTGAAATTCCAACAGGTATCTTTCCTCATAATATTCAGTTATTTGAAGAAAAAAAACTAGCTTTTGTATGCAATATGGGCGAAGATACCTTATCTGTAATTAGTTGTGAAGAAAATAAGGAACTAATAAAAATAAAAGTTGGACATATTCCTGTGAAATCTATTATATCTAAAAATAAAAAATATTTATATGTAACAGTAAGTAATTTAGGGTACGAAGTAAAGGGAGCAATAGTTATTATATCCTTAAAAAATTTACAAGTCTTAAAAAGGGTGAATGTAGGATTTGCACCAGTAGATATTTATGAAGATGAAGGAGATTTGTACGTATCTAATTTGTGTGATAAATATGTAAGTGTAATAAATTTAAAAAGTTTAAATGAAAAAAATAGATATGAGATTAATGGAATGCCACGAGGAGTGGTAAAAGATAAGGAATTTTTATATATTGGTGATTATCTAAATGGGGGATTACACATAATAGATATGAAAACAGAAAAGAGAAAAGTCATAGCAATAGGAAAAGAACCTAATGCCATGACTATATTTAAAAATTAGTTAATCAATAAATTAATAACATTATTATATATTTCAGAAGGATTTTCCTTCCATTTAGAACAAATTGACGTTGCTTGTTCTTTAGATGGAACTGTTAATTTTAATTCCATTAAAAGGCTTTCATTTTCAACAGCTTTTAAGTCAACAATAAAACCATCATTACTAGCAATTGTATAATCTGCTTGTATAGTTAGTTCTCTTTTTATAGATTCCCACTTTTCCTTTACGTAATCATTAATAATAGAGATTTTTGAAGGGGATAGTCTATCTTTAAATAAAGATAGCACATTATCTCCTTTTTCTGTTAGAGACAATAATTTCTTATCATTATTTTCATGATATTCTACAAATTTAGAATTTTCAAGTTCAGATAAATATTGTTGAAAAATAAAATAATTCATAAAATTGTTTTCAAGAATAATTTCTGTAAATTGAACATTAGATATAGGATCTTTTATTGATTTTAGGATATATAACATTAATAATTTATTTTCAGCCAACTCTGATGAATTTTCGTACATATTTACCTCCATGACTAATGAAACTCTTATATCATTATAGCACAATTTATAGCTTAGGGAATAGGTGATTATTTATGAATTTTTAATTATAGATTGTAAATATAAATAATATAATTTTGATTTGAAATATAGAAATATTTAGGTTTTTAATGAATTTTTTAATGAATACTATATTCTAATTGGCTATTTTATAAAGATTAATATTTTTCTTTTTGATTTAAACACATGGTTAAATAAGATATATTCATAATAAGATATCATAAAATATATTCTTATGAATATATTTTACTAAATAAATGATTAACTTAAGTTAATTATTAGTAATTAATGTGACATATAGGAGGAAAAGTTGAATTGGAGAAAGGTAAGGATATCAATAAACATATTATTAGTTTGTATGATAATTTTTGTATCACTATTAAATAGTAAAAATGTACAAGTTACCGGAAATGCAGATGAAAAGCAACCGATTTATCGTGTTAACACAGAAGAGAAGGTAGTAAGTTTAACTTTTGATATAAATTGGGCTGAAAAAGAGAATTTGCCAATCATATTAGATATTCTAGATAAATATAATGTAAAGGGAACATTCTTCATAATGGGAGGATGGATAAATTATAGTGAAGATAATGTAAGCAAGCTAAAAAGCATATCTGAAGGGGGGCATGAAATAGGAAATCATAGTTATAAACATCCTAGTTTTAGTAAAATTACTGGTGAAGCTATTGAAGAAGAAATTAAAAAAACTGATGATATAATAGAAAAATACACGGGGAATAGACCAGTATTATTTAGATTTCCAAGTGGCGATTATAATAAAAATGCATTAATGAAGGTGAATAGTTTAGATCATATTGCAATTCAGTGGGATGCTGATTCAGTTGATTGGAAGGAAATAGGAGCAGAAGTGGAGTATAATAAAGTAATGAAGAATACTAAACCAGGTTCTATATTGCTTTTTCATAACAATGCAAAATATACGCCAGAGAATTTAGAAAGAATAATATCTGAATTAAGAAATCAAGGGTATGAGTTCAAAACTGTTGGTCAAATGATATATAAAGAAGATTATTTTATTGATGAAAATGGGATACAACGTAAAAATTGATAAGATTTTTGCAAATTAAATTCAATATTTATTGAAAAGGAACTAGTTTTTGTATTATAATGGTAATATATGCTAGTAGTTAATATATTACACTAAAAAATAATTGCCGATAGAGAGAGGGATTACAATGGATAATTTAATGCTAAATAACAAGATTTATCTAGAAGGTAAAGTAGCGTCTGGATTAGAATTTAGCCATGAAATGTATGGGGAAGGGTTTTATACTTTTGATCTGGAGGTTATGAGATTAAGTGATTCAGTTGATCATTTAAATATAACTGTTTCAGAAAGATTGTTAAATGATGTTAATCTAGAAAAGGGATTAGATATAATTGTTGAGGGTCAATTAAGATCATATAACAAGTTTGTAGATGGATCTAACAAACTTATACTTACAGTTTTTGCTAGGAATATTGAACCATGTATCGAAAGAAGCAAAAATCCTAATGAAATTTTCTTAGATGGATATATATGCAAAGAGCCTGTTTATAGGACAACTCCTTTTGGAAGAGAAATAGCAGATGTACTATTAGCTGTAAATAGAGCATATAATAAATCAGATTATATTCCAACAATTGCATGGGGGAGGAATTCTAGATTCTGCCAAACATTAAGTGTTGGTGAAAACATTAGGGTTTGGGGAAGACTTCAAAGTAGAGAATACCAAAAGAAGATATCAGAGACTGAAGTAATAAAGAAAATAGCATATGAGGTTTCTATATCTAAAATGGAAAAAGTGGTAAAAGAAGAAAGTTCTGGAGAAGAAGGCGCAGTTTAAAAGTGTACAGATTTAGATATAATGGGTCAATAATCTATTA
This sequence comes from Clostridium butyricum, assembly GCA_015058475.1. Taxonomy (GTDB): domain Bacteria; phylum Bacillota; class Clostridia; order Clostridiales; family Clostridiaceae; genus Clostridium; species Clostridium butyricum_B. The sequence goes on along the minus strand of SVCF01000003.1, from coordinate 88,875 downwards.
AATAGATTTTGTCTTGATTTAGATTATAAGTTAACAAAAAAGTATCTTTAAATTATTTAATTAATTCAAAGATACTTTTTTATGTATTAAGCTATTTTCTTAAATCATCTAATAATTGAGTTTTATCTTTAGTTTTGTCATCTACATTTTTAATGATTTTAGCAGGTGAACCAGCAACAACAACGCCAGCTGGAACATCTTCAGTAACAACAGAACCAGCTGCAACAACGCTGCCAGCACCTATTTTAACACCTTCAAGAATTACTGAATTAGCACCTATTAAGACATTATCACCAATTTGACATGGTTCCTTGCTTGGTGGCTCTAAAACACCAGCAACAACAGCACCAGCACCTAAATGAACGTTCTTTCCAAGTTGACCTCTAGCACCAACTACAGCATTCATATCAACCATAGTTCCATCTCCAATTTCAGCACCTATGTTTATTACGGCACCCATCATAATTACGGCATTTTTACCTATAGAAACTTTATCTCTTATGATAGCACCTGGTTCAATTCTTGCTTCTACTTGTAATAGATCTAACATAGGAATAGCAGAATTTCGTCTATCATTTTCTATTCTAAAATGATTGATAAGATGTTTGTTATCTAAAACTATTTTTGTTATAGAATCAGATTCACCCATTAGTATGTAAAATCCATTTGAACCATACCATTCTACATCGCTCATATCAGCTTCTTTTAAATCCCCATTAACATAGACTTTTACTGGAGTTGATTTTTTAGATTCCTTTATGAATCTAGCGATTTCATAAGGATCTGTTAAATTATATGACATTAGATCACTCCTTCTAATTATTTAATAATCACTATCATTATAATAAAAAAATAATGTGAATGAAAGTCATATTATGAAAAAATCATAAATGTTTGAATAAGTATATGTAATGTTGTAAAATTAATTTAATTACAAATAGGAAGATAGGTGGCAATAAGATGAATGAAAATTTAAAAGAAATCCAAGTTTCTGGAATAAGAAGATTCGCTAACAAAGTAAAAATGGTAGAAGGAGCACTATCATTAACTGTGGGGCAGCCAGACTTTGATATGCCAATATCTGTATCAGAAGCTATAATACATGCAGTTGAGGAGCATAAGACTGTTTATACATCAAATGAGGGTATACCAGAACTAAGAGAAGAAATCTGTAAGTATTTAAAGAATTCATTTGATATTGAATATAATAAAGAAGAGGTATGTTTAACCGTTGGAGGAAGTGAAGGGCTATTTTCAGTTTTAAATGCACTTTTAAATAAAGGTGATAAAATACTTATATCTTCTCCTGCATATCCAGCGTATGAAAATATTTCTAAGATGGTAGGTGCAGATGTAATAACATATGGATTGAATGAAGATTTTACAATTAAAATAGATGAAATAAAAGAAAATATCGAAAAAGAAGATATTAAATATTTAATACTATCTTTTCCTTGCAATCCAACAGGTGCTATTCTAACTAAAGAGCAAAAAGATGAATTAGTAGAGCTTATAAAAGAAAAGGATCTTTTAGTTATAACTGATGAAATGTATTCAGCAATAATATTTGATGAATATTACTCAGTAGCACAGAATAAAGAAATCAAAGATAAAATCATATATGTAAGTGGATTTTCAAAATTATTTTCTATGACCGGAATAAGAGTTGGTTATGTAGCATGCACAGAAAAGTATATGAAAGAAATTATGAAGGTACACCAATATAATGTATCATGTACATCATCAATAGGACAATATGGAGCATTAGCTGGTCTTAGGGAAGCACTTGGTGATGTTGAATATATGAGGCAATCTTTTGAAAAAAGAAAGAATTATTGTATGAAAAGATTAAAAGCAATGAATATTGATGTTATAGAACCAAAAGGTGCTTTTTATATATTCCCATCAATTAAGAAATTTAATATGAAATCTGAAGAGTTCTGTGAAAAGTTATTAAATGAAGAAAAACTTGGTGTTGTGCCAGGAAATGCATTTGGTGAGCTTGGAGAAGGGTATATGAGAATATCGTATTGTTATTCAGAGGAAGAACTTAAAGAAGCTTTTGATAGGTTAGAAAGATTTATAAATAAGAATTTTCCTAATTGTTAATTTATAAATAGTTAAATTAATTAGATTAGATAATTAAAATTTTATATAAATAAAATAATAATATTTATATGTAATAAGCATTAAAAAACTATTAAAATAGATTGTGGAGTAAAATTAATTTATCTACGAATTATAAGTCTAATTTAATAGTGCTGTATGTTGTAGAATATTGTTATTCTTACATTAAAGAATAAGTGTTAGGTGGATTTGAATTTAAATCCACCTATTTTAATATAGGTAAAATATCATCTTTAGGATATTAATTTAAATTTATTAATTCATAAATTTAATACTGTAAAGTATATGGCTCTAAAAATACCAAACTTATAAGTTTTAAAGTGGATACTATGGAAATGTATAGTGTACTTTACAATGAATGTAAAGTATGCTATACTAAAAATGTAAAGTAAACTATACTTATGGGGGTGAAGTTTATTGCAAAACAGAATAAATGAGTTAAGAAAGCTTAGAAAAATAACACAAGAAGAATTAGCAGATAGTGTTGAGGTCACAAGACAGACAATAATCTCGCTTGAAAATGGCAAATATAATGCATCACTTGTATTAGCACATAAGATTGCTAAATTTTTTGAATTATCTATTGAAGAAGTGTTTATTTTTGAGGAGGAATAATTTATGAGTCGAGGAAAACTTAATTGTATGAATATCGAATATAGAAAAAGATTAATAATTGGAAATATTATTTGTATATTGCTTATAATATGTGGTGGAGTATCAATTGGATTATCGATATATTCAAGATTAAATGGGAACATCATTCTTAATGATTTTGTCAATGGCTTCTATACTGGAACTGGTGGAGGCCTTATAGGTGCTGGAATAACTACAATAATTTTAAATACTATAAAATTAAAGAATGAAGAGAAATTAAAAAAAGCAGAAATTGAAAGTAATGATGAAAGAAATAAGTTTATAGTTCAAAAGAGTTTTAGTGCATCTACATTAATTAGCTTCTTTTCTTTATATATAGGGGTAATAATATCAGGCTTTTATAATGAAATTGTATTTACAACATTGCTATGTTGTTTGGGGGGATTTGCACTAATAATATTTATTGTATATATAATATTGAATAAATTAATATAAATAAATTTATAATTTTTAAATATAAAAAGGATGAGTGGTGTTACTCATCCTTTTTATATTTAAAATATAGCTCATAAAAAGTTAAATAATATTCTTACTCAAGTCCTATAACATCATTCATATCATAAAGACCAGGCTGTGTTATAGAGCCCATGTATTCACATGCTTTTAAAGCACCAACAGCAAATACTTCTCTTGATATAGCCTTATGAGTAAATTCGATAACTTCACCTGTGCCTGCGAATATAACATCATGATCACCAACAATAGCGCCACCTCTTATTGCATGAATACCAATCTCATTATGCTCTCTTTTACTATTTCCAACTCTTCCGTGAACATATTTAGTTTCATCTTCTAAAGAATTTTTTATTGTATCTGCAAGAAGTATAGCAGTACCACTTGGCGCATCTACTTTTTGATTATGATGTTTTTCTATAATTTCTATATCATAATTACCATAAAGCATAGGTGCAACCTTCTTTAAAAGGGAATTAATTAAATTAATTCCAAGAGACATGTTTGCAGATCTAAATAGTGGAAGAGACTTACTTTTTTCATTTATTAAAGCTAGCTGTTCATCAGAAAATCCAGTTGAACATATAACAAAAGGTTTTTTTGTTTTTTCAGTTAATGTTAATAAATCATTAAGAGCATCTGCTCTAGAGAAATCTAATAATACATCATATTCAACATTTAATTCAGCTGCATTTTTAAATATAGGGTATACAGCCTCAGTTGGAAATTTATCTATTCCAGCAACTATTTCAAGATTTTTAAATTGGTTACTACATTCAGTAATCATTCTGCCCATTTTTCCACAGCAGCCACTTAATACTACTTTAATCATATTTTCATCACCTTACATTAATTTATTATCTTTTAAAACAGCTTTCAATTTTTCTTCGTTTTCTTTATTCATTTCACAAAGTGGAAGTCTTAAAGGTCCAACTTCAAGTTTCATTAAATTCATTGCTGTTTTAATTGGTATAGGATTTGTTTCTATAAATAGGGTATTTGTTAAAGATAAAGTATCCAGTTGGATATCTAAAGCTTCTTTAAATTTATTATTCAAGCAATTCATAACCATATTATGAACTGTTTTTGGAATTATATTAGCTAAAACAGAAATAACTCCAATTCCGCCAAGGGACATTATAGACACGATTTGATCATCATTTCCAGAATATATATCTATTTTATCTCTACATAAAGCTTTAATTTGAGTGATTTGACTTATATTTCCACTAGCTTCTTTTATAGCTGTAACATTGTCAAGTTTGCATAACTCAAGTAGAGTAGTTGGCATAATATTAACACCTGTTCGCGAAGGAACATTATAAAGAATTATAGGGGTGTTAACTTCATCATTTATAGCCTTAAAATGTTTTATAAGGCCAGCTTGAGTGGTCTTATTATAATAAGGAGTAATAACAAGCAATCCATCAACACCAACACTTTCTGCATATTTACTCATAGCTATTGCAGAAGCAGTACAGTTTGAACCAGTACCCGCAATTACAGGAATTCTTTTGTTTACTACATCAACTGTAAATTTAATAGTGTTCTTTTTTTCTTCTTCTGTCATTGTGGTTGCTTCACCAGTTGTACCACAAATAATTATGGCATCAGTTCCTTCAGAAATGTGCCATTCTAATAAAGTTCGTAGTTTTTCGTAATTTACACCAGTTTCAGTAAAAGGTGTAACTATGGCAACACCAGAACCCTTGAATAATGACATTCTAATTCCTCCATTATAAATTGTTTAATTGCTAGTATTAAGGAAGTGATATATTATATCACTTCCTTGTAAAAAAATTATTTATCTTGTGCAATCATCTTTTCTGCGATTTGGATAGCGTTAAGAGCTGCGCCTTTTCTTATATTATCACCAACAACCCATAAGTTTAATCCATTATCAACACTAAAATCTCTTCTGATTCTTCCAACATATACATCATCTTTACCAGTAACATCAAGTGCAGTTGGATATTTTAATTCCTTAGTATCATCATATACAGTTACACCTTCAGTGTTTCTTAATAATTCAAATATATCTTCAATTTCAAATTCACTATTTAATTCAACATTTATGCTTTCACTGTGAGAGTTTAAAACAGGAACTCTAGCAGTAGTAGCTGTTACTCTTAAGTCTGGCTCATGAAGAATTTTTCTTGTTTCTTTAATCATTTTTTCTTCTTCTTTAGTATAACCATCTTCAAGGAAAACATCTATATGAGGTAATACATTACCAGCTATAGGATATGGGAATTTTTTAGGTGGAACACCTTTAATTCCATCTTCTAAATCTTTAATACCTTGTATTCCTGCACCAGATACTGCTTGATAAGTAGAATATACAATTCTTTTTATACCATATTTGTCATTTAAGGCTTTCATTATTGGCATAGCTTGAATTGTTGAACAGTTTGGATTTGCAATAATACCTTTCTTAGTATGAAGTTTAATATCTTCTGGATTAACTTCTGGTACAACTAATGGTACATCAGGATCCATTCTCCAAGCACTACTGTTATCAATTGCTACAGCACCGTATTGTGCGAATATAGGTGCAAATTCTTTACTTGCATCTCCGCCTGCTGAAAAAAGTGCATAGTCTATTTTTTTATCTTTTATATTTGCTTCACAAGTTTCCTCAACAACATAATCTTTTCCTTTGAATGGTAAAGTAGTTCCTGCTGATCTCTTTGATGCAAAAAGATATAAATTTTTTACTGGAAAGTCTCTTTGTTCTAAGATTTCTAAAAATTTTCTTCCTACATTTCCAGTAGCCCCAACTATTGCGACATTATACACAATAATCCCTCCTAATTAAATAATAATTTATTTTTATATTATATAGTAAATAATAATGCTGAAATATTATTATTACAATATATACATATAAATACTATAGTTAAATATTGAAGAAATATCAAGTCAATAGAGGAAATAAGTTTAAAAAAATTATTATATTATATAAAAATTTATCAAAATAATAGATATAAAATTGAATAGAATGAATTTCAAATAGATATAATATCTAAAAGAATTTAATTAATAAAGTTTATAAAAAATATATAGAATAGTAAGAATATTATAAGGTAATAATAAAAATATAGACATGAAAATTTTTATATGTGGAGGCGTTAAAAGTGAGTAATACACCATTAAAGAAAATAATAAAATCAAAAATAAAAGGAAATAAAGAGCTTACAGAAGTAGAGAAAATGCGAGAAAAAATTAAATATGAGATAGCAGAAGAACTAGGGCTTGGAGAAAAAGTTTTTAAAGAAGGTTGGGGAGGGCTTTCAGCAGAAGAAACAGGTCGTATTGGTGGTCTTATGACTAAAAGAAAAAAAGAACTTAAAATTCCATCTAATGATGAGATTTTAGGAAGAAAAAAAGAATAGATAAATGAACATAAAATAAATCAAAGACCTTTAAATAATTGACTAAGTATGAATTTAAGATATAATATACTAGATGAAAATAGTATATTATATAATTTAAGGGCGTGATTTATAAAATGGCTTATAAAGAATTTGCCAATATATATGATGAATTAATATATGAGGATATTAATTATGATGAAATTTCTCAAAAAATTATAAATTTAAGTAATGAAAATAATATAGAATTTGAAGATTATTTAGATTTAGCATGTGGGACAGGTAATGTGGGTGTAAGAATTGGGAAACACTTTAAAAATATGTATGCTGTAGACTTGTCTAGTGATATGTTAAATATAGCTTTTGAAAAGTTTAAACAAAATAAAATAAAGGCTAAGGTTATATGTCAGGACATGAGTGAATTGAGTCTGAATCATAAATTTAATCTTATAACCTCTGTTTTAGATTCAACAAATTATATAACAGAAGATGAAGATCTATTTAATTATTTTAAAAATGTATACAATCATTTAAAAGATGATGGGATATTTATATTTGATATTAATTCCTATTATAAATTGTCAGAAGTAATGGGAAATAATATTTATACATATAGCAGCGAGGATGTATTTTATACATGGGAGAATACTTTTGAGGAAGATATATTAAATATGTTTTTAACTTTCTTTGTTAAAAATGAAAATGATCTTTATGAAAGATTTGAAGAAGAACATTTTGAAAGAGCGTATAGAGAAAAGGAAATTGAAGGTATTATAGAGAAAATAGGATTTAATATAATAGGAAAATTCTGTGGATATTCAGATTTAAAACCAAATTCTCAAAGTGAGCGAATACTTTATGCTTTAAAAAAATAAACTACATTTTAGGAGATGGGAATAATTATGGAAGATAAAATTATTAAAGCTACTGCAAAAGATGGAATGGTTAGAATAATTGGTGGTATAACAACTAATTTAGTTAATGAAGGTACAAAAATACATGATTGTACTCCCGTTGCAAGTGCAGCATTTGGAAGAATGATGACTGCAGGTGCTTTGATTGGAAGTACATTAAAAAGTGAAAAGGAATTAGTCACATTAAAAATAAATGGTGGTGGAGAAATTAATGGAATTACTGTAACAGCTCATAGTGACTGTACAATAAAGGGATTTATAGGTAATCCATATATAGACAGACCATTAAATGAAAAGGGAAAGTTAGATGTTGGCGGAGCTATAGGAACTAACGGCTTATTATATGTTATAAAGGATTTAGGGATGAAAGATCCATATATTGGTCAAGTTCCAATACAAACAGGAGAAATAGGTGATGACTTTGCATTCTATTTTACAGTTTCAGAGCAAACTCCATCAGCTGTATCACTTGGAGTATTAGTAGATAAGGATTTATCAATAAAATGTGCAGGTGGTTTTATTGTGCAAATGATGCCAGGTGCAGATGAGCTTCTTGCAGATGTTATAACTTATAGACTTCAAGAAATTCCACCAATAACAACCATGATAAGTGAAGGAAAAACTATTGAAGAAATAATGGAATACATTTTTGATGGAATGGATTTAAAAATATTAGAATCTATTAAGCCAGAATATAAATGTGATTGTTCAAGAGAAAGAGTTGAAAAGGCTCTAATTTCAATAGGAAAAACTGAATTAGAAAACTTATATAGTGAAGGCAAAGAAGAAGAAATAGTTTGCAATTTCTGTAATAAGAAATATGCATTTGCTAAAGAAGATATAGGTAAGTTATTAAATAAATAGAAAAATGTTTAGAAGGCTGTTTACTTAAATTTATTTTAAATAAACAGCCTTTTTATATAAATAAAGGGGTAAAGTTAAAGAAGAAAAGCATAGTAAATAACATTATAGGAAAGCTATTATCTAATGCTTATTTTGTATTCTATGAAATATTAATATGTTTTGTTACTGATAACTTAAATTTTTATAAATTAACTTTTAGGATGTTAATTTGATTAGAATATCTATTCTAAGTATCTTTCTTTTAAAGCATTAATTTTTTCAGAAGATAAATTCATCTTAATTTCTAGAAAGTTTTTCATAGAACCGAAATTAGCATCGATAGTATTAAAAACAGATTGAATATAACTTTTTTTAACCATAAATATTGCTTGTATTTGTGAGATATCATTAATATTTGTAACCTTATGTGAAATTATATTAACTAAAGAATCTATTTGCTTTTTTGTGAACTCATTAACCATTAAATAATCTTGGATTATAACTTCTTGTGGAATATCTAATGCACTTAAAAGTAGTGCTGTTCCAACACCAACACGATCTTTTCCAGCACTGCAGTGCCATAATATGGCTCCATCATTCATATCAAGTAATATATCAAAAAAATTTCTATATTGCTTTAGTGAAAATTCATCACAAATTATGCTTTTATATATATTCATCATATATTTTTCACCATCAAAATTAGATTTATCTATAGATTCTAAAAGTATTGAATTTGAATCTGTTTGTGAATTGTTTTCTTTTGTAATTCCCAGTGTTTTTTCCTGTAATATTGGATTTAGAATTACATTTACTCCATTTAAAATTGGGTCTGGTTTTTCATTTCTTTCAGTTTCTGTACGAAAATCTATAATTGTTTTTAAGTTATATTCATTTAATAATGTTTTCTTATCATTTTGTGATAAATTATATAATTCACCACTTCTTATTAATTTATGTGGACGTATTTTTCTTCCATCTAAGCTTTTAAAACCGCCTAAATCACGAGTATTATATAGTTCTTCTAGTTGTATTTTGGTGATGTTATACATATGTGTGTCTCCTTAATGATGAATTTTATATTATTATAATGCTTTAAAAGAAAATCATGATTAGATTTATATATCTATATAGTTTATATAAATATTGTATAGTAAGTTAAAAGAAGTTGTAAAGAACTTAAGGGTAATTTTGGATGAATTTATATTTTTTATGTTATAATAAGTTAAGTCTTTAATTAAGGAAGGTGTTAATATGTTTAATTCAGAATTTTGTGAAGTAAATTATTTAGAAAAGGAAAATGTGGTATTTCTAGTATGGAAAAAGTTTTGCTGCAAGGATGATTATAGAAATCCAATTATGTATGCATTAAAATTATTAAATGAACATAAAGGAAGTAATTTTATATGTGATGCAAGAAATGGATTTGAAGATGAAAAAGAAGATGTGGAATGGGCAGTAAACGAATTTTTACCTGCAATGGATAAAACAGATTGCACAAAAGTTGTATTTATAGTAGAAGAAACTAATCCTATTGAAGGTGAAATAGATATGTTTACGAAAGAATTTATGAAATATTTCATAGTAGAAAAAGCATTTTCTCTAGAAGAAGCACTTGCAAAAGTATGTAATTAATGTTTAGTTTGAGTTATTATAGACAAAATACGAGTTTATCAATGTACCAATGTGAATTTTACTTTTCAAAATTTATAATGGAAATAATTTAATAATTATAATAAAATAATTGAAATTTCTATTGATGATTATATTAATAAGAAGGGTCCTGTTTTAGAATATATATTAAGTTTATAAATTTAGGAAACTTTTTTATTAAATATTTATTTATAATATTAAGAAATTAAATTCTATATTCATAAAACTACTAAGTTATAATACTAAATTTATATTTGGTATTATAGCTTATTTTTGTTTATACATAGATTATTTTGATATTTAAACAGATAGTTACGCATATAAATATATATTTTAAAGAAATTTTGTGGGAAATTTTTTTAAAAAAACCTTACCATTTTTTCATCTTAATCATATATACAAGATGTAAATATAATTTGAGGAGATGGTTTTAAATGATCAGAAAAAGTATTAAGGTAAGAACAGATATGTTTGAGGATACTAAATTTAAAATGATAGATAGAATGGAAGAAAGAGAT
>SVCF01000003.1:0-78239 GCA_015058475.1 Clostridium butyricum | reverse complement strand
GAAAAAGTATTAAGGTAAGAACAGATATGTTTGAGGATACTAAATTTAAAATGATAGATAGAATGGAAGAAAGAGATCTTATTAATTATGTATGGTTTAGAAGCATAACACTTGCAGGAAAAGTAGATAGGGAAGGCCAGCTATACTTATCAAGTACTAAACCTTATACAGTTGAAACTTTAGCTATTGAATTTAATAGAGAAGAAAGTGAAGTGAGATTAGCACTTTGTGTACTTATGGAGCTTGAAATGATGGATCTTATGGATAATAATGTTATTATAGTTAAGAATTTTGCAAAACATCAAGGAATTAAAAATAAAGATGTTAAAGATAAAACAGCCAAAAAGGAAGAAGATACTAAGCCAATAAGACAAAAAGAGAGTAGAAATCAAAATAAAAATACAATAAAAAAGAAACACAAAGAATCAAAAGAATCTACAGATAAAAAGAAAGATGAGCGTAATTGTGAAAACATAAGCTTGTATAATAATAAGAATATAAAACAATGTAATGAAATCAAGGAAGAACTATACAATAGTGAGAATAACAACTTAAATAATGAGAAAAATATAAACAAATGTAATAAAGAAATCTTAGTTAGTACAACAGGAGAAAAGAGGCAAAATAATTCCCGATTAAATGATGAATTATATGAAAATACACAAGAAGAATTAAAGAAAAATTTTATATTCAAACAAGAATATAGTGACATTTCACAAGTAACTAAAGGATATAAGGCACCAATAATAATTAATCCAAATGAAGTTGAAGGAATATCCATTCTTGTTGATGCAGAGCAAGAGGAATATGAATATATAGAAGCTATTGGAGAAATGAAGGAAAGAGATAAGGAAGAAGAAATGTGTGGATTTATTGATATAGAAGAATTTGATGGAGTTATTGATTGAAATTGAATATATTAGAAAAATAGGTTGATATGTTTGTTTTTAGACAAAATGTGTTTTGTAAAATTTTTTATTTATGATAATATAAAACAAATAAACTGAAGCAGGTGATGTGAATCGTGATTTTTATAATAATAACATTATTATTATATGTAATATTAAATTTCTATGTTGGAAAAAAAATTTTACTATGGATGAGTATTATTTTTCCAAAAATAAATAAGAATATATTTTGGATTGTATATATTTTATGTGCATTATGCATATTTATTGGAAATGCTGCACCAAGGTTTAAACTGACTAAAATAGTTAAAATAATAAGTGGATATTATATGGGTACTTTTGTATATCTTTTAATGATTTTTATAGTGCTTGACATTATAAGAATAATATTTAGAAATACAAAACTATTTAAAGAAAAGATTTTAAATAATCCTAAAGTTTTGATTATAAGTGGTGCTGTAATTTTTGGAATGGTATTTGCTCTTATTTTGTATGGAAATTATAATGCTAAAAACATTCAGATAGTAAATTATGATGTAACGATAAGTAGAAAACAAAAAGTTAATAAAGAATTAAATATAGTTATGGTTTCTGATATCCATATTGGAGATATAATTGCATACAAAGAAATTGAAGAAATATCAGAAAAGATAAATAAATTAAAACCAGACATTATTTTAATTTCTGGAGATGTATTCGATGGAGATTACTATGCAGTAGAAGATATTGAAAAAATAGAAAGTGCATTTAAGAAGTTAAATAGTAAATATGGAACTTATGCAGCACTTGGAAATCATGATGCAGGAAGTTCGTTTGAAAAAATGATTGGATTTTTTCAAAAAGCAGATATTAAATTGCTTCAAGATGAATTCATAGATATAGAAGATGAATTTACAGTTGTAGGCAGAAAAGATTTTTCACCAATAGGTGAACAAGGAAACAAAAGAAAAGATATAAACTCGGTACTTAAAAATGTTGATAGTGATAAGCCTATAATTATGCTTGATCATCAGCCATCAAATATAAATGAAGCTGCTGATAATAATATTGATTTGCTTCTTTGTGGTCATACTCATAAAGGGCAATTGTTTCCGGGTAATTTAATTACTAATAGTATCTTCTTGAATGATTATGGATATTTAAAGGTTAAAAATACTAATATTATCGTTTCAAGCGGAGTTGGAACGTGGGGACCTAGAATGAGGATTGGTAGTAAGTCTGAAATTGTTAATATAAAATTAAAGTATTAAGAAGAATGTTTTTGAATGAGAAAACATTAATATACATAATAGGTATATTTAATAGAGGAGTATTAAATATGAGTAAGCCTAAAATAAATTATTTGTATCTTTTGAAGTTATTATGTGCTTTAATTCAACACCTTCAAAAGTAGGATGTTTAGACCAAGGAATGCTCCCAAAAGAGATTTCATTATTCGGTAAAGATAATTTACCATTAATAAATTGCTCAAATAAAATATTGTTTTTCATAAGTTTGCCACCTTTCAAAATATTGTTTGATAATATTATAATTTGAAAGGTGGTAATTCTATTGTACAAAATTGCTGTATTGTAATTATGATTTAATTATTTATTAAAGTTATGAGATGTTCATATTGGAGATTTAAGGATAATTTAAGTGGAAAAATTATAGTTGTTTGATATAATTATAACAATATATTTATAGTAGCTATACAAGAAGTACATTTAAAGTGAATGTAAAATTAAATGGAAAAATAGTTTATTTATGAGTTGGGAAGTGGTGGAAAATGAAGCATTTGGGAACAAAAACTATTGAAACAGAAAGATTAGTACTTAGAAAATTTAAGATTAGTGATGCAGAAAATATGTACAGGAATTGGGCAAGTGATAATGAAGTTACTAAATTTTTAACATGGCAAACTCATACTAATATTGAAGTATCAAAATCTATATGTAAGCTATGGGAAAGTGAAGCAGAATGTGAAAAAAATTATCAATGGTGTATTGAATTAAAAGATATAAAAGAAGCAATTGGCAGTATTGGTGTTGTGCATTTATCAGAAGACATAAAAAGTGTTGAAATTGGATATTGTATTGGGAAAAGATATTGGAATAAAGGTATAGTAACAGAAGCGTTTAAAGCATTAATTGAATTTTTCTTTAAGGAAATTGATGTTAATAGAATTGAAGCTAGGCATGATACTAATAATCCAGCATCAGGAGAAGTTATGAAAAAATGCGGGTTACAGCTTGAAGGTATTAAGCGTAAAGGTGATAAAAACAATACTGGAATATGTGATTGTGCTGTTTATTCAATACTAAGGAGTGAATTTAAGTAATGAAAAAATATTTGCTTCAATAAAATAAAAAATATAAAGAGTGAAAGTGGAATGTTTATGAGTTACAAGCAATTAACTGTTCAGTGTGAGGAAAATTCAGAAATGTTTAAAGCTCATTTTTTAGATTATGAAGATATTAAAAAATATGTACAAACGTATGGAAATATAGTGATAGAAGAAAAAATTAAATAGGAAATTTATATTGAATTATAAAAAAATAAAATATATAATAACAATAAATACAAATTTAGGAGGATTATTATGAATACACTTATTATTAATTTGAATTTAATACATCATCATTACTAGAGACTTGGTTTGCTTAAAGCAGATACAAGTCTATCAGCGTAGGCTTGTATCTCTAGGAATGATAAATTAAGTGTAATCATAATTTATTAAGCCATGTGGGATATTTGCCTGCATGGTTTTTTTGTTATATAAAAATAAGGTTAATATAGGAGTGAAGATTATTATGAATAAAAATTTAATTAAGCCAAGTATACTATCAGGATTTATGGAGCTATTACCTAATGAACAGGAAAAATTTAATGATATTGTAAATAAGATTTTGGATGTCTATGAGAAAAATGGGTGTTTAGCAATGGATACTCCAATAATAGAAAAAGCAGAAGTACTGCTTGCAAAATCAGGAGGAGAGACAGAAAAGCAAGTTTATAGTTTCCAAAAGGGAAAGAATAATTTGGCATTAAGATTTGATTTGACTGTTCCGTTTGCGAGATTTGTAGCTCAATACTATGATAAGTTGAACTTTCCTTTTAAAAGGTATCAATTTGGAAAAGTATATAGAGGTGAAAGAAATCAAAGGGGGAGGTATAGAGAATTTTATCAATGTGATGTTGATGTAATAGGAAAAGAAAAACTTAGCATAAATAATGATGCTTGGGTTATAAGTCTAGTAGATAAAGCATTTAAGGAAATAGGATTATCACAGTATAAGTTTCAAATAAGTAATAGAAAAATATTAAAAGGAGCATTAGAGGAATTAAATATAGATAATGCTTTAGCAGTGATGACATTGATTGATAAATATGATAAGATTGGAAAATTGAAATTTACAGATGAATTGAAGGAATTAATAGGTGGTAGGAAAAGTGAAGTTTTAAATAATATATTAGACATTAATGGGACTAATAATGAAATAATAGAACAGCTTTCAAAACTTGATATAAAAAATAATTATTTCATAGAAGGTATTTCAGAATTAAAAAAGGTTAAAGAAATGCTCAATATTTTGAATGTAGATGATAATAGCTTTATAATTAATTTAAAAATTATAAGAGGCTTAGATTATTATACAGGAACTGTTTTTGAAACACTATTAACTCAAAATAAGAATTATGGCTCTATTTGCTCAGGAGGAAGATATGATAATTTGGCAGAGAATTATACAGATAATATACTACCTGGAGTTGGAATTTCTATAGGAATAACGAGATTATTTTTTGTATTAAAGGAAATAGGCTTTATTGATAATTATAATGTGAGAAATAAGCTTGATTATTTAATTATTCCAATAGGAGATACGATAAAATATTGTACTGATATAATGAAAAAATTAGAAAAAAAGGGGTGTGGAATTTCAATATATTTTGAAGATGATACGTTAAAGAAAAAAATGAATTATGCAGATAAAATAGGTGTTAAAAATGTAATTCTTATTGGAGAAGATGAGGTGAAAAGTAATACAGTAAAAATTAAAAATATGGATTCTGGAAATAATGTTATAATTAATTATATAGAATTGTAAAAGAACAAGGAAGTTTTAATGAGGTGTTAGAAAGTAATTTATAGTTTAAAGATTTATATCATTCAAATGTGAAAAGTTAATAGTAAACGGATAAAGGAGAGTATTAGATAAAGGAGCGTATTATAAAAATGTATTTTGATGAAGAAGATGCTAAATGGGATACAGAAAAAAGAGATGAAAGATGAAGTCTTGGATTATTCATTATTTTTAGGATGTGGAAGTAAATGGTGAGTGATATTGGAGAAAATATCTAATTTAGTTTTAGACTAAATGAGCAAGACAAAGACGAAAGGAAAGTATTAATGGCAAATAGGAAATTAGTTAGAAAAAATAATAAAGATATTTTAGAATTAAAAGAAATTAAAGGTATTAGATTTAGAGTGATGTGGAGTAATAGGATTGCATATTTATTTTTTGGTATGATGGCGTTTTTAATAATGACATTTCAGATTGGAAGCTTATTAAAGTACAAATCAATAATATTAGATTATTATGAATTAATACCTTTAATAGTTGTACTGGTGCCATTTTTACTTTTTCTTAATTATATTAATAGAAAATTTTTAGGTAAGGTTGTAGCTGTTTTGATTCCTATTATATATACGTTTAATTTATTTGAGTAGTCAGTATGTATGAAAATATTTTGGGAGGAAATGTTAATGGAAATGTTTGATATTGTTGATGTAAATGGAGAACCTACAGGTGCTATAAAAGAAAGAAGTAAGGTACATGAAGATGGGGATTTACATAGGACTTCGCATGTATGGATTGTTAGGGATAATAATAAAGGTGGATTAGATGTATTGCTGCAAAAACGCAGTAAAAATAAGGATTCTAATCCGGGGTGTTATGATATATCATCAGCAGGGCATATTCCAGCAGGATCAGGATATCTAGAGTCAGCGCTTAGAGAACTTAAAGAAGAATTGGGAATAGAGGTATCTTCAGAAGAATTGGATTTACGTTTAATAAGAAGAATATCATATAGTGATATTTTTCATGGAAAATTATTTAAAGATAATCAGGTAACAAGAGTTTATCGAATAAAGAGAAATGACATTGATATAAAAAAATTAGAACTTCAGAGAGAAGAAGTTGAGGAAGTAATGTGGATGAATTATGAAGAATGTATAGAGGCTGTAAAAAATAATACCATAAAGCATTGTATTTACTTAGAGGAATTGGAAGTATTAAGTGATTAAAAGGAATCTAATTAGAAATAGATATTGAGAAAAATCATTATTGTAATTATTAAAGATACCAATGAATGTAAAAAAAATGAAAAATTGAAAAAAAATACTTGAAAAAATGTATAATTTAGTGGTAATATAGCATTGTATTATCATAGAAATTAAAAAATATTGGGCAAAGCAGTTGAAAAGCTGTGACGCAAAACTAAAGGGCCTTTTCTGAAAAGATGGCAGCCAGTTGCATTTAGATAAGAGTTTGTTGATGTCAAAATGCATAAAACTCTTTTTTATTGACTTTGCCTATTCATTAGGAGGAAAAAATGAATAAAAAAATTTTAGTATGTGATGACACTATGTTCATGAGAAATATGCTGAGGGAAATTTTAACTGAAAATGGATATGAAGTAGTAGGCGAAGCTGAAAATGGAAGAATAGCTGTGGAAAAGCATAAACAATTAAAACCAGACTTAACATTAATGGATATAACTATGCCTGAATTAGATGGAGTTAATGCATTAATTGGGATTATAGAAAATGATGCGAATGCAAATGTGATTATGTGTTCAGCAATGGGACAAGAAGATGTAGTTGTTAGTGCTATAAAAGCAGGTGCTAAAGATTTCATTGTTAAACCATTCAGAAATGAAAGAGTGATAGAAGCAGTAAGAAGAACAATAGGAGAATGATAAATAGAAGTTTATTTTATATATGATTTAAAGTGAAATTTATACATATAGCCATAAATATGATAAGATAGCATAACAATAAAGAGCTGGTAAATGAAGTGATTGCTTTGTTTACTAGCCTTTTATATTTTCTATATTTTATTAATTTAGAATAAATTAATAATTTTTATATTTATTAAGTAGTAAATTAAAAGTGTCCAATTGGTAAAGAAAACTAAAAACATATAAAATAAGAAAGCCAGTAGGCAAGGGAAACACCCAAGTCTACTGGCCTTTCTTATGGAGGCACCACCCAGATTTGAACTGGGGGATAAAGGTTTTGCAGACCTCTGCCTTACCTCTTGGCTATAGTGCCTTACTCATGTTTTTTTATAATTATAATCTATTCATTAAATAGAAAGTTGTGATTAAAATTATAAAAGTAATTTAAGAATTAAAACTTAAAACTTAAAAATTAAGAAAAATAAGTAGAAATATATTGTCTACATAAACAAAGTAAGAATTTTTAAATTATACTTTATGCATTTTATTTTTCACGGTAACACACAGGAGGAGAAATCATATTATATAAGGACGTGATTAAAGAGTAAGCAAACTCCCCCTATCTATAAGCTTTCCTTTTTTTAAGGGAATTGCTTCGACATCATATTTAAACAAGAAATTTTTTACATCGGTTCCATATTGATAGTAGGATAAGTCACCAAAGAAAGCCATTTTATTGTCTGAAATCATTCCACCAACACCACCTATAAAGCCATAATTCAAGTATGGTAACAATATATCACCAGGAGGTACTAATAAAATATCGAAATTATAATTTTTTAAAATATTAAAAATGCCTTTATCACTAGTTATTAATGCATTTTCTCTTACTGGTAAGATAGAACATTTTGTATATCCTTGAGGTACAGAAATAACTATTTTAGAATCTTGAGACTTAAGAAGGTTGCTATCTGTATATTTTGTATTATGAATAAAATATGTAGATCCTATTAAAGCATTTAAAAAAATATCTCCTGGATATGTATTAGACAAAGTATTTTTTGAAACAATATATTTTATGTTGTTATGAAGTAAAAAACTTTTAAAATTGTTATCTATGTCTTTATGTATTATTAGCTTATTATCACTATTATTTTTTAAAACATTCAATTGAATATCAGGGTGACCGTTAATGGCTTGATACACTAAGTTACATTTTGGTACTAATATTGTATTTAAATTTAATTTAGAAAGATTTAATAATTCTTCATCACTAATTCTATAATCAACAAAACAATACATTAATAAACTCCTTATTATTTATTTTATTAAAAAGTAACAACAAATATATTTTCATTCTTATATAAATTATTGTCAATAAATTATATTTATTTATAAGAAATAAAAAAGTATATTTCATATGGTTTGTTAGGAGATATAACAAAGAAAGTTATACATACTAATATTAAGAAGGGAGTGAAATCCATGCTTATTTTAAAATTAGCTTATAATGAAGATTTATCTTTTTCAAAAAATTTAATAGAGCTAAGAGAGAAACTTAAGAAAAGAAATATTTTAATAGGTCTTGTAGAAAGTATAGAAGGCAAGACACACATAATTAAAATAATATGCGAAGATAATTATTATGATGAAAAGATAAAAGAAATTATTAATATTTATGTGAGTAATATTTTATATAAAATAGTTATTGAAAACTATAGAAAAAAGGAAATGTTTGAATTTCTAACTGATAATTATTTTTTCTTAAAACAAAGTGAAATATTAGAAGTTGAAGATGAAGTAATAAAGGTATTAAATTGTGCAGATGTAGATGAAAAAGAAGGCAGTGTATATTGTTTAAATAGAATAACTTCAATAGTAGATAAGATTCATGAATGTATAAATGAAAAGCAAGAAATAAATATTGATGGTTTTATAGCATTTAGAATGAGAAAATTACGCAAAGATATTGAGGAAATAATAGATAAAGTAATTGAAATGTATATGATAGAAAAAGAATACAATGAATTTGTAAGGCTACTAAAATATTTTGTTGAGATACAGGAATGCAAGATAGATGAAGTAAATATTATCATTAATGAAGATAATAAATATGTAGTAGAAGATAAGAACGGAAAAAACTTATATAAAGATTTTTTAAAGGAATTAACAGGTGATGAAAGAGATTTAGAAGTAAACATTGAAGATATACTAATAAGTGGACTTATAACGAGTTCGCCAGAGAGTATAGTAATTCATGGCGGAGAAAATTGTGATAATAAAGAATTCTTAGAAACAATCAAAAACGTATTTGGTGATAAAGTAAGATACTGCAATAAATGTGATGAGTGTATGCAGATTAAGAATATAATAAAAAATGTTGACATATATAAATAATGATGTTATACTCATATTCGTTAAGAAGAAACAGCCGTTTCTCACCCTACAGCGTTTAAACATTGCTAGTAGAGGTTATGTGTCTATGCATTTATTTTGATTGAGATGACGGCTATATGGCCGTCTTTTTTTATTATGTGTAGATATTTTTCGGAGGTGAAAAAAAATTAGTAAAGATTATTCTATCAATGAACAAATTAGAGAAAAAGAACTTAGAGTAGTTGACAGCGATGGAGAACCATTAGGTGTTATTTCCGCAGCTGAAGCAAGAAAAATTGCTGAAGAAAAAGACTTAGATTTAGTCATGATTTCTCCTAATGCAAAACCACCAGTTTGTAAGATTATGGACTTTGGTAAATATGTATATGAGCAATCAAAAAAAGAAAAAGAAGCTAAGAAAAAACAAAAAGTAGTAAGTATTAAAGAAATTAGAGTAAGTCTAACTATTGAGGAACATGATATTGACATAAAGGCAAAAAATGCAAGAAAGTTCCTATTAGATGGAGATAAAGTAAAAATTACTGTTAGATTTAGAGGAAGAGAAATGGAATTAGGCCATATGGGTCAAAAAATCCTTGATAACTTTATTGCTAAATTAGAAGATGTCTGCCTAGTAGAAAAAAGACCTAAAAGAGAAGGTAGAAATATGACAGTAGTTTTAGGGCCTAAAAAGGCATAACTTGAGAGGAGGATTTTATCATGCCAAAAATGAAAAGCCATAGAGGTGCAGCAAAAAGATTCAAGAAGACAGGTACAGGAAAGCTTAAGAGAGCTAAAGCTTTCAAGAGTCATATATTAACAAAGAAGAGCTCAAAAACTAAGAGAAATCTTAGAAAAACTGGATATGTTTCAAAATCAGAAGCTAAAGTAATTAAGAAATTATTACCATACCTATAAGATAGAGTTGGTACAGGAGGTTTAAGTAATGGCAAGAGTAAAGAGAGCAAAGAACGCTCGTAAAAATCATAAAAAAGTTTTAAAACTTGCAAAAGGATATTACGGTGGAAAAAGTAAGTTATATAAAACTGCTAACGAATCAGTAATAAGAGCATTAAGAAATGCATATGTTGGAAGAAAGAACAAGAAGAGAGATTACAGATCATTATGGATCGCTAGAATTAACGCAGCAGCTAGAATGAACGAGATGTCTTATTCTAAGTTCATGAACGGATTAAAAGTTGCTGAAGTTAACATTAACAGAAAAATGTTATCTGAAATAGCTATCAATGATCCAAAAGCATTTGCTGATTTAGTAGCAGTAGCTAAAAAAGCTTTAAATGCTTAATTAAAATGCGACTTAGGTCGCATTTTCTTTATATTTATTTAAAAATTATATAATAGAAGTAATACAATTAGGTATAATAGTAATGTAACTATTATATCTATTTTTATTAGGGTTTATTAGCCTGAAGGTGGTTTATATATGAAAAGGAGTATAAAGAAATTTAGATTACATCCAGTTCAAATACTAGCATTAGGATTTTGTGTGGTTATATTAGTTGGTGGTTGTATATTAAGTTTGCCTATATCATCAGCTGATGGTCAATATACAGATTTTCTGGATTCGCTATTTACATCGACATCAGCAGTGTGTGTTACAGGGCTTATAACAATGGATACTGGTACGTATTGGAGTGTGTTTGGACAATGTGTTATTTTACTGTTAATTGAAATTGGTGGATTGGGATTTATGTCATTGACTACTTTTATAGCTGTTCTCCTGGGAAAAAAAATAACTCTTAGAGATAGACTTGTAATGCAGGAAGCAATGAATACATTTAAAATAGAAGGTATCATAAAGATGGTACAATATGTGATGAGTTTTACAGTAATTGTACAATTAGCGGGTGCATTCATCTTATCAACTCAATTTATACCTCAATTTGGAATAGGTAAAGGAATTTTTTATAGTATATTTCACTCTGTATCTGCTTTTTGCAATGCAGGATTTGATTTGAATGGGAATTTTAGCAGTTTAACTAGTTATGCCAATAATTCGATTGTTCTTTTAACGATAAGTTTATTAATAATTATAGGTGGATTGGGATTTACTGTTGCCTTAGAAATACATAATTATAAAAGAAGAAAAAAATTATCAATAAATTCTAAAATAGTTTTAGTAGTAACAGCAACTTTAATTATAATGGGAACCATATTGATGTTATATTTTGAGTATAAAAATCCAGAAACTATTGGAATGATGAATATAAAAGATAAAATAGTTAATGCTTATTTTGCAGCAGTTACTCCAAGAACTGCAGGATTTAATAGTATTTCTACAGATGGAATGACAATGGCGGGAAAGCTTCTTACAATAATGTTAATGTTTATTGGAGGATCACCAGGGTCAACTGCTGGTGGTTTAAAAACAACAACAATTGGAATATTAGTCCTTACTGTGATATGTGTATTGACAGGAAGAGAAGACACAGAAGCATTTGGAAGAAGATTTTCAAAAGAAACTGTTTATAAGTCATTTACAATAGTATTTGTTGGAATTATGTGGGTTATTGGTGTTACATTATTTTTAACAATTAATGAGCCAGAGCAATCATTTATAAATTTATTTTATGAAGCAACATCAGCTTTTGGAACAGCTGGTCTTAGTACAGGTGTAACACAAGAAATAGGAACATTTAGCAAGATATTATTAATGATAAGTATGTATATTGGAAGAGTTGGTCCATTAACAGTATTATTTGCTATAATTAATAGAAAGAAGAGAACAGGATATAAATATCCAGAAGGAAAAATACTAATCGGATAAGGGAGTGATTTGAATGGCCAAAAAACAATTTCTTATTATAGGTTTAGGTAGATTTGGGTCTTCAATAGCAAAAAAAATATATGAATTAGGTCATGATGTATTAGCAATTGATAAAGATGAAGAAAAAGTTCAAGAAATTTCAGATTATGTAACTCATGCTGTGCAACTGGATTCAACAGATGAAGGTGTCTTAAAAACGTTAGGTGTAAGCAATTTTGATGTAGCAGTGGTTACTATAGGATCTAATCTTCAAGCAAGTGTAATGACTACACTTATTTTAAAAGAACTTGATATAAAACACATAATAGCAAAAGCTAATAATGAATTGTATGCAAAGATCTTAACTAAAATAGGTGCAGACAAAGTTATAATGCCAGAAAAAGATATGGGAATAAGAGTTGCGCATAATTTAGTTTCTTCAAACATTTTAGATTATATAGAGCTATCCTCTGAATATAGTATTTTAGAAATAGAAGCAATAGAAGAATGGTTTAATAAATCATTAAAAGAACTGCAAATGAGAAAAAAATATGGAATAAATGTAGTTGCTATAAAAGGAGCAGAAAAAGTAAATGTATCACCTTCAGCTGAAGATGTTATAAAAGAACGAGATGTAATAGTTGCTCTTGGTAGCATTAATAATTTACGTAAGTTTGAAAATAAGATATCAAGACTAAAATAAATAGAGGTGCGATTTTGATTTTTATAGAAAGTAAGGATAATAATTTATTTAAGGAAACTAAAAAGCTTAAGGAAAGAAAAAATAGAAATAAAAATAATAAATATATAATTGAGGGGTTTAGACTAGTTGAAGAAGCATTTAAAGCAAACCTTCCAATTGAATATTTAATTGTAACTAAAGAAGATAATGAAAAAATGGATACATATATTGGAAAGTATTTAAATTCAAGTATAAAAATTTATTTGATGAGTGATAGCTTATTTAAAGAATTGATTTCAACAGAACAGCCGCAAGGAATAGTTGCTGTTGCAAGTATGAAAGACAATATATTAAAGGATGACGGAAGTTTCTATTTATTATGTGATAAGGTTCAGGATCCAGGAAACCTTGGTACAATAATTAGAACTGCGCATGCAGCAGGTGTTGATGGAATTATACTTACAAAAGGAACTGTGGATATATATAATGATAAAACTGTAAGAGCTACTATGGGATCATTATTTTATTTGCCAGTTGTTTATGATGATGATAACTTATCTTTAATTAAATCTTTGAAAGAAAAAGATTTTAAAATAGTTGTAACATCATTAGACACAGATAAAGATTTTTATGAAGAAGATTTAAAAGGGAAAGTAGTATTAACTGTTGGAAATGAAGGTAATGGTGTAAGTGATGAGGTTTATGAATTAGCAGATACAAAGGTGAAAATACCTATGCCTGGTAATGCAGAATCGTTGAATGTCGCAGTTGCTAGTTCGATAATAATGTATGAAAAAGTTAGACAAGAGAAAATTGAGAGCAAATAAAAAATACACTTTTGTGTATTTTTTATTTGTTATTTACTATTATTAGAAAAATCATTTAAAAATATATTGATATTTTCAGGATTTATCTGTATAATAAATTGTATTAATTGCATATTAAAAACGTTGAATGAGAAAAGTAGATATTATAGAGTTTTAAGGGAGAGAAGGTCATAGACTGTAAGCCTTCTTAAATAAAGTAATGTTGAAGTTCCCTCAGGAGTTCCGGTCGTGAAATAATAGTAGTGGCTGGCGGCAAAAAAGTCGTTAATTAAATTAAGTTGGGTTAATCTTAAAAAGAGAACCAATTAGGGTGGTAACGCGGATAATTCGTCCCTTTCTGTATGGAGGGATGATTTTTTTATGCAAAATTATAATAATTACTATTTATATTAAATTGAACTTACTTGAAAGGAGAAAAATAATGAAAGAAAAACTTAAAGAATTGCAAGAACTTGCATTGAAGAAAATTGAAGATGCTAAAAATAGCAGCGATTTAGAAGAAGTAAGAGTTAAGTTCTTAGGAAAAAAAGGAGAACTAACTACAATATTAAGAGGTATGGGTCAAGTATCACCAGAAGAAAGACCTATAGTTGGTAAACTTGTTAATGAAGCTAAAGCAATAATAGAAGCAAAACTTGATGAAATAGTAACTTCGATAAAGGAAAAGGAAAAAAAAGATAAGCTTTCTAATGAAACTATAGATATTTCACTTCCAGGAAAGAAAAAAGTTATAGGAAAGAGACATCCTCTTGACTTAACTCTTCAAAAGATGGAAGAAATCTTTATCTCTATGGGATTTACAGTAGAAGAAGGCCCAGAAGTAGAACTTGATCATTATAATTTTGAGGCTTTAAATATTCCAAAGAATCATCCGGCTAGAAGTGAACAAGATACTTTCTATATTAATGAAAATATAGTTTTAAGAACTCAAACTTCACCAATTCAAATTAGAACAATGGAAAAACAAACTCCACCAATAAAGATGATATCGCCAGGTAAAGTTTATAGATCAGATGCAGTAGATGCTACTCATTCACCTATATTCTATCAAATGGAAGGATTGGTTATTGATAAAGGGGTTACTTTTGCAGATTTAAAAGGAACTTTGGAGTTGTTTGCTAAAAAGATGTTTGGAGATAAGGTTCAAACTAAATTTAGGCCACATCACTTCCCATTTACAGAACCTTCAGCGGAAATGGATGCTACATGCTTTGTGTGTGGTGGAGAAGGTTGTAGAGTGTGTAAGAACAGTGGATGGATAGAACTTTTAGGATGTGGTATGGTTCATCCAAATGTTTTGAGAAATTGTGGAATAGATCCTGAAGTTTATAGTGGATTTGCTTTTGGATTTGGTGTAGATAGAATGGTTATGCTTAAGTATGGTATCGATGATATAAGATTATTATATGAAAGTGATATGAGATTCTTAAATCAGTTTTAAATTATTATCTTATTTAAATAGATTTCAATTTGACACTAAATATAATGTACATGAAAATAAAGTCATTTGTACATTAAAATAAAGGAGGATAAAAAATGAAAGTACCATTTACTTGGTTACAAGATTATGTTGATATAAATGTAAGTCCTAAAGAATTAGGTGATAAATTAACTTTAACAGGTTCTCAACTTGAAGAAGTAATAGTTCAAGGTGATACAATTGATAAAGTGGTTACAGGAAAGATTACAAAGATTGAAAAACATCCAGATGCTGAAAAATTAAGCATCTGTCAAGTTGATATTGGAAGTGAAGAAATCCAAATAGTAACAGCAGCTACAAATATGAAAGAACAAGATGTAGTACCAGTAGCACTTCATGGTTCAACTTTAGCTGATGGAACAAAAATAAAGAAGGGTAAGCTTAGAGGTGAAGTATCAAATGGTATGTTCTGTTCTGAAGAGGAACTTGGAATTGCAGGGGATGAGCCAGTTCATGGATTAATGATATTACCAGGAGACACAGAGCTTGGAGTTGATATTAAAGAAATTTTAGGATTAAATAAGGCTATATTAGATTTTGATATAACTTCAAATAGACCAGATTGCTTGAGCATGGTTGGTATGGCAAGAGAATCTGCTGCAGCACTTAGAACTACTTATAAAATGCCGAGTTTAGAATATAAAACATCATGCGCTACAAATATAAGTGATGAATTAACTGTCGAAGTTAAGGATGATCTTTGCTATAGATATATGGCAAGAGGAGTAAAAAACGTTAAAATAGCTCCATCACCAAGTTGGATGCAAGAAAGACTTCTTGAAGCAGGTGTAAGGCCAATAAATAATATTGTTGATATTACTAATTTCGTAATGCTTGAAATTGGTGAACCAATGCATGCATTTGATAAGAGAGAACTTACAAATAACAAAATAGTAGTTGAAAGAGCAGAAGATGGAGAAAAGTTTACTACATTAGATGAAATTGAAAGAACCTTAGATAATAATGTTCTTTGTATAAAAGATGGAAATAGAACAATAGGTCTTGCAGGAATAATGGGAGGATTAAACTCAGAAATTAAAGATGACACAACAGAAGTTGTTTTTGAATGTGCAAACTTTGATGGAACTAATATTAGAGTTAATTCTAAGAAGTTAAACTTAAGAACAGAAGCTTCGGCAAGATTTGAAAAAGAAATAGATCCAAACCTTGCTCAGTTAGCAATTGATAGAGCATGTGCTTTAATATGTGAATTAGGTGCTGGAGAAGTTATGGAAGGCACAATAGATATTTATAACAATAAAAAAGAAGCAGGAAAAGTTGTTGTTGATTCTAAGTGGGTTAATAGATTCTTAGGAACTGATATATCTATAGAAGAAATGAAAAGATGCTTAGATAGTGTTGATTTATTTACTGAAATTGATGGAGATAATTTAATTGTTACTGCTTCAACTTTTAGAGTAGACATTGCTATAAAAGAAGATATAGCTGAAGAAATTGCAAGAATTTATGGATATGATATTATACCAACTACAATATTTAAGATTTCAACTGAAAGAGAACCAAGATATAAAAAAGGTCTTTTAGATGAAAAAGTTGTATTATTTGCAACAGGTAGTGGCTTGAATCAAGCTATAAGTTATTCTTTCGTATCACCTAAAGTATTTGATAAAATAAGCCTTCCAAAGGATAGTGAACTTAGAAATGTGGTTAAGATTAAAAACCCATTAGGTGAAGACTATAGTGTTATGAGAACTACAACATTACCATCAATGATGGAATGCTTAGGAAGAAATTACTCAAGAAATAATTCGTATGCAAGATTATTTGAAATGGGTAAAATATATATTCCAAGTAGTGAAGAAGATAAACTTCCAACAGAAAAGAATATTTTAACAATTGGTATGTATGGAGATTGTGATTATTTAGATCTTAAGGGAGCTGTTGAAAATATTACAGAAGGCCTTGGAGTAAAGAATGCTAAATATATTCGCGAAAGTGAAGATCCAAGTTATCATCCAGGTAAAACTGCAAAATTAGTTGTTAGAGGAAAGAATATTGGAATTTTAGGTGAAATTCATCCAGATGTTTCTGAAAATTATGGTATTGATACTGAATGTTATGTAGCACAAATTGATTTAGATGCTTTATATGAAGCAGCTGACATGGATAGAAAATACAAAGCATTACCTAAATTCCCAGCTGTAACAAGAGATATTGCACTTCTTGTAGAAGATGCTGTTCTAGTTCAAGAAATTGAAGATTGTATAAGAAAAGCAGGCGGGAATATAGTTGAAAAAGTAGAGTTATTTGATATATATAAAGGAAAACAAATTCCAGATGGCAAAAAGAGTATAGCTTATGCAATTGCATATAGAGATGAAAATAAAACATTAACGGATAAAGATGTTAATAAAGTTCATGATAAGATATTAAAATCTTTAGAATATAAATTAGGCGCAACACTTAGAGATTAATAAGAAAATTTTGAACTAAATTAAAGAGATATATGATTATGTATTTTATAAGATACATAATACATATATCTCTTTTTGCTTGCAATATTAAAATTAACTTAAATTTTTTCATAAAAAAGAAGGAGATTACTAAAATAAATAGAATACTAATTAAGTAAAGTGGTTAGAAGTGGTGTAAAGTGGATGGAAATAGAGTTGAAAACCATTTTAGTATTAGAAGTGGAGCTGATGGGTATGTTTTTTGGTGAATATCAACATGCATTAGATACTAAAAACAGAATAATTGTACCAGTGAAGCTTAGAGATGGACTTGGAAATAAGTTTGTCATTACTAAAGGGTTAGATGGTTGTTTGTATGTGTACCCGCTTCAAGGATGGAAAATTTTAGAAGATAAATTAAAAACCTTACCTTTGACCAATAAAGATGCTAGAGCTTTTGTTAGATTCTTTTTTTCTGGAGCTTGTGAAATAGAGTTAGATAAGCAGTGTAGAGGTGTAATCCCACAAAATTTAAAAGAATATGCAGGCATAGAAAAGGACATAGTAAGTATAGGAGTATTATCTAGAATAGAAATTTGGAGTAAAGAAAAGTGGGATAAGTACAATGAGTCAAGTATTGATTTTGACTCTATTGCAGAAAAAATGAATGATTTAGGAATATAAGGAGTTTTTATTATGGAATTTAAGCACGTATCAGTTCTATTAAATGAATGTATAGAAGGTCTAAGTATAAAAGAAGGTGGAATTTATGTTGACTGTACATTAGGTGGAGCAGGCCATTCTTCACATATATTGAAGAACCTATCAAAAAAAGGAATACTAATTGGAATAGATCAGGATAAAGATGCTTTAAAAGCAGCTAAAGAAAGATTAAAAAATTATGAAAATGTTAAATATGTTCACAACAATTTTTATAATATAGATAGTATTTTAGATGATTTAGAAATTGAAAAAGTAGATGGGATTTTGATGGATTTAGGAGTTTCTTCATATCAGCTTGATGAAGCATCAAGAGGATTTAGTTATATGAAAGATGCACCACTGGATATGAGAATGAATAGAGATAATGATTTTTCAGCATATGATATTATAAATAATTATAGTGAGGAAAAATTATATAAGATTATCAGAGAGTATGGAGAAGAAAAGTTTGCCAAAAGAATAGCTAATTTTATAGTGAATGCTCGAAGTATAAAACCTATAGAAACTACTCTAGAATTAGTTGAAATAATTAAAAATGCTATTCCGGCCAAAGCAAGAAGAGAAGGGCCACATCCGGCAAAAAGAACCTTTCAGGCAATTAGAATAGAGGTAAATTCAGAGCTACAAATACTAAATAAAACAATAGAAGATGGTGTGAAAAGATTAAATAAAGGTGGAAGAATGGTAATAATAACATTCCATTCTTTAGAAGATAGAATTGTTAAGCTAAAATATAGAGAATTGGAAAATCCATGTACTTGCCCTAGAGAATTTCCTATGTGTGCATGTGGCAAAAAGCCGACAGTAAAAGTACTTACAAGAAAAGGAGTATCTCCTACAGAAAAAGAGATTGAAGAAAATCCAAGAAGTAGAAGTGCAAAAGTTAGAATACTAGAAAAGATTTAAAAAAATATTAAATTTTTAAATTATTATGTTTATTGTAGTAGGGATGTGAATAAAATGGGAAGAGGAGAATATGATTATATAAAAGGTAGTACAGCAACAAACCCATCACGAAAAACTAGTGTACAAAATCCAAGCAGAAAATATAAAGAAACACATAAGGTAAAACAAGAAAAGAAGTTAAAAGTTAAAAAGAAAAATGATAGACGATATATCCTTAGTGTGGCAGGGGTGATTTTATGTTTTGGATGTGTAACAATTTTAGGTGACAGTAGAGTTTACAACATGCAAAAACAGGTACGTCACTTAAATATTGAAATTAACAAAATGGAAGAAGAAAATGAAGCATTAAAAGTTAAAATATTAAAATTTTCTTCATTAAGTAATATACAAGAAAGTGCAGAAGCAAGGATTTCAATGGTTATGCCAGGGAAAGAAGACTCTGTTAAATTAGATTTTTCTAAAAACTATTTTGAGAGTGTTCAAGATGAAGACAGTAATGAAGAAAATAAGAAAGAAGATAAAGGCGGAATAATTACAAAAATATTTGGCTTTAATAAATAATAATTAGTATATTTAACTGCTTCACATAAAAGGAATTAAGCTATCTATAGAAAAATAGATGGGGGAAGAAAGTTGAAAAGGAATAATTATAAAGATAGAGCAAAAATGAGACAAAGAATGAGTGTGGTAATTCTATTTTTAACATTTATTTTTGCTATATTAACTATTAGACTAACTTATATAATGACTATAAAAAGACAAGATTATGCTGCAAGAGCAGAAGAACAATGGACAAGTGAAGTAAAAATAGATGCTATTAGAGGTAAAATTTTAGATAGAAATGGAAAAGAACTTGCTGTATCTGCCAATGTCTATAGAGTGGATTTTGATTTAAATTCAATAAGGTCATATTTAAAACGTGATCTTACAGAAGATAGAATTAAAGAACTCAACAGTATAGGTATAACTGTCTCTCCGGGAAAAGAGGAATTAACAAATGATGATATAGCACCAGTTATTGCAAAGGCACTAGATTTAGAGGTAGATAAAGTAAAAGATAAACTAGAAACTAAATTACCAAGTGGTGCAGCAGCTGGATCAGCTACACTTATAAGAAGAATAGAAAAAGAGCAGGCGGATAATGTTAAAGAATTAAATATCAGTGGAGTATTGGTGTCTCCAGATACAAAAAGATATTATCCTAATAATAATTTTTTATCACATGTACTAGGAAGCACAAATATTGATGGAACAGGTCTTACAGGTGTAGAACTTCAATATAATTCATATTTATCTGGAATTCCTGGTATGAAGATCACTGAACTTGATAAGAATAATAATGATTTACCCTACACAATATCACAATTTACAGCACCTATAAATGGTAAAGATGTGACGCTTACAATAGATGAGAATATACAATATTTTGCTGAAAAAGCAGCAAAACAAGCTTATGAAGATAATATGGCAAAAGCAGTGTCAGTACTTGTTATGGATCCACATACAGGAGAGATACTTGCTATGGTTAATAAACCGGATTTTGACCCAAATGAACCCTATGAAGGATATGAAGACTTTGATGGTGCTAATAAAAGTGAACAAATTCAAAAAATGTGGAGAAACAGGCTTGTAAATGACACATTTGAACCAGGTTCTATATTTAAGGTAATTACTGCAATTGCTGCTCTTGAGGAAGGTATTGTTAATGAAAACAGTACATTTTTCTGTGGTGGGTCAATTTCAGTAGGTGGCATACATCCAAAATGTTGGAGAACACAAGGACATGGATCGCAATTATTTCCTGAAATTATACAGAATTCTTGTAATGTTGCATTCATTCAATTAGGTCAAATGATAGGTAAAGAAAAATTATATGAATATATAAATAAATTTGGTTTTGGAAAAACAAGTGGGATAGATCTGCCTGGAGAAGCTTCAGGAATTGTAAAGAAATTTGAAAATGTATCAGAAGCAGATTTAGCTACAATATCTTTTGGTCACACTAATACCATTAATTCAGTACAATATATGGCTGCGTTAAATGCTCTTGCAAATGGAGGAACTCTTATTGAACCTCATGTAATGAAAGAAGTAACTCATGAAGATGAAAATGGAATAGAAATAGTGGATGAAACATTTAATCCTATAAAAACTACAGTAGCAAGTGAAGAAAAAACAAAAGAACTTAGAACATATTTAGAAAGAGTTGTTACGTATGGATCTGGTAATAGTACATTTATAGAAGGATATCACATTGGTGGTAAAACTGGTACAGCACAGAAATCTATAAATGGAAAATATCAAGAAGGTAAGTATATATCATCTTTCGCTGGTATGGCTCCAGTAGATGATCCTAAAGTAACTATAATGATTACAGTAGATGAACCAAGTAATGGAGCTTATTATGCAGGTCAGGTTGCAGCTCCATATGCAAAAAATCTATTTATGGATATATTTAATTATTTGGATAATAAGTTCTCAGATGAAAATATAGGTCAAATATCTAGAGACGTAGTTATTCCTGATGTGAGAAATCTTAAAGTTGATGAGGCTAAAAAGATATTAAAAGAAGCTAAGCTCAATTTTAGTATTGATGGTGAAGGTGGAAAAGTTTTAGATATGAGTCCTTATCCAGGATATTCAGTAAAAGAGGAATCAAAAATAAATCTTTACACAGGAAGCGACGCGACTTATAATAATAATGTTGCAATGCCCGATGTTAGAGGATATAGTAAAGAAAATGCACAAACCCTATTAAAAGACTTAGGCATACTATCTTCATTTGAAGGTGACGGTATAATAGTAGAACAAAGTATTTCTCCAGGAGAAATAATAAGTAAGGGCGCAAGTGTTAAATTTACATTGAACTTGGATTATGAGGATTAATCAAAAGATAAAATATAGCATGTGGGATGCTCACATGCTATATTTTTTTAGATATATAAAATAAGAGAGTGAGGTTATTTTTATGGAATTAAAAGATCTTTTAATAGATATAGATTATGAACTTATATGTGGTAATGTTAATACTATAGTAAATAGTATTAATTATGACAGTAGGAAGGTTATAGAAAATGACATCTTTATATGTATTAAAGGCTTTGCTACAGATGGACATAAATATATTGATAAAGCAATAGAAAATGGAGCAAAAATAATAGTTATTCAAGATGCTGTTAATATAGATAGTAAGAATGTTACAGTTATTAAGGTAGAGGACACTAGAAAAGCATTAGCGAAGATGAGTGCAAATTATTATAATAACCCAAGTAAAAAAATGAAGATTATTGGTGTTACTGGAACTAATGGAAAGACAACAACTACCTTTATGATAAAAGATATATTAGAATGTGCTGGAAAAAAAGTTGGCTTAATAGGGACAATAGCAAATTATATTGGAAATGAAGAAATTCATACAGAAAGGACTACACCAGAATCATTAGAACTTCAAGAATTATTTAATGAAATGGTAAATAAAGGCGTTGAATATTGTGTGATGGAAGTTTCATCGCATTCTTTGGAATTAGATAGGGTTTATGGAATTGAATTTGAAGGTGGCATATTCACTAATTTAACAAGAGACCATTTAGATTTCCATAAAACATTTGAAAACTATTATAATGCAAAATTTAAGTTGTTTGAAAGATCACGTATAAAATTAATTAATATTGACGATAATTATGGAAAACAAGTTATTGATGATTTAAGTAAATTAAATGCAGAAAGTATATATTCTTTTTCACTGAAAGAAGCTTCTGATTTTAAAGCTTTTGATGAAATTATGGGCAGTAGGGGTATTAACTTTAAAGTAAGATTAGACGAAATACAAGAATTTATATTAAATATTCCTGGAGATTATAATGTATATAATTCTTTAGGGGCAATAGCTATGTGCTATAAATTAGGAATAGATATAAACTCAATTAAACAAGGAATTGAAGAAACTTTAGTTCCAGGAAGATGTGAAAGAGTTTGCAGAGAATACAACTTACCTTATGAAATTATAATAGATTATGCTCATACTCCAGATGGACTTAAAAACATATTAGAAACAGCAAAGGCCTTTACTAAAGGAAAATTAATTTCTATATTTGGATGTGGTGGAGATAGAGACAAAGTTAAAAGACCACAAATGGGTAAGATAGGTGTGGATATATCTGATATTGCAATAATAACATCTGATAATCCAAGAAGTGAAGAGCCAATGGATATTATAGAAGATATAAAGAAAGGCTTAGATAAGGATAATTATATAATAATAGAAAATAGAAAAGAAGCAATAAAAAAAGCGATTTCTATTGCAAAGAATGATGATGTTATTGTTATTGCGGGAAAAGGACATGAAACATATCAGATTTTAAAAGATAAAACAATACATTTTGATGAAAGAGAAGTAGTTAAAGAAATATTAGATTCTATGAAATAATTATGAATTAAATAATGGGGTGAATGTTTTGGATTTGAGCTTAGATGAAATAGTTAAGGCTATTGATGGAGAGATAATAATAAAAAAAGATAATTTATCTTTTAATGAAGTTTGTACAGATACAAGAAAAATACAGAAGGATAATTTATTTATTGCTCTTAAAGGTGCAAATTTCAATGGGAATAATTATGCTAAAATGGCAATAGAAAAGGGTGCATCCCTTGTAATAGTGGATGAAGTAAACTTTAATACTGATGAGTTTAAAAATAAAGCAGTGGTAATTAAAGTGAGAGATAGCAAAAAAGCTCTTGGAGATTTGGCTAAATATTATAGACAAAAATTAGGCATTAAAGTTGTTGGTATAACAGGATCAACAGGAAAAACGTCAACTAAAGATTTAGTTGCAGCATTTTTAAGTGGAAAGTATAGAGTTTTTAAAACACAAGGTAATTTTAATAATGACATAGGTCTTCCTCTTATGATACTAAAATTAAATAAAGATTATGATGTAGCAGTTCTTGAAATGGGAATGAATAACTTTGGAGAAATAAATACTTTAGCAAGTATTGCAAGACCAGATATTGCTGCAATAACTAATGCAGGTGTAGCTCATATAGAATATTTAAAGACTAGAGAAAATATACTTAAAGAGAAGATGAGTATAGCTGATTATTTTGAAAATAGTAACCCACTAGTAATAAATTGTGAAAATGATATGCTAAAGACTGTAGATACAAATCAAAAATTTATATTGCGAAGAACTGGATATGATAAAAATTACGATCTTTATGCAGAAAACCTAGAATTAAATAGTGAAACTACAAGCTTTGATGTTGTTATTAAAAATAATAAAAGACATAGATTTGTTTTAAACATGGTTGGAGAACATAATGTGTTAAATGCGTTACTAGGAATACAAATATCAATAGATTTAGGAGTTACTTTTGAGGAGATGGAGAAAGGTCTTGAAAATTTTAAGGCTACATCTATGAGATTAGAATTTATAAATAAGAAAAATTTCACAATAATAAATGATTCTTATAATGCAAATCCAGACTCCATGAAGGCAGCACTTAATGTACTAGGCAATTATTCAGGAAAAAGAAAAATAGCAATACTAGGTACAATGGGTGAACTGGGTGATTATGCTAAGAAGGCACATACTGAAATTGGAGAATATGCAACAAGTGAAGCAGATATTTTACTTACAACAGGTGAATATAAAGAATGTTATAAAGAAGGCTTTAAAAATGTATGTATGATATTAGAGAGTAAAGAAGAGATAGTAAGGAAATTAAAGGAACTTATTAAAGATGAAGATGTAATTTTAGTTAAAGCATCAAGGAGCGCTAAATTTGAAGAAATAATTAATGAAATAAACAACATATTTGAATAGACAGAGGAGGAAAAATAAATGGGGGAAGCAATTAAAGGAGTTTTTAATTTGAATATATTAATACCATTATTAATGGGACTTATATTTTCAATTATACTTGGACCTATTTTTATACCACTACTGCATAAATTAAAATTTGGTCAAAATATAAGAACGGATGGTCCTAAGAGTCACTTAAAAAAATCAGGAACACCAACGATGGGGGGAATAATATTTTTTCTTTCAACAGCATTAACAATTGTTATCAGTAGATATAAAGTAAATTCACAAGAAATGATAATGCTATATTCATTATTAGCATTTGGATTTATTGGATTTTTAGATGATATGCTAAAAATAATTCATAAAGATAATTTGGGGCTAAAAGCTATGCAAAAAATGATATTGTTGTTACTATTTTCAATTGTATTTGCATGGTATGGATACAAATATGTGGGAACATCGATTTTAATACCGTTTACTAAT
Source organism: Clostridium butyricum (assembly GCA_015058475.1). Lineage (GTDB taxonomy): Bacteria > Bacillota > Clostridia > Clostridiales > Clostridiaceae > Clostridium > Clostridium butyricum_B. The sequence goes on along the minus strand of SVCF01000003.1, from coordinate 52,923 downwards.
TTTGAACTCAATTTAAAAATCTTCTATATACCATTTATAGTAATTTATTATGCAGCTGTAACTAATGCAGTAAATTTAACAGATGGATTAGATGGATTAGCTACATCTGTTACGATAATTGTATTAACATTTTTTGCTATAGTAGGATATAGAACAAGTAACTTATCTATAACTACATTTTCATTAGCACTTATTGGAGCATTAATTGGATTCTTAAAGTTTAACGCATTTCCAGCTAAGATCTTTATGGGAGATACAGGATCATTAGCTCTTGGTGGAGCAATAGGTACTATGGCATTAATGCTTAAAATGGAATTATTTATAATAATTGTTGGTGGAATTTATGTGTTTGAAACATTGTCAGTAATAATTCAAGTGACTTCATTTAAATTGACAGGAAAAAGAGTATTTAAAATGGCACCAGTACATCATCATTTTGAGCAATTAGGGTGGAGCGAAGTAAAGATAGTAACAATATTTTCAACTATTACTGCAGTTTTATGTGTTATTGGGTTTATAGCAATTTAAAAATTAATTGGAGGATTTATGTATGAGAACAAAAAAATCCAGAAATAAGATGGGGGAAATAGACTATGGTATATTCTATACTGTAATATTATTACTAGCTATTGGTGTAGTAATGGTATATTCAGCTAGTTCATATTATGCGATGTTTAAAAATAATGATAGTATGTTTTACTTAAAAAGGCAGCTAATGTGGGTTCCTATAGGAATCTTTACTATGTGTTTTATGATGTCTTTTGATTATCATAAGATAAAGAGATATACTAGATTAATAATGATAGTTACAGTTCCGTTATTATTAATGGTTTATTTATTTCCAAGCGTAAATGGAGCGCAACGCTGGATAAAACTTGGACCCTTTAGTTTCCAGCCGTCTGAACTTGCAAAATATACAGTTGTATTATTTTTAGCTTCTGGTCTTGAAGCAAAAGGAGAAGGAATTAAAGACTTTATGAAAGGAATTGTTCCTTATCTTGGAATAGCAGGTATATATGCAGCATTAGTACTTGCACAGAAAAGTTTAAGTATAGCATCAGTAATAATGATAGTTACATTTGTTATGCTTTTTGCTGCAGGGGGAAGAATTAAACATCTTTTTGGATATGTAGCACCAGCATTAGTGGCTGCTGCTGTTGCTTTTACTATATTAGAACCTTATAGAATGAGAAGACTTATGAATTTTACAAATCCGTGGCAAGATCCAACAGGAGATGGATATCAGCTTATTCAATCATTCTATGCATTAGGTGCAGGAGGGCTAACAGGACTTGGACTTGGCCAATCAAGACAAAAAACTTTGTATATGCCAGAGCCACATAATGATTTTATATTTTCTATAATAGGAGAAGAATTAGGGCTTATAGGATGTCTTCTTATAATTATTTTGTTTGTATTCTTTGTTTGGCGAGGAATAATGGTTGCAATGAAGGCAAAAGATGTTTATGGAAGCTTACTTGCTATTGGGTTAACATCAGTAATTGCAGTTCAGTCTCTTATAAATATTGCCGTTGTCACAGGGTCAATGCCTGTTACAGGTGTTCCACTGCCATTTATAAGTTATGGAGGAAGTTCGCTTGTTATAAATATGACTGCTATGGGAATACTTTTGAATATATCACGTCAGATGGAAGGTAAAGAAGGATTCTTAAAGAAATAAAATTGCATCAAAGAAATAAAATTGCAAAAATACAGAATAGAAGCATTGAAAATGCATACTATTCTGTGTTTTTTATTTAAATTTTAGTGAAAATATATAATTAAAGTGGTATGATTATATATGAAAAATATAGAAATAAAATAAATGGAAATAGGGATGGTTATGGCAAAAAAGATCAATAAATATATTAGAAAGAGAAAAAATAAGATGATTATAGTAAAAATTTTATTTTTATTATTTTTTATAGCAATTGGCTTTGGCATATTTGCATGCAAATCTGATTTTTTTCTTATTAAAAAAGTGGCCATTTTAGGTAATCCAGCTATGAGTGGCGAAGACGTAAAAGAAAAGACAGAATACTTGATAGGGCAAAATATATTGTTTATTGATAAAGAACATATAATATCTGAGGCTAAGAGTAATGCTTATGTAGAAGATGTAAAGATTAAGAATTTATATCCTAAACAAGTTAATATAACATTAACAGAAAAAAAAGCAATATATTATGTAGAGATGAATGAAAAAATATATGTATTGAGTGACGACCTAATGATATTAGAGGATAATGCTAATATAGAAAATAGAACTTTAGTTAAACTTGATGGAGTAACGATTGATAATCCAACTTTAGGTCAGTGTGGAATAGAAGATGGAAGAATATTTAATATTTTAAAATCATTTTCCAAAATGATAGAAATTAATCCAACAGAATTTGATATTAATTCAATTGATTTATTTGATCTTATGAATATAAAAGTATATATTGGAGCAATTGAAGGAAAACTAGGTAATGATGAAAATTTGCCGGATAAAATGAATAAACTGTTGCATATTATTGAAGATCCAACTATTGGAATAAAAAAAGGTTATGTAGATGTCGGATTTGAAGGATCTCCTATATATTATAGTGAATAGATGTAGTAAAGAATATATTAGAAAGATTAACTATATTTTAATTGTTAAGGTTAATTTTGAAGTATATATATATTGTTAAACATAATTAGAAATTTGAAAGGTAAGATAGCATGAAAGTATCTAAGTCACAAATATTTATAGCAATTATTTGCTGCTTTTTAGGATTTTTGTTAACATATCAATTTAAAATTTTATCATCTAAAAATAGTCAGGCAAATGTTTCAAATTATGATTCAGCAGATATAATATCTGAAATAGAAGCATTAAAAAAAGAAAGAGAAGAGTTACTAGTTACTAACACACAGTTATCAGATGAACTTAAACAGATAGAAGACTCAGCAGCAGAAGAAAGTGGCTTGGCAGCTGAAATTAAAAATCAATTAGATACTGCAAGAATGCATTTAGGTATAGTTGATGTAAAAGGGCCGGGAATTATACTTACAATAGCACCAAAGACATCGATATTTTCATCTAATGCAGGTGGAAACAGTAGGGATTTAAGTGAATCGGAACTTGTTCATATTGTTAATTTACTTTGGTACTCAGGTGCAGAAGCAATCTCAATAAACGATATAAGAATAACGCCGCAAACTGGAATAAAGACTGCAGGGAATGGTATTGCAATCGGTTCGACAGGAAGAGTTTATCCGAAGGAAAAAATAGAAATCAAAGCGATTGGGGATAAAAATAGAATGGAAGTTGGTATAGGATTTCCAGGCTCACTAGAATATGGAGCACTTTCTAATTATAATGCTGAATTAAAACTAGAAGATGATCTCAACATAGGAAAAACAACTGTAGCTTTAAAAAATGAATTTATTAAATCAGTAAAGGAATAGGAGCGATTTGAGTTGATTGCAGTAGTAGGATTGTTAATAGGAATTATATTAGGGTTTGTAATTGATGTTAATATACCAGAACGTTTTTCACCATATATGTCAATTGCAATATTGGCGTGTTTAGATTCAGTATTTGGAGCAATTAGAGCAAACTTATCAAAAAAATTTCAAGCTGATATTTTTGTATCAGGTTTTTTTGGTAACGCACTATTAGCAGCATCACTTGCTTATTTAGGTGATAAACTTGGAATACCAATATATATTGCAGCAGTTATTGTATTGGGTGGGAGAATATTTGAAAATTTTGCCACTATAAGAAGAGTTCTTATAGAAAGATTAAAAATTAAAAGAGACAAAGCTAAGACTGAGGTGAAACAGGAATGATAAAAAAAAGTAGTTCATTCTTTGTTTTTATTGCAGCAGTTATTTTAGGAATTTTAATATCTATGAATTTTAATTTTGAGAGAATACGATCACCATATACACAACTCAGTTCAGCTCAATATCAAAAAGCAATTGAAGAACGAAATAATCTGTATAAAGATATTGGAAATATAAAAGAAGATAATATAGAAATGAAAGTAACAATAAATAGATATATGCGAGAAGATGAGCAAAATGAAAAAGTTTTAGAAGATATGAAAAATCAGATAATGGATTACGGATTATTTACTGGAGTAAGTCAAGTTGAAGGACCTGGAATTATATTGAAAATTGATGATGGATATGCAAGCTATAGTGAAGAAGGTACTGATGAAATAAACAACAAACTTTTACATGATAGTGATATGGCATTAATTTTAAATGAATTGAGAAATGCAGGGGCAGAGGCTATAAGTGTAAACAATCATAGAGTCATTCCGTGGTCTGGTGTAATATGCAATTGGGCATTTATCGGATTTGAAGATGGAAGTATGGAATATGCACCTTTTAATATTTATGTGATTGGTGATCCTGAAAAATTAAAAGCAGCTATAATGGAGGATGGAAGCCATATTAAGCAACTTATAATTAGAAAATTATCTGTTGATATTGAAACTAGAAATAAGATTACAATGCCTGCAACTAGTTCAAATGGAATAATAAAGTACATGGAGAGAAATGAAATTCAAAAATAAAAATAAAATTTATTCATAGACCTTGAAGGAAATCCAATACTTATAGAGAATATAAACATATTGAGGTAATGAAAGGAATAGCAGAAAAGGTGTTGACAATGGGAATTAAAGAAAATATTGAAGAAATAAAATTAAAAATTCCAGCTAATGTAAAATTGTTGGCTGTTTCAAAAACTAAGCCAATAGAAGCCTTAGAAGAGGCATATGCGGCAGGTATGCGTGAATTTGGAGAAAATAAAGTACAAGAACTGTTGGAGAAGGAAGAAAAGTTTCACAAAGATGTAAAGTGGCACTTAATTGGTCACTTGCAAACCAATAAAGTTAAATACTTAGTGGATAAAGTACATTTGATACATTCATTGGATAGTATTAAATTGTTAGATGAAATAGAAAAAGTATATGGAAAAAATGAAAAAACAGTAAATACTTTAATTCAGATTAATATTGGAAGAGAAGAAAGTAAAAGTGGAATTTTAGAAGAAAATTTAGATGAATTTATTGAAGCAATAGAAAAATGTAATCATATTTTAGTAAAAGGAATTATGGTTATTATTCCTAAAGGCAATGAAGAAAGTAATAGGTATTATTTTAAACGAACTAAAGAAATATTTGAAAATTTAAAAACTAAAACATTCAAAAATATTTCTATGGATATATTATCAATGGGTATGACAAATGATTATATGACGGCCATTGAAGAAGGATCTAACCTTGTAAGAGTTGGAACGGGAATTTTTGGGGAAAGAAATTATAATGTAGGAGGAGAAAAGAATGAGTAATGTATTATCAAAAGTTAAGTCTATACTAGGGTTTGAAGATTATGAGGATTATGATGATTTTGAAGATGAAGAATATGAAGATGAAGAGATGGATGAAGATAACTCAGTTGAACCAGTTATAACAAATAAGAAAAACAATAAAGTAGTAAATATTCACACATCATCAGCTGTAAAAGTAACAATAACTAAACCATCTGATTATGAAGAAGCAATGGAAATATGCGATGCATTAAAGAATAGAAGAATAGTCTTAGTTAATACTACAATTCTTGAATTTAAAATAGCACAAAGATTATTGGATTTCATTAGTGGTTCTTGTTATGCCCTAGGAGGAGAAGTGCAACAAATAGAAAAAGGTGTATACCTTCTTTCACCTTCCAATGTAGAGGTAACAAATGAATTGAAAAATGAATTAAGTACAAAGGCATTATTTAATTGGTCCAAATAGGAGGTAGAATGATAAGCATAATAATTAGATTAATAGATGCAGCATTTAATATAATTCAACTTGCCATATTAATAGAATGTATAGCATCCTGGATCCCACAACTTAGATATACTAAATTTATAGATGTAATTTCTAAAATAACTTATCCTATTTTAGAACCTTTTAGAGTGCTACAAGATAGACTTTTTCAAGGTTCACCAATAGATTTTTCACCAATTATAGCTTTATTTGTACTTAGTTTTGTAAGAGAAATAATTATTCGTATTTTAGTTATGTTTTTATGGTAAGAGAATTAATAACTAAAAGCTTTGGTGAAGAAAAAGAAGAAGTAATCAATTTGTATGAAAAATATATCTTAGCAAAAGAAAAAGATATACCTGTTTTTGGAAAAAATTTCTATACACCAAACGTATGGAAATGGTTCGAAAAAAATTTTCAAAGTAAAAGCATAAAAGTAGAGAATTGTGGCATTTTTGAAGAAGCTGAAAGAAGAATGATTGCTTTTAATAATGTTTATAATGTAGATTTTCCTATGAAATTAATTAAGATAACTAATAAATCTAAATTTTCTACATTAACGCATAGAGATTATTTGGGTGGAATATTAGGACTCGGAATTGAGAGAAACAAAATAGGAGATTTATTTGTAAAAGAAAATAGCTGTTATGTTGCAATACATGAAGAAATTGAAGATTTTATTATTTATAATATAGATAAAATAGGGAAATCAACATGTAAAGTTGATATTATAGAAGATATGTCACTTCTTCCACATGTAAATTTTGAAGAAGAAATCATTATGGTTTCTTCTTTAAGAATTGATGGAGTAGTATCAAAGTTATGTAACATATCAAGAGCTAAAGCTCAAAGTTTAATAGACCAAGGACAAATTTTAATAGATTATGCTAAGATAAGAGACAAAAGTTATGAACTAAAAAGTGAGGAAAGAATAACAATACGAAAAACTGGTAAGTTTATTGTTGGAAGTATTGTTGGTACAAGTAAAAGTGGGAAGCTAAAAGTAGTTGTTAAAAAATATACATAGTAGAGGTGATAACATGAAACTAACACCAATGGACATAAACAATAAAGAGTTTAGAAAAGGGTTAAGAGGATATAATGCTGAAGAAGTGGATGAATTTTTAGATGAAGTAGTAGAAAATTATGAAGAAATCTATAAAGAAAATTCTAACTTAAAAGAAAAGCTTGCTAATTTAAATGAAAAGATCGAATATTATTCAAAAATTGAAACTACAATTCAAAATACTTTGTTATTAGCACAAAATGCAGCAGAACAAGCAAAGAGTTCAGCAAAAAAAGAAGCTGAATTAATGGTTAAGAATGCAAATGAAACAGCTCAAAAAGTTTTAGATAAAGCGCATAATGATGTTATTCAAATAAACGATGAATATGAAAAAGTAAAACAAGAATTCATAAAATTTAGAGCAAAGTATAGAAACTTTATGAATACTCAAATGGAAACTTTTGATGATTTAGAAAAGGATTTTATTAAGAATTATAATATCGGGGATAGAATTGATGAATATTCTCAAGACGAAGTAGAAGAAAGTGTAGCAAATTATTCAAGTGACACTTTTGAAGAGGTTGCAGCTGATTCAATTAATGAAGAAGCTTTAGAAGAAAAGGAAAGAAATCTTGAAAATACAATGTCTTTAGAAGAATTAAATGAAGAATTAAATGAAATAAAAAGTTTTTTTGCAGACAATAAAAATGATTAGTTTTAATTAAGAAATTATTTATATTATTTTGTATTTATTAAAATGATAAAAGAGGGGGAGAGATTTAATCCCCTCTTTTTTAAATTACATTTTTATGCATAAACTTAATAAATTTCAGTACATTGTAAATTATATATTATTATATTATAATGTTTAAGAATATATGCAAGATGAGGATTAATTATGGAAAAAACTTTATTGACAGTAGATGAAAAAAATGAAGGTGCAAGAATAGATAAATATTTAAGTGATATACTTGAAGAAAAATCAAGATCTTTTATTCAAGGTCTTATTGAAAAAGGGAAAATAACAGTCAATAATAAAATACCTAAAAGCAATTATAAAGTAAAGGCTTTTGATAATATAGAATTAGAATTACCAGAACCAGAAACACTTAGAGTTGAAGCAGAAGATATACCTGTAGATATTTTATATGAAGATAAGGATATTATTGTTGTAAATAAAGAACAGGGAATGGTTGTTCACCCGGCACCAGGAAATTATAATGGAACATTGGTTAATGCATTATTATTTCATTGTGATGATTTGTCTAGCATAAATGGAGTGATAAGACCTGGAATAGTCCATAGAATAGATAAAGATACATCAGGAGTATTAGTTGTAGCAAAAAATGATGAAGCACATAATAAGCTTTCGAAGCAACTAAAAGATCATTCAATGAAAAGAGAATATTATGCGTTAATTGAAGGTAGACTTAAAAATGATAGAGGAACAATAGATAAACCAATTGGACGTAATAAAAAGGATAGATTGAAAATGGGTATAGTCGAAGATGGAAGACATGCAGTAACTCATTATGAAGTTTTAGAACGATATAATGGTTATACATTAATTAAATGTATATTAGAGACGGGTAGAACTCATCAAATAAGAGTTCATATGTCATCCATAGGCTTTCCTTTAGTTGGTGATCCTTTATATGGGTTTAAAAAACAAAGGTTTAAACTAAATGGCCAAATGCTTCATGCTAAAAGTCTTGGATTTATACATCCAACTAGTAATGAATATATAGAATTTAATAGTGACTTACCGGAATATTTTCAAAAGATAATCAAAAAATTAAGAGATGAGTAGAAAAATTTATGGAGGAAAACAATGGAATTGAAGGCTATCTTACTAGATGAAAAAGCTATTAATAGAACTCTTATAAGAATATCACATGAGATAATTGAAAGAAATAAGGGAATAGATGATGTGGTATTATTAGGAATAAAAACAAGGGGATATCCTATAGCACAAAGATTATCAGAATATATTAAAGGAATTGAAGGAAAAGAAGTTCCTGTTGGATATGTTGATATAACCTTATATAGAGATGATTTAAGTGAACAAGAAGGAGTACCTAAAGTAAAGGATTCAGAGCTTGGAGTGGAAATTAAAAATAAGAAAGTTATAATAGTAGATGATGTGTTATATACCTGTAGAACTGTAAGGGCAGCAATAGATGCAATAATGGATGTTGATAGGCCTAAGGTTATACAGCTTGCAGTACTTATTGATAGAGGACATAAGGAACTTCCTATAAGGGCAGATTATGTAGGGAAAAATATTCCAACTTCAAAAAGTGAGCTTATAGCAGTTAAATTGAATGAAACTGATGATGAAGAATCAGTAAAAATTTATATTAATAACTAATCTAATATAATCGTAAGGAGAAAAAAGATGGTGTATGACTTAATTGCAACAAGTACTTTTGGAATAGAAAGTATTACAGCAAAGGAATTAAGAGCATTAGGATATGAAGATTTAAAAATAGAAAATGGAAAAGTAACTTTTGAAGGCGATGAAATGGATATTGCCATTGCAAATGTTCATTTAAGAACTGCTGAAAGAGTGCTAATAAAAATGGCAGAATTTGAAGCTAGATCTTTTGAAGAATTGTTTCAAGGTACTAAGAATGTAGAATGGAGCAAAATTATACCTAAAAATGGTGTAATGCATGTTGTGGGAAAAAGTATAAAGTCCACTTTATATAGTGTTCCGGATTGTCAATCAATAGTTAAAAAAGCGATTATTACAAGTATGAGTGAAAGTTATGGAATTGAAACATTTAGTGAAGATGGACCAGTATATAAAATAGAAGTTGCTATTTTAAAGGATGTTGTTACACTTACAATAGATACTAGTGGAGCTGGTTTACATAAAAGAGGGTATAGAGAACATGCAGGAATAGCTCCTCTAAAAGAAACATTAGCAGCATCAATGCTTTTACTTTCACGATACAATGATGATTTTGAACTTGTAGATCCATTTTGTGGTTCGGGCACTATTTTAATTGAAGCAGCTCTTATTGCTTTAAATATAGCACCAGGAGTAAATAGAGAGTTTGTATGCGAAACTTGGCCGACTATGGATTCAAAAACCTTTGAAATGGTCAGAGAAGGTGCGAGAAATGCAGAAAAACATAAAGATATTAAGCTTATAGGTTATGATATAGATTATAGAACTTTAAAAGTTGCTATGGAAAATGCAAAAAAAGCAGGTGTAGATCAATATATAGAGTTTCAAAAGAGAGATTTTATGGAATTTTCAACTTCTAAAAAACATGGATTCATAGTATCTAATCCACCATATGGAGAGAGAATCGGTGAAAAGGAAGCTTTGGATAGACTTTATAAGCATATGGGGCATATAAAAGAAAAATTAAGTGGATGGGATTTCAATATTTTAACATCTTTTGAACAGTTTGAAAAAGTTTTTGGAATAAAATCAACTAAAAATAGAAAATTATATAATGGAAAAATAAAATGTTATTATTATCAATATTTTGATAATAGTCAAATAAAAAATCAAGGTGATGCACTTATTAATATTTTACTTAAGTAGTTTTTAACCTTAAAAAGAAAGTCTAGTCAAAATATATTTAAAGATTATTTACCTTACGGTAATATATATTTAGATAAATAATAAGGGCTCTAAGTTTAATCTGAACTTAGAGCCCTTATTATTTAATTTCGTATGAAATATTAATCATTAAATAAATCATAAAAATCATTTGGGTTTATGACTATGGTATTATTTTTATGATAAATGACCATTCCAGGTTTTGAACCAACAGGTTTTTTAAGCTCTTTTACTTTAGTATAGTCTATAGATAATTTAGAATCATTCTTTCCCTTACTATAAAAGCCAGCAATAATTGCAGCTTCTTCAAGTGTTTTATCAGGAACATCAAATGAACAAACTATAACATGAGAGCCGGGAATGTCTTTTGCGTGTAGCCAAAGATAATTTTTATTGGCAAATTTTAAACTTAAATAATCATTTTGAATATTGTTTTTTCCAACATAAATATCAATATTATCACTTGAAGTAAAATGATGAGGTTTTGATGTTTTTGATTTTTTCTGCTTATCTTTCTTTTTGTGACGTATATAACCAGTTTCTACTAATTCGTTTTTTATTTCATCAATTTCATCATAGCTTTCAACATTTAAAATATTCGTAAGAACAGAGTTTAAATATTCAATTTCTTTATTATTTTTTTCAAGCTCTAGTGCAGCATGTTCTTCAGAGGCTTTTAGCTTGTTATATTTCTTATAATAACGTTGAATATTTTCAGAAGGACTTTTAGTTTTATCAAGGGATATTTTCATATATTCTTCTTCATTTTCATTATAAAAGTTTAGTAAAGTACACTCACTATCACCTTTTTTTATACTATAGATATATGAAGTAAGTAAATCACCCTTTATTTTATACGAATCTTTCTTTTTACATTCTTTAAGAGTTTCATTTAAAATATTAGATTTTTTAGTACACCTATCAATATTAGTGTTAATTAATCTCTGAAGATCAGTAGATTTATTTTGTAATCTATCTTGTTTATCCTTCTTACTATAAAAATCATCCATTAAAACATTTGGATCACTATAGGAAATAGATTTATAATTATTATAAGTGGAATCAAGGTTAAGACAATAGTAGTCTTTTAGGATTCCATTATTGTCTGAAAAAATTACGAATGAGGTATTTGTAGGAAGAGTTCTTACAAAATTCTTAAAATTTTCATAAATTTCTATTCGAGTAGGTGAATTATATTCTTTTATAATGTTATAATATAACTCATTAGATAACAATTTGCTAATACCAGTGAATGAATTAGAATATAAATCCTTATCTAATGTAATAGAATTATTTGTTATGAAGGAATTAAAATCTTCATAAGTAAAGGAAAATGGGTTTAACTTATTAGAAATAGGAGGATATATATATTCCACGCCAGGATATAAAACTCTATAGCTGTTTATGTTAGGAGTAATATGCTTAATAGATTCCATAACTTTATTATCTCTATCTCTAACTAATGTAATATTAGAGTGTCTTCCCATGATTTCTATAATTAAGGAATATATACTATCAAATCCTAATTCATCTCTGTTTTCAATTTTCATTACTAAGAGTCTATCATTATCTTTTTGGATTAATTCAACAATTCGTCCACCTAAAATATACTTTCTTAAAACCATAAGATACATTGGTGCAGTTATGGGATTTGCTTTAACGCTATTTGTCAAATGAATTCTAGCAAACTTTGGTGATGCAGAAATTAAAAGTTTAATATTTTTACGATCTTTTCTTAAAGTTAAAATTATTTCATCTTTTTCTGGCTGGTTAATTTTATCTATTTTTGAATCTATGATTGAATTTTTTAAGTTATTAACTAAATTATATAAGTATATACCATCTAATGCCATTATGTGTCATCCTTTCTTAAATACATTAAGAATAGTATAACATTAAAAAGAACGTATTATCAATTATTCAATTTTTTATAGTAAAAAGATATTAAAAATAAATTTTATATACAATAATCAAGCTGGAATAAAAAAAGAGTTAGGAATTTTTAAATAAATTTAAAAATAATATGGTTAACATATAAAAATAGTAGTATTATTAATCAGTGACTTAAATTATAAATATTTTAAATATTTTAAATAGATACTATAGGGGGAATATAAATGAGGTTTTATAAAATGCAAGGTGCAGGAAATGATTTTATATTTGTAGAAGATTTTAATCTTGAAATAAAAGATGAATGCAAATTAGCAAAAAAACTTTGTGATAGACATTTTGGAATAGGAGCAGATGGATTAGTTATAGTTAGAAATTCAGATGTTGCTGAAGCTAAAATGATAATAATAAATGCTGATGGATCAAGAGCAAATATGTGTGGAAATGCAATAAGATGTTTTGGAAAATATATTTATGAAAAGAAAATAGTAGATAAAACTAAATTTTCGGTTGAAACTGGAGATGGTGTGAAAGAAATTGAAATAATATTAGAAGATAATAAAGTAAAATATGTGCGAGTATATATGGGAAAAGGTTCTTATAGTGGAAAAGATATTCCTTTAAATGATTTAGAAACTTTAATAGATACTGATGTAGAAATAGATAAAGAAATATATAAAATGACAACTGTATTGGTAGGAGTTCCGCATACAATAATATTTGAGAACAGTAAAGAATATGATGTTAAGGAAGACGGTTCTAAGATTGAAAAATATAAACTATTTAAACAAGGAACTAATGTAAATTTTGTTAAAGTAGTAGATAGTAATCATATAATAGTAAACACATGGGAAAGAGGCGCAGGTGCAACTTTAGCATGTGGAACAGGATGTTCTGCCGCTGTACTTGTATCTAAAAGACTAGGATTAGTAGATAAAGATAAAGAAATTTTTGTTAAGGCTCCAGGTGGAGAGCTTATAATTGAAGTGTTAGAAGAGGGGATATTCATGAAAGGGCCTGCTGAATTTGTTTTTTCTGGAGAAGTGTTAATTTAAAGAATATTTATATGGCACTAAAAAATTGAATAGTAGTAATTATATGTAGAAAATTATTAAGATGAGGGAAAATAATGAATTTGAAAAAGAAAAGGATAGTTATATGTGTGTTTACTTTCATTGTATTGCCTCTGCTCATATTAGGGTGTAATGAAAATAATAATGAAGTTGATTCTAATAATATGGCAGAGGTAATACACTTAGATAAAGGTGCTGTACTTAAAAATGAAGATGGAGAATATAATATTTATAATTATGAAAATCATAAATATAGTAAGGTAGAAAATCAAAGTGTTATATTATCTTATGACAAAAAGAATTCTAGTTACATATGTATAGAAGATGGAAAACATTTTATAGTATATAATAACAATAAGTACATAATAAAAGATGAAAAATATGAAGGTTTAAAATTATCACCTAATGGAAATTATATTTCGTATTTTGTAGATGATAATGGACTAAAATTGAAGGTATTTAAAAATAGTGATAATAGTGAGATAAACTTAAAATCAGAAGTTTTAATATCAGGCACGTTGTATGATTGGTATGATGAAAATACATTAGTTTATTATGGAATAAAAAATGATAAGACAAATGGATTATTTACATATAATCTGCTTACTAATAAGGAAGAATTGATTTATGTAGTAAAAGAAGGTTATTTAGCTTATTTAAAAGGAACAGTAGATAATCTGCTATTTTTACAGTTAAACTTAGAAAATGATAAAGAATTAGTTTTAGTTAACAAAGAAACAAAAAATAGTAATGTTTTAAGTAGTGAAATAGAAGAATTAAATGATATTATAATGTTAGATGAAGATATTTATTTTACAGGAAAGATGAAAGATGATTTAAGATCTCTTTATGAAATAAAAGATAATAAAATTAAAAGATTAATTTTTGATTTTCCAGCATTAATAAAAACGGAAAAAGGCTTAATCTCTGATAGTGAAGGAAATATATTAATTGTAGGAAATGATGATATAAGCAGCCAATATGAAAAAATATATTCATATAATAAGGATAAATCTGTTTCAGTAGTATCGGATGGATCTGTTGATTATTTATTTATTGATTATAGGGAATAACACATAAAAAACCATTAGAATTAGCTTTGCTAATTTTAATGGTTTTTTATTTCCAGTTATTAATGAATAAAATGCTTTTTTGTGGACATTAATTAGTGTAATTAATAATATGTGAGGTGTAAAAGAATTAGTAATTATATTGAAAATATTGATTTTACAATAACAAAGAAAATTACAAAAGAAATATGTGAAAAATATAAACTAATACCAATTAATGAAGAAGAAACTAGGATAAATTCATTAACTTATGAAGATATAGATGACTCATTAAAAACACATTTGAAATTTTTATATAATAAAGAAATTGAAATTGAAATCATAGATAAAGAAGAGTTTAATATACTAAAAAATATTATTTTTGGATGTGATGAAAATAGTTTAGATGAACTTTTAATACATGATGCAATTAGTAAAAATGCAAGTGATATTCATTTTGAACCATGTGAATCACATGTAAATATAAGGTATAGAATAAATGGAAGCTTGAGTTTGATGTATAAAATGAAGTTAGAAAATTATTTTTCATTAATTTCTAAAATAAAGCTAGAAGCTAATATGGATATCACTGAAAAGAGAAGGCCTCAAGATGGAAAAATAATAAAAAATTATAATAATAAGAAATATGATTTTAGAATATCATCAATACCAGTAATTTATGGTGAAAAAGTTGTTGTAAGAATATTGTACTGCGGGAGCTTTGATTATAGACTTGAAGAATTAAATTTTTCAGAAAAACAAGTGAGATTAATTAGGAAAATAATGACACTTGATAATGGTCTATTCATTATTAATGGTCCAACTGGAGCTGGAAAGTCTACAACCTTATATACAATCTTGAAGGAATTAAGTAGAAAGAATATAAATATTACAACGCTTGAAGATCCGGTTGAAGTTTTTTTAGATAATGTTAATCAAATGAGTTTGAATAGAAACCTTGGAATTGATTTTTCAAATGGGCTAAGAAATATTTTAAGGCAGAATCCTGATTAGTAGCTATAAATGGCTAAAATAGAAGGGATATATTAAATCGTCAAAAGAAACGGCAAAAAATTAAAAAATTTTTGATATTATTTTACTAGCATTTTTCATCATATCATCATTGACATGAGAATAAGTGTTTAATGTTTGTTTAACATCATGTCCAGCAATTTTAGCAACAGTTTTAAAGTCAACTCCGTTTGCTATCAATAAAGTTATATATGTGTGTCTTAATTCATGTAGAGTTACTCTTGCTAATTCGTATAGCAGCGAATTTAGATATTTTTCAATTGAAGCTTTATTAAAAGGAGCTATGCGATTGTCTATAGATATAGGTTTTTTAGATTTATAACATTTTAATTCGGTTATAAAACTTTGAGTTATTGGAACTTTTCTATATGAATTTTTACTTTTTAAGACTCCTATACCATTTTTACCGTTTTTTAATTTTTTCCATTGCTTATTTATATCTAAAGTAAGGTTAACTTCATCTATATCATTCCAAGTAAGACCTAATATTTCTCCACATCTTAAACCAGTATTAGCTGCTATATATGCAACTATATAAAATTTACTTTTCTTAAGTTTCTCTGATTTTAAAAGTGCATCTAATTGTGATTTTGTTAGTGCTTTTTTATTATCATTATCTTTATCTTTAGATAGCTTAAAATTTAAATTAATAGAGAAATTAGGATCATAATTATCTTTATAATAATCAAAGATAAGTTTTATTCTTCGGATATATGTTGATAAAGTTTCATAACGCAATCCTTTCATAACCATTTTATCAATACATTTTATCAAATCTGCTTTCTTTAAATTACATACTTTTATATCATGAATTAATTTTAATTTTGATACAGTATTTGTATAACCTTTTACAGTATTATATTCTTTATAAAGTTTTGAATGTTCTACGAATTCATCAGAAAGCTGTTTAAATGTAATAGTAGCATAATCAAAATTAACAATATCTTTTTGTTGTAATAATCCTATTTCTAGTTTTTTTACAGTTTCAGAAATGAAAGATTTAGCATCTTTTTGAGCTTTAAAGCCTTGTTTAGATTTTTGACGCCATTTACCTAAATTATCTTTATAGCTTATAATACATTGTAAACCTTTATCTTTTTTACGATAAGTTACATTGTAATCCAACATAAAATCACTCCTTTAATTTTTATTAATATATTGGTTTGGAAATTGCAAAAGTAGGTTCAAAATAAAAAGTTATATCTTTACATTTTCTTTTTACTCCATATTTAAGACGCATATATTGTATAGCTCTATCAAAAAATTCGTCAGTAACATTTAATTTTTCAGCTATTTCATATCTATCTTTAGCACCACTAATAATCGCGTCCGCAATTTGTTCAAGCCCACAAATTTTATTATATCCCCATCTACGAGCTATTAATTCTTGTTTTCTATTTTGAACCTTAGATTGGTCTAATATATTGCCATAAGTTTTTTTATAATGTCCATATTCTTCAGATAGAGTACAAAGTTTTTCTTTATTTGTTAATGTGTTTTTTATTGCGATTCTATTTCCGCTACATAGTCCATCATTTGCCTTTAATGGCTTTTCTTTAACAATAGCTCCATCTTTGCTACATTCAATTAGTAAATCTTCATAACTCATGTAATACCACCTACCATTGACTATCATCATTCATTATATCCATATCATGTTTAATATCTTCTTTTGTAGCATTTTCATTGGCATGTGCCGCTATTGGCATTGATTCATCTTTAGTAGCTGATATTTCATCACTAGTATTATCCATATATTTAATATTAGTTGTTAAATCGTCACTATAATCTAAAAGTTTTTCTTTCCCTTTAGAATTTAATTTATTGTAGTTATCTAATAATTGTTTTTCTTCTTTTGTAACCTTGATATCTTGAACTTCACACCCGATTAAATACATTGGAGTAGTGCCTAATATATCCGCAAGAGGTACTAATATTGGATATGGAAGATTTTCAATTTCACTACTTTCGTATCTATATACTGTTGCTCTATTTTTGCCAAGTTTTTCAGCAATATAATCAACAGATAATCCTTTTTCTTTTCTTAATTTTTTTATTCTTTCACCTATATTCATTGTTTATCACTCCTATAAGAAAATTATATCAATATTTTCGCACATATGCAACATTTTTGAGATAAAAAAAGATTTTTTTTGAAAAATATGCGAAAATATGTTGACATAGTTAGACAAGCGTTGTATTATAATATCATAATTCGCATTTAAGCGACACGAAAGGAGTTGAAAAAGATGATAAATATTTTAAAGTTAAAAGGTAAAATTGTAGAAGCGGGAATGAATATTTCAAGTTTATCAAAAGAATTAAGTATTGATAGGTCTACATTTTATAGGAAATTAAATGAAGATGGTACTTTCTTCACAATTAAAGAAATAAATATAATGATTGAAAAACTCAATCTTTCATTTGATGATGTAAAGAATATTTTTTTTAGTCAATTAGTCGCATAAATGCGACAGGGAAGAAAGGATGATAAGAAATGAATAAGCAATTAGAAAATATATTATCAAGCAGAGAAGTTTATCAAATGATGGACTTAAAACAACATTCAGATTTGTTAAGAAAAATAGACTCAATTAACCAAGATTTCAGAGAAAGCAAAATTGCGTTTTCTAAATATTGGATAGAAAACACATATAAAGTTGAGGGACAAACAAGAGAATATCGTGAGTTTTTAATCACAAAACGTGGTTGTGAATTTTTGGCACACAAAACTACTGGAACAAAAGGGAATCTATTTACGGATAAATATATGGACAGGTTTTCAGAAATGGAGCAATACATTAAAGAAGAACAACAACCTAAAAAATTATCAGCATTAGAACAATTACAACTTCAAAATCAAGCAATCTTAGAAGTTAATGAGAAAGTTGATAAAATTCAAAACGATATGCCATTATTCAAAGCTGAATGTGATGAACTTCAAGCATTAGTTAAAAAAGTAGGTGTTGGTCTTATGGGTGGAAAAAATGCACCAGCTTATAAAGATAATTCTTTAAGAGGTAGAGTTTATTCCGATATGCAACATCAATTAAGAAGAGAATTTGGAGTTGATAAGTATTCTTGGATTAAGCATAGCCAATTCAATCAAGCTAAAGAAATAATTACAAATTATGAATTACCAACAGTTCTTAAAAATGAAATTATAAAGGCTAACAATCAAGTATCATTCGAGGAGGCTATGTAGTATGAATAAGCAGTTAGAAAACAAAAAGTTATTTTGGAAAATGGTTCAACATATAGAAGGTTGTAGCGATTGCTATGTTAGAAATCATCAAGGTGTGATTATAGAAAGAGGAATGTTACTTAGTAATGATTATGGTGCTTATTTTGGATTAGATGATGGAATTATCAGAATATATGACAATAAGCATAATGTATTACTTGCATTTGATGAAAATAGTCCATTTTTAACAGCTTTAAATGAAGTATTTATTGATTTGAATATGGAGGACTAGTCTATGGATAAAGTATTAATAAGTCGTAAGACATTGGCTGAAAGGTGGGACTACGATTCCACTAGGGCCATTATTGATATGGAACAAGAGGGAATTATAACTCGTATTCCAGAGATATCAAGTCCACGTTATTCTATGGAGGAAATATTAAGAATTGAAAATTTAGGTAAAGAAGCTAATCCACTATCTCCACTAGAACGAAGAAGATTAGAAAAAGAGATAGAGGAAAAGGATAAAAAAATTGCATTGCTAGAAGCTAAATTAAATAAGGTGCAAATGGCATTAGCCCAATAACTAAAAGTAAGGAGGGAAAATATGAACAACATTAACCTTTTAGATAACCTATCTACTAAATATAAAAGAAGAAATGTGCTTGTAAGGATTACTAAAAATTTTATTAAAGTATGGAGGTAAGCTATGGTATTTAAGTTTTGGACTTGGTTAAAAGCAAATGTGACAGAAGAACAATTTAAAGACATTTTAGAAGCAGCAGACCAAGATATTAAATTTAATCGTATTGGCTTTGGTAAAACTACTAAGCCATTAGAGTATGTAAGAATATGTACAAGATGTGCGAGTGTAGTGCTAAGAAGTGGAGGTGCAGCATGAAGAATCCAAAGAAACTTAAGAGGAAACATAAGATATTTTTAAGTAAACAGGGATGTAATCCAGATGATTTTCTTATAGTAACAGAGGATGCAGAAAGTTATACATTCTATAACAAAGTTACTGGTGTAGTTTGGGATCCAATAAGGAGGTAGTTATGGGAATAATAATACAAGCTATATACAATATAGCAAATAGAAAACAGGCTTAAAGAATTCAAAATAAAGTACAAGAGAAAAGAGCAAAAGGTAACAATAAAAGTTTTAAAGAGCTTATAGATGAAGAAATACAAAAAGAATTATCTATAGATCCTATAGAGGAGGGATGAAATATGAAAGAAAATTGGTATGCATTACTTATATGCTTAGAAACAAATACATCTGTAGATACTGCATTAAGAAAAATGAATGTATGTTTTAAAGGTGCAAGTAAAGTTATTAATAAAAAAGTTAGATGTAAATATTCTGATGAATTAATAAAAAGAGTATTTGAACTTAAAGAATTAGGAAATACACATAAACAAATTGGATTAACGCTAGGATTAACAGCAGATCAGATTAGTGGAATAGTAAGACTTCATAAAGAAAAAGCTACTAAGAATCCCAACCAAAGCATTCTTAGTAGCACACATAAAACCATGCGTAAAAATTCAACTTCATTATATCACAGTTTGGAGGCGAGTCAATAGTGGATATAAAACAAGCAGAAATGGAAATGGCAGCAGTAAATAGCTGTATAGAAACAATAAGTAATTATACATTAAATGACCAATTTCAATCAGATGTTGAGGATTTAATTACTAATTTTGAAATTGCATACAGTCATGTTTTAGATATGACAGAGAAATTGAAAGATTTTTTAGGAGATTTTAATTAATTGGAGGATTTTATTATGGAAAATACATTATTAAACCAAGAATTACAAGAGGAAAGAGCAGAAGGTTTTAAAGTAACTGATTTAAGTTCCGCTACATGGTGCTTTAGAAAATTAAGAGCTATTGCTACTAAAAAAGCAGAAATAGAAGAAACTGCGGCAAAGGAAATTGAACATATTGAAAAATGGAAGGAAGAACAATTAAAACAATATGAATCTGATATAGAATTTTTTGAAGGTGCTATAAGTGCGTATTACGTTGAAGAAAGGACGAAAGACAAGAAATTCAAATTATCTACACCTTATGGAAAAGTTAGTAGTAGAAAAACTGAAAAGTATATTTACGAAGATGAACAGGCTATTAAAGATTACTGTAATGTAAATGAAATAGATGCAATTAGAGTTAAAGAGGAACTTGATAAAACTGCATTTAAGAAACTTTGCAAAGGTGGAGTTAACCAAGAAACAGGGGAAGTTGTTCCTGGAGTAAGAGTGGAAACTATAGAAACTATAACAGTTAAAGCGGAGTAGGGGGAGTAATACATGGAATTACAATTTAGACCATTAAAAGCAAGTGAAATTGATGTAAGAATAGCAATGGTAAAAAAAGATGGGTTAAGCTTATTGCTTTATAAAGATGCACGTTGTGATATGAATTTATTAGATGAAACAGTTGGACCTTATAACTGGAAGAAGTCTTATTCTCGAGATAATGCAAATTGCACAGTTAGTTTATGGGATAGTGAAAAAGGTGAGTGGATTTCGAAAGAAGATACAGGAACAGAGAGTTTTACAGAAAAAGAAAAAGGACTTGCTTCAGATAGTTTTAAAAGAGCTTGTTTTAACTGGGGAATAGGTAGAGAGCTTTATACAGCACCTTTTATATGGGTTACTAATGCAGCTATATATAAAAGAACAGTTAATGGGAAAGACATATTTAAGTGTGATGATAGATTTGCAGTTAAGGATATTAAATATGATGAAAATAAAAATATAGTTGAGTTAGTAATTACTAATTTGACTAATAAGAAGCAAGCATACCCAATTAATTATTCAGAATCATCAAATGAAGCAACAGGAGCTGAACCAACTAATACTACACCTAAAACTTTTAAATGTAAAATGTGTGGAAATGAAGTTACTGAAAAAGTTGCAAAATTTAGTTATGGAAAGTATCAAAAAATTCTTTGTATGGATTGTCAAAAGAAATAGGAGCTGATTAGATGAATGAAGGGTGGTTTAAATTTCATAGATGTTTATTTAAAAAAGCAATATGGCAAAGTTCAACTCCAGAGCAAAAAGTTATTCTTATCACCCTTCTAGGAATGGCAAACCATGAGGGGAGAGAGTGGGAATGGCAAGGCAAACAATTTAAAGCAATGCCAGGTCAATTTGTAACAAGTGCAGCTTCAATAATAAAGAAAGCCGGAAAAGGTATATCACGACAAAACGTAAGAACTGCACTTGAAAAATTCAAAAAATACGAATTTTTAACCTACATATCAACCAAGACAGGATTGCTTGTAACTATACAAAATTGGGAGCTTTACCAAGATACAAATTTCAAAACTAACCAAACTATTAACCATGAGGTAACCAACAGGTCACCATCACCTAACCAACAGGTAACCACTAACAAGAATGATAAGAACTATAAGAATGATAAGAAGTATATATATATAAGCGAATTTACAGAAGATAAAGAATTAAGACAAACAATAATAGACTTTATGAAAATGAGAGATAAAAATAAATCTCCTATGACTGATAGAGCATTAAAGATCATGTTAAATAAATTAAAAGATTTATCTAGTGATACAGAAACTCAAATCAGAATTTTAGAAAGAAGTATAGAACATTCATGGAAAACAGTATATCCATTACCGAAGGAAGGTGAAACAGATGAAACTAACAGGAATAGAAAGTTTGGACAGAATAATGAAACAAAGAAATTTAATATCACAATGCCAGAATGGAAACCAAAAGAAGGAATTGGGGGAGAAGAACCATTTTAAATGCAATTTATGTAAAGATACAGGGTATATTATTACTCCTAAAGAACATAGCCAACCTATAATGACACCTTGTAAGTGTATGGAAGATGATAGGGTTAAAAGACTATGGAGCAATAGTGGAATTAATACAGATAATCTTGATAAAACATTTAGTAACTTTGAGGAATGGTCATTAAAGTCTAAGGAAATGAAATCAAAGGCAGCTGATTATTACAAAGCATTTAATGCTATAAGAGCGGATAGGAGAAATAGTATATTGCTTTGTGGTAATCCTGGAAGTGGTAAAACTCATATAGCACTTGCACTAGCTAACAATTTTCTTAAAAAAGGAATAAGAGTTGTGTATATGCCTTATAGAGATATAGTCACTAAGCTAAAACAAAATATGATTGATGAAGAATACTACAAGAAAACATTAAGCAAATATCAAACATGTGAAATTCTTTTATTAGATGATCTGTATAAAGGGAAAGTAAATGAAACTGATGTAAACATAATGTTTGAACTTATAAATTACAGATACTTAAACCATTTACCAATCATAGTATCAACAGAATTTACAGTAGAAAAGTTATTAAGCTTTGATGAAGCCATAGGCAGTAGGATATACGAAATGTCTAAGGATTATATAGTCGAAATTGAAGGTACAGAAAATAATTATAGATTGAGGTGATTTAATGGCTAAGTATGGAACATGTGAAGAATGTGGACAAGATACAGTAGTTGAATTACACCATATAGTAAGCAGAAAACAATTAAAAGCATTAGAACATTGTGAACATAATTTTGCTTATCTCTGCTATAACCACCACAGACATAATATAACTGGCATACATGCAAATAGAGAACTGGACCATAAGTATAAACTTAAATTTCAAAACTATCTTGAAATGAAATTCTTAAATGAATATTTAACTAGAGAAGAAATAAAAGAAGTTCTAGGAATTAAGGACAAAGCCTTAGATTCGATTTTAAAGCATTTAATACAACATAAGGGTAAATATGCTAGGGAAGATGTAATTCGTGCTTGTATGGGCGGGAAAATGATTTGTAGAGGATAAAAACAATGGAAGAACTTAAAAAAGAATATCCAGAAGACATAATTATGTATGGAAATATACTTGAAAGATTTAAGAGATTGAATGAGACAGATCCATCAGGTGCATTTAAATTGTCTATAGATGCATCAGTATCATATGATAGATGGTCAGAAATAAAGTGCAATATAAAAAAGAATTTAGGCAGAGGAGAAAAAGCAGCATTAAAGGATAGACTTAAAGAAATGTGTGAATTTTTACAAGATGTGTCTACAATGGCTCGGATGGTTTGGAATAATGCTAAAGATGATCTAAGAAGTAATAGAGAAGATTAATACAGACTAGTCAGAAATTACGTAGTAAATAAAGTATTAAATATAAAAACTTTTAACTTACATCATTCTTTTAAGAAATTAATGATGTAAGAGCAATAATAAATATATAAATAATTGGTACTATGCTAAAAATAAAGGCTTTTTTATATGATTTTAGCTTAATAAAAAATATTAAGGATATGATTACAGATATAAAAATAACTAGTGGGATTGCTATTATTAAAAAGAAAAATATCCAGTTTAAAAATATTTCACTTGAACCAGGAGAATCAAATGTCATTGGTGCAAACAAAGCTGCAAAACAAAAAATAGGGAACAGAAGGGTGAAAATAAAATCAAGTAATACAGTTATTATTTTTATAAATTCATTATCTTCCATAAAATTGCCTCCTAGCTTTCTGTAATAATACATCCAATTATAACATAATTTAAAAATTAACATTGATTAGAATTATTAACCAATTTTTATATATTTTTATTTATAATATGTGAAATGTGCGAAGAAAGGAAGTAGAAAATGAATGAAGATACTGAAGTATATGAACAAGCAATGCAAGATGTAAAAGAGCTTGCAGAAGAGGTAATGGAACGTTGTGAAATGTTTGCAGATGCATATTATTATGAAAAAGAATGGGTATTTGACCAATTCAAAAAAGAACTTAATAAAATAATGAAATAGGAATAGTTCACAATACTTCAAAATGATTTATAGAAAGGTCGAAATAGTATGGAAGAAGCTAAAGACATATTATAGAAGCAGTAAGGGCTTTAAGAGAATTAGATTGTAAATGTGATAATACAACAACTTGTGACAGATGTATTGCTATTTTTAAACTTAATAGTATTCATAATTTTTTAAGTCAAGATTAGACAACCTGTAGTTTTGACATAGTAAATTAAAATTTGTTCTTTGAAAATCGAATAGTGTGATACTTGTAAATATGTTATAATTTACTAAAGTTTAACTTTATAATATTAGGGGGAGAAATTTTGGAGAAATTACAGCATTCAAAGATAGGAAAGTTATCAATATTAATGACAATCGTATCATGTTTCTATTCAATTAAAGATATTATATTTCCTGTTGATTTAACAGCTACTGTACAAAAAAGACTAATACCAATACAGATAGAAACAGGGATAATATTAATAATAGTTAGTTGTGGTTTGATTTTTGGAATTATTGCAATGTTTCAAAAAAAGAGTAAAAAAATAGGACCTGTTATTGCGATTATTATAAATGGATGGCAGGCAATTCCACTATGGATAATACTAATAAAAATAATATTCCTACGCTTGGGATTTTATCTTGGTTAAAAAAGAAGGTAATTGAAGTATCACATTATTCAAAATAAAAAATGAATATTGTGGTATTTTTTTGTTTTACAATACTGCGTAATACTACAATTAGATGTAGAAATTAATGATCAATGTTTTTATGTCTAAAATAACTAAATACAAGTTCAAAAAGTTTTAAAAGCATGTATACAATGAAACAAATAATAATTGTGGTTATAACTGAACATAAAGTGTGAAGATTATGTACTTTATCAATATCATATCCATGCTGACTAACATAATAATTCTCTATTATTTTAAATTTTGGGCTAATGAATAGTGCTATAAATACGCTGATAAAACTACGAATAGTAGATGGGTTCATAAAATTACTTCCTTTCAAAATTATTACAAAAATAGTATAGCATAATTTGGAAAAGAAGAAAATCACACATATATAAAATTAAGCTTAATAACAGCAATAGCTGTAACTATAAATTATCATTTAACTATCAATTTCAAAAGAAGGTGAGAAAGTGATATTAGCAATAGATCCAGGTAATGAAGAAAGTGGAATAGTGCTTTTAGATTATAATTTAAAACCACTAGAAGCTGAAAAACTTAGTAATAAAGATATTCTTAATAGAATAACAAGTTGTCAGTATGCGGATGTAGAACATATAGCAATAGAAATGGTTGCATCTTATGGCATGGCAGTTGGAGCAACTGTATTTGAAACTTGTGTATGGATAGGGAGATTTACAGAAGCATTATTATTTACTACAGGAATAGAGCCAAAATGGATATATAGAAAAGATGAAAAAATGAATCTATGCAATAGTATGAAAGCTAAGGATAGTAACATAGTACAAGCTTTGATAGATAGATTTGCACCTAATACTACAAACAAAGGAAAAGGTACTAAAAAGAATCCAGGATGGTTCTATGGATTTAAAAAGGATATATGGCAAGCTTATGCAGTAGGTGTAACTTATCATGATATATATTTAAAAAATAATTAAATAGCAATTAGCTTGATATGTCTTGATATTAGAAATGTATAGCAGGGATTACACAAAGTTATATGCTAATGTTAAGAAATTAAATTAGGGAAGGTGTAAAAACCTTCCTGAATATAAGAGGAGTGAAACTTTATGAAAGATTATATAGAAGCAAGAGTAAAGGAAGTAGCAAATTATATTATATATACAGAAGCAACTTTAAGAGGAGCAGCAAAGGAATTACATATAAGTAAAAGCACTATTTATAAAGATTTGGTTGAGAGATTACCGAAAATAGATTCAATAATGGCAGAAGAAACACATTCTATTTTAGAGAAGAATAAAGCTGAAAGACATATAAGAGGTGGAGCTGCAACAAAGAATAAATTTAAGGGGATGATGTGATGGTAGAGTTTAAGAATATAGATTTAACTGGATTAACATTAATGGATGAATTAAATAAAACGGATGAAGAAACAAAAGAATTTAAAGATGCAGTACATGAGTATTTATATTTAAAAAATGATCATTGGAGTCAAAAAGCAGTTAGTGAAAGTATAGAACATATAAAAGAGGAATTTTGTGATGTTATTCAATCACATCTAAGTGTACTTAAAATGTTAGATATAGATATTAAAGAGATAACTGATTATTGGAATACAAATCACTTAGAAAAGATTAAGAATAGACCTAGAGCTAAGGAGGAATCAAACCATGACTAAGCAAAAACAGATTAATAAATATTTTAATGAAAATGATAGACTGGAAAAGGAAAAATTAATCAAAGGAGTATCTAAGAAATTTAATATAGCAGAAAGTTCAGCTACTACATTTTATTATAGATGGAAGAAAGAATTTACAGGAAGTAATAATTGTGTACCAAAGGAAGAAAAGAATATTGAAGTTAAGGAAAAGCCAAAGGAAAAACAAGAAATAAAGGTACCACATGAAACTAAGCCTTTAGATGTGAGTGAAGAACAAGTATTTAAAAAGCCTAAAATAACAATAACAGAAGGAAAAGTTGATTATAAGGGCAAGGAATTTTATATAAAAGATGGAGCTTTAGTTGTTGGAGAAGAAAGATTTAAAAATATAGATGAACTTGAAGAATATAAGAAAAGGCAACTTAAAGAATTTTATATGCAGATTGGTGAAATAGCCGAAGTGTTAGAAGTGATTAGTTGATTAAAAAATAAACAGCATTAGAGAACTATAAACGCCAATTTATATATCTTCTCTAATGCAGCACCTATCTAATATTATACCATAAAGGATAGGTGATATAGTATGCAGAAACATAAAAGAATACTTTATAAGGAAACAGAAGATAAATTATTTAAGTATTTCAATAAAGATGATATATATAAAGGTTTGAATAAACAACTAAGTGTTCTAAATAAGCAAATAGCAGATATAGAAAAAGAACTAAGAGAATGCAATTATGTAAGTATAGACGAAGAATCATCATCACCAGGCTTTGATGAAAAGGTACAAACATCTAGCACAGGAACTAGTTATGTTGAAGGACAAATGATAAGGCTAACTGACTTGAAACTTAAAAGAAAAGCCAAGAAGGAAATAGAAAGAGAAAATATAATTGAACAATTAGAGGATATGGAAACAATAGAATCTGAAATGGAATGGAAAGTAGAGCAGTTACAAGGAAATTTCAAAGAACTATTAAAGATGATCTATAAGGATAATATGAATGAAGTACAAATATCTTTTAAGTTACATCTAAGCCAAAGCCAAGTAAATAAAAGAAAGAATCAGATATTAGAAAAAATATTTATGTGGGAGAAATGGAGTTAAAGAAAATATAAAAGGGGTGGAATAATTTTGGAATAAAAAAGGAATAATTTTTTAATCTGAAAGTGTTATTATGGTATTAAAGGAATCCAGCAAAGCGAATACACACGCATGTATTGGATTTTTGGTTATTGACCATATAACCTCTCATAAATTCTCAATACCCTTTTATACCATAGTTAAAATACTCTGTACAACCGAAGATTTAAGTTTACACTTGAATGTTTTATGTAGGTTATATGGAGTATTTTTATTGATATAAATTGGAATAGTTTGTATAATTATTGTGTATAGGAGGGGAAAGCATTGGGGATAATTAAAACTGATATAGAAGAAAGTACATACAATAGTATTTCGGAACAACACATAAAAGAAGGAATAAGTACAGGATATGTAAAAGCTATTGCTCATTATGCTGGAATGAATATAGAATTCTCAGATATGGATTATGGGTTTGATGGAACTTTTTCTGGAGTAAAGATAAGGGAACATGCAGGTAAAAGAAGAATATTATCAGATGGATGCAAACTTGATTTTCAACTAAAAGCATCTATTAATGTAGAAATAAAAAATGATGTAGTTGAATATAATTTAGAAGCAAAAAATTATAATGATTTAGTAGATACAGAAATATGTACACCAAGAATATTAATATTATATAAGCTTCCTAAAGATAAAGAAAGCTGGATAAAGGTATCTACCACAGAAACAGTTTTTAAAGATTGTGCATGGTGGTGTTATTTATCAGGACAAGAAGAAACTAAGAATAAGGAAAAAAAATTAATAAAAATTCCGAAGAATCAAATACTTGATCAGAATTCATTGAGAGAATTAATGAAAAAAGTTAGAAGGGGGGAATTAGTATAATGTTAAACTATGATAAATTTAACAATATCACTATAGAATCCCTTGAAAAATATTTAAGATATAACAAATGGATCCAAGATGTGGATTTTGCTAATAAAAAGATAAAACTATATAGAAAAGTAATTGATGAAGAAGAATATAGTTTATTTTTACCAACAAGTAATGATTTTAAGGATTCTGTAAGAAGGATAAACGATGCTATAGAAATACTTTCAGAAATAAAGGATACAACTAATCATGAAATTACAAAAGAAATTTTGAAAGCAAATAATCAGTTGATATTAATTAAAGATGAAATTGTTCCTAAAACTACAATACAAAATACCAAAGATATTTTAAGTATTCGTATTATATCTAAGCTATCTGAAAAAGGAACAATACCACTGGAATATGGTTCAAGTGTAATTGAAGGATTAAAAAAATTAGTACTATCAGCTATTTTTAATGAAGAACATCCTCAACCATTTTTTATTAGACCAAATAAAAGTTCACAAGAACAATTAAGTAGATATAAATTAGGACAAACACAAGTAGGCAGTTATGTATTCAATATAGAAATAGATAATGAAATAGATAATGGAGAGCAATTGGAATTTAAAGACAATGAACAAATAGAGGCTACATTATCTGAGGAAAGAAAAGTAATAAAAAGGATTCAAAATGGTATATCACAAATCAAAAAAGATAATATTGAAGAATTATTTGAAAATAGCTATAAAAAAGGACTAAATGCCAATATGTGCGATGCTTTATTAAATTTCCAAATGGAAAATTATGATATAAAAATCGAATCAAAAGTGCAGTGGTCTGATTTATTACCTAAGCCTAATGATATAAAAGAAAAAGTAATATTAGAGAGTGATGATTTTTATAAAGTAAAAATGTTATCAGAAAAATATAAAGAAAATAAAAGTGTGGAGCATAGAATGAAAGGTAAAATAATTAGATTAACTCACAGAAAAGATTTACATGAAAATGTAATAGAACGAAATATTGTTATACAGACGGAAATAGAAGGAAAAAATAAAAATGTTAAAATTGATTTAAGTGATAAGGATTATAAAATAGCGTGTGAGGCACACAAACAGGATAAAGATGTATTAATAAATGGTGAAATGCTAAAGCAAGGAAAATATTGGACAATGATTAATTATAATAAATTTGATGTTTTATAATTAAAGGAGAACCTTAGAAATAGGGTTCTTTTATTATGCTTATAACCAGTAGAGCAACCCTCCAAAATAATTAATAGATGAAAGGTAGGCGATAAAGCCTCCTGGAATAGATTTTAGTATCATTATTGCTCTGCTGGTTTTATTTGTAATATTCTATAGAAGATTGTATAATTATTATATTAGGGGGGAGATAATTGTGGATAAATATCAATTAATAAAAGAAATATATTTTAATCAAATAGGCCATAAAGATAGTTTAAATTCAAAAATATCGATACCAATAACTATAGAAAGTGTTTTGGTAGTAACATTAGCCTATTACATAAAATTATATAACAAAATACCTTTGAAAAATGGACAATGGGTAGGAGTGTTTAGGTTTTTAGTTATACTTTTAACAATGGCCATAATAATGGCAATAGTTTATTCATACAAGTCTTTTACTGGCTTTACATATGATTATCTTACAACTGATATAGTAATTGAAACAGAAAAAGAAGTAAAAGAATATTATGATGAAAACTATGAACGATATTTTTTTAAATGTGGTAAAACCAAAAAGGAACTTATAGAGTTGAATTTAACTGAGAATCTAATAAGTACAATGGATAAAAGCTGTAAGTCTAATTTTCAACAAAATCAATTAAAAGGTTATAGAATAAGAATAAATGCTATTATTATAGCATTTGCTATATTAATTACATTTATAATACAATTCATATTATCTGTTAATTATTTTAAGTATTTAGAATAAAAATGAAAGGAGATGAACTATTATGTCAGATACAGAAAGACCAACACAAACTCCTCCACCAAAGCCAGCACCAAAGCCACCAATGTCAATAACAGAAGGCGCTAAGCCAAAACCTGGTAGGACAAGAGGTTAATAATAAAAGAACTCTATTAATATAGGGTTCTTTTATATACAATAAAGCAAAAAAGTGAGGTGGCATTGATGAATAAATTAACATCAAAGCAGAAAATATTTTGTGATGAGTACTTAATAGATCTTAATGCCACAAGAGCATATAAGAAAGCTTATCCAAGTGTTAAGAAAGATGATACAGCAGCAGTAAATGG
Organism: Clostridium butyricum; assembly: GCA_015058475.1. GTDB lineage: Bacteria > Bacillota > Clostridia > Clostridiales > Clostridiaceae > Clostridium > Clostridium butyricum_B. Next base: position 21,943 of record SVCF01000003.1, on the reverse strand, counting down.
AAATAGATTGCTAAGAAATGCTAAGGTAAAAGAGTACATAGATAAACGTATGAAAGACAGAGAGAAAAGGACAGAAATAACACAAGATATGGTATTAAAAGAACTTGCAGCAATAGCATTTTCAAATGGTGCAGATTTTGCAAAGGTGACAGATGATAATATTGTTGAGATAATACCAACGGATGAATTGCCAATAGATAAAAAGAAAGCTATATCAGCTATAAAAGAAACAAAGTTTGGTATTAATATAGAAACATGTGATAAAGTAAAGGCACTTGAGCTGTTAGGAAAACATTTAGGAATGTTTAAAGACAAACTTGAACTTAGTGGAAATATTAATAATCCATATGAAGGACTTACAACAGAGCAGTTATTAAAAATAGCTGGTGTTAATGATGGATAAAAAGCTAATAGAATTAGGTGCAAAATGTGAACTTGCTAGGCGCAGGTTCTTTTTTTATTGCAATTTAAAAGCACCAGACTTTTATAAACCTAATAGAAAATATCTTGTAGAACTATGCAATGACCTTCAAGAGTTCTACGAGGGTGATGATGAAATACTTGTAGTAAATGAACCACCTCGCCACGGAAAAAGCAGATCGGCAGGTTTATTTGTTGAATGGGTTTTAGGAAAGAACCAAAATGAAAAGATTATGACTGGATCATATAACGAGACTCTTTCAACTATGTTCAGTAAGAATGTTAGAAATAGCATCCAAGAAGAAAAGGCAGATAAATATAAACCAGTATTTAGTGATGTATTTCCTAATGTATCAATCAAACGTGGTGATGGTGCTATGAACTTATGGAGCTTAGAGGGGGGGTATAACAATTATCTTGCAACTTCACCAACAGGAACAGCGACAGGGTTTGGATGTAGTCTTATGATTATTGATGACTTAATAAAGAATGCAGAAGAAGCCAATAACGAAGGGGTTAAAGAAAAGCACTGGGAATGGTTCACTAATACAATGCTTTCAAGACTTGAAGAAGGCGGAAAAATAATAATCATAATGACTAGATGGGCAAGTGATGATTTAGCTGGTAAAGTCTTAGAAGAAATGGCAGACAGAAAGATTAAGCATATTAGTATGAAGGCCTTACAGGATGATGGAACAATGCTTTGTGATGAAGTATTAAGCAGAAAATCATATGAAAATAAAATTAAGACTATGGGAGCAGATATTGCATCAGCTAACTATCAGCAAGAGCCTATTGATCTAAAAGGTAGATTGTATAGCAAATTAAAGACTTATACTTCATTACCAAAGGACAGTAATGGTAATTTATTATTTACAGCTATTAAGAACTATACAGATACAGCAGATAAAGGAGAAGATTACTTATGCAGTATTAACTATGGTGTCTATGATAAAGAAGCTTATGTGTTAAATGTGCTTTATACTCAAAAGGATATGTCAATTACTGAAAAAGAAACAGCTAAGATGTTATATCAAGATGGAGTTAATAGAGCAGATATTGAAAGTAATAATGGTGGAGAAGGCTTTGCAAGAAATGTAAAAAGAATATTAAAAGAAACATTTGATAGCAATAAAACAGTTATTAAGCCTTTTCATCAATCAAAGAATAAAGAAGCTAGGATACTTAGTAATTCAACGTGGGTTATGGAACATATATATTTCCCTTCAAATTGGAAAGACAGATGGCCAGAGTATTATAATGCAATGGTTAAATATCAACATGAAGGAAAGAACAAACATGATGATGCTCCAGATGCTACAACTGGAATTGCTGAAAAGATAAATAAACCTAATGGAATGGGTGTATTTAAATAAGGTGGTGAATTAATTGGATATAGAAGTAGTAAAGAAATTAATTAAGAAACATACAACAGGTCATGCTGATATAGTATGTAAATCATTAGTAGCAGAAAGATATTATAGAAACAAGAATGATATATTAACATATGACAGAAAGAAAGATGAAGATTCAGAGAATCCATTAAGGAATGCAGATAATAGAATATCTAGTAATTTTCATGGATTATTAGTAAATCAAAAAGCATCATATATGTTTACAGCTCCACCTTTATTTGATGTTGGCAATAAGGATGCAAATAAAAGAATTACTGATGTATTAGGTGATAACTACGCTAAGACTTGTAAGGACTTATGTATTAATGCTGCTAATAGTGGTATAGCATGGTTGCATTATTGGATAAATGACAATAAAGAATTTGAATATGGTGTAGTAGATAGTAAGCAGATAATACCTATATGGTCCAGTAGTTTAAATAAAAAGCTTTTAGGGATATTAAGAGTTTATAAAGATACAGATGATGATGGTGAAAGCTGTGATATTTATGAGTATTGGAATGATACAGAGTGCCAGGCATTCAGAAAGAAATCATCTGATACCATAGATGAAGGATTACAAACTTATACAATGTTTACAAGCTTTATAGTAGATACTAATACAGTTCAACTAAATAGTGAGTTTAAGCATGATTTTGGAAGAGTTCCATTTATACCATTTGGAAATAACAACTTAATGACTAGCGATTTAGATAATGTAAAGCCACTAATAGACGTGTATGATAAAGTCTTTAGTGGTTTTGTTAATGATTTAGAAGATATTCAAGAAATAATCTTTATATTAACTAATTATGAAGGTGAAAACCTTGGAGAGTTCTTATCGCAACTTAAGAAATACAAGTCAATAAAAGTTGAGAATAATGGTGATTCAGATAAAAGCGGTCTTGAAACTTTAACTATAGATATTCCAGTTGAAGCTAGAGAGAAACTACTTACTATTACAAGAAAAGCAATATTTGAACAAGGTCAAGGAGTTGATCCACAACCTCAAGAGTTTGGAAATGCTAGTGGAGTTGCATTAAAATTCTTATATTCTTTACTAGAATTAAAAAGCGGACTTACTGAAACAGAATTTAAGCTTGGTTTTGGTGAATTTGTTAGAGCTATATGCAAGTATCTTAATGTTGAATGTAAATCAATTATTCAAACATGGACCAGAACTGCAGTAACAAATGATACTGAACTAGCAAGTATATGCACTTCAAGTGTTGGTCTTTTAAGTAATATGACTTTATATAAGAATCATCCATTTGTTGAGGATGCAGACAAAGAAGTCGAGCAGAAGAAAAAAGAAGATGAAGAAAAGCAACAGGAAAACGATGATTATAAAAATGCATTCCCTAATAAAGATAAGGAGGATAACCAAAATGATAAAAGTGAACAGTAAAGCTAAAGTAGATTTGTTTATAACTTTCTTGTGGATTATCAATCTTATACTAAATATCCTTATTGATAATGGTAATGCAAGAATTGTATTATTTGTTGTACTTGTTGGTAATTGTATTCAAAGCTCATTAAAATTCTTTGAGGGTGTTAATTATGAAAAAGAATAGAGAGTATTGGTCTAAAAGGTCAGAACAATTAGAAGAAGCTTTATTAAATAAAGGTGAAAACTTTGCAAATGACCTTGATAACCAATATAAGATAGCAAATGCAAGACTTCAAAAGGAGATTGATGCTTGGTATCAAAGATTTGCTAAGAATAATTGTATATCACTTACAGAAGCTAAAAGGCTATTAAATACTAATGAATTAAAAGAGTTTAGATGGACTGTTCAAGATTATATTAAATATGGTCAAAAGAATGCAGTTAATCCATATTGGATGGAGGAATTGGAGAATGCATCTTGTAAGGTTCATATATCAAGGCTAGAATCACTTAAGCTACAGTTACAACAGCAAGTTGAGGTTTTATATGGTAATCAGCTTGATGGACTAGACAGAACAATGAGAGACATTTATTCAGAAGGCTATTATCATACAGCATTTGAAATTCAAAAAGGATTTAATACTGGATATTCCTTTATGAAGTTTAATGAAAATGAACTTGAAAAGGTAATTTCCAAGCCTTGGGCATTAGATGGAGAGAATTTCAGTAGTAGAGTATGGAAGAATAAGAGTAAACTTATAAATACATTACATACTAATCTTACACAAGCTTTAATTCGTGGAGATAATCCAGAAAAGATTGTTGGCAATATTGCAAGTACAATGGAAACATCAAGAAAAGCAGCAAGAAGGCTTGTTATGACTGAAAGTGCTTATTTCTCTGCTGCTAGTCAGAAAGATTGCTATTCAGATTTAGGAATAAAAGAATATGAGATTGTTGCAACATTGGATTCTCATACATCAGAAACATGCCAGGAGTTAGATAGAAAGGTATTTAAAATGTCTGATTATGAAGTGGGCGTTACGGCTCCACCTTTTCATTGTTGGTGTAGAACTTGTACTTGTCCTTACTTTAATGATGAATTTACTATAGGAGAAAAGAGAGCAGCAAGATCACTAAATGATAAAACTGAATACATTCCTAGTGATATAAAATATCCGGAATGGAAAAAGAGATATGTGAAAGAATCATCAAAATTAGATGAAGGTGATTTGTTGGATAAAGTTAAATCATTATTTCAAAATTCAACTAAATCAAAAGTTAATGAGTTTAAGAATAAACTTGAAAATATTCAGAATGAAGATGTTAAAAAACTATTAAGTCAGTCGGAAGAAAGAGTCAATTTTGCTAAGTCTACAAAGAAAAGCTCATATTTTAATAAAGATGAAAAGACAATATATTTAAAGGATAATGCTGATCTAAGTACAGTAGCACATGAATTATTCCATGAAATAGATAACACATATCAAATAAGTAAAAGTGGAATGGTTATAAATCAAATAGAAAGTGATTATAATAGATTGAAAAATATAGCTTTAGGGTATGGAAAAGAAATTGATGAAATGCTATACTCTAAATATCCAAACATATTCTATACTAATGATTTTGATGAAATTATTGTGTATAAAGAATATAGAGGAATATCTGATATTATACATGGTATGACAAATGGAAAAGTAGACTTAGGATACGGGCATAGGCAAAAAGGATATTGGAATAAGACAAATGCATTATCAAAAGAAACATGGGCACAATATGGAAGAATGCTTTATGAAAATAATGAGGATGTATTAAAAATTTTACAAGAATTATTTCCAGAGACCACTAATGAAATTAATAGAATTTTAAGGGAGATGATTAAATAATGTACTATGGTAAAATGACAGATGAATTAAAAGAACTTATACAAAAGCATATTAACTTATTTGGTTATAATCCTACTAGTGATATGGAATTAGAATATGGAGAAGATGAATATAAAGATTTAGTTAAAGATATAAAAAAAGCAATAAAAGAAAATAAACCTATATGTGAAATAGTAGAATAAGCACTTACTTAGAAAAATGAGTAGGTGCTTTTATTATGCAAAAATTTAAGGAGGAATAGAGTATGATAGTAGTTCAATGGGTAGCACTTATATACATGATATTATGTGCTGTGACTGAATTTGTAAAAATATTTAGTGATAAAGAAATAGCCGGAAGAATAGCAAGTTTTATAGTATGTGTATTAGATTTATTAATTATTATAATTTTATTTAATACGATATTTGGTAACATATAAGGCTTATTTTTATTTTAGGAGGAATTGAAAGATGAAAGAATTAAGTACAATCCAAAAGAGAGAAAAGTTAAATCAAGTCTTTGTAGCAGATCAAGAAGGTCCAGGAGGTGCACATCATGAATATCATATTGTAATAAATGATGGGAAAGAAAAAGATGTTGCTAATGATGTTATTATTATTAAGTTTCAAAAAGGCCCAAGAAAAGAGAAAAATTCACAACATGGAGTAGGTAATGAAGATTTACTTGAAATCGTAAGAGATAGATTAAAGAGCTTCCAAGCTGGACCATTTGCTAGTGAGTATAACGCTAAGGCTCTTGAACATGTAGAAGAAGCTTTAATGTGGCTTAATAGAAGAGTTGAGGATAGAATTGAAAGAAATGTATTAGGAAAGAATGAAAAGTGATTAAGTCTTAGAAATAAGACTTTTTATTTTTGTCCGGAATGACGTAAAACTATCAAAGCATTACAAAAATAAGTGAAGCAACCACGTATAAAAGCGTATTTGGAGGAATGTACAATGGAAAGAAAATTTTTAGAAGGCTTAGAACTCGAAGGAGGAGTAAAGCTAAGTAAAGAAGTCATAGACAAGATTATGGACGAGAATGGTAAAGACATAAATAAAGCTAAAGGTGATTTAGAAGATGTTCAAGGAGAGCTAAAGAAAGCTAAGGAAACCATTAAAGAAAGAGATAAGCAATTAGAAGGTCTTAAGGATATTGATGTTGAGAAACTTAATGACACCATTGAAACTCTTAAGAAAGAAAATAAGGAAGCTGCAAAGAAGCATGAACAAGAATTAAAGGACATCAAGCTTACTAATGCAATAAAGCTAGCAATTGCAGGTAAAGTTTTTGATGAAGATATGGCAGCAGGTTTATTCGATAAGACTAAATTAGTATTAACTGATGATGGTAAAGTTGCTGGTCTAAACGAACAAGTAGAATCTATTAAGAAAGATAAATCATTCTTATTTAAGACTGATAAGGTAGAACCTCATTATGATCCAGCAGGTGGAGGAGATCCAATAGGAATAAATCCATTTGCAAAAGATACTTTTAATTTAACAGAGCAAGGTAAATTATTAAAAGAAAATCCTGCACAAGCTAAAGAATTAGCCGCCGCCGCAGGAGTAACATTAAATATTTAAGAGAAGGAAGTGTATAGAACATGGCAGGAACAAAATTAAGTGACGTTATTGTACCAGAATTATTTAACCCTTATGTAATTAATAAAACAATGGAGTTATCAGCATTACTTCAAAGTGGAATTATAGTTAATAATAGCGAGTTTGACAATTTAGCAAGTCAAGCAGCTCCAACAGTAAATATGCCATTCTTTGAAGATTTAACAGGAGAATCAGAACAAATTATTGAAGGTGCAGACTTAGAAGATAATAAAATTGCATCAAATAAGGATGTAGCAGCAATTATAAGAAGGGCTAAGATGTGGAGTGCTACAGATTTATCAGCAGCATTAGCTGGAAGTGATCCAATGGCTGCTATAGGAACATTAGTAGCAGGATTTTGGGCTAGAGATATGCAAAAAGAATTAATCGCAATTCTTAAAGGTATATTTGGAACTTATACACCAAGTGGTGGTTCAGCAACAACTCCATTAAGTTCAAACTTATTAGATATATCAAGTGGAAGTGGAAATGCAGCTAAATGGTCAGCAAGTGCTTTTATTGATGCTCAACAACTTTTAGGAGATGCACAAAGTCAATTAACAGCAGTTGCTATGCATAGTGCTACTTGGTCATCATTAAAGAAACAAAACTTAATTACAACAGAACATCCAAGTGTAGATGTATCATTTGATACTTACCAAGGAAAAAGAGTAATCATAGATGATGGTTGTCCTGTAGATGGAACTGGTGCAAATTCAGTATTTACATCATATCTATTTGGAGAAGGCGCTATTGCTTTAGGAAATGGTTCACCAGTGGGATTTGTACCTACTGAAATAGACAGAGATAAAAAGAAAGGTTCTGGAGTTGATTATCTAATTAATAGAAAAACAAATATTCTTCATCCAAGAGGTATTAAATTCACAAATACTAATGTTGCAAAAACAGAAGGACCATCAAGAACAGAATTACAAGATGCACAAAACTGGCTACCAGTATATGAACCAAAACAGATTAGAATTGTAGCATTTAAACATAAAATTGGTTAGGATGTGATCTTATGGAGCTAGAAAAATTAAAACTACTCCTAGGAATAACAGACGATAGCAAAGATGTGATATTACAATTCACTATTGCTAATGTTGAAGAAATAATAATAAACCATTGCCACCTAGATGAAGTGCCAGGAGGACTTTATATGACAGGCTATAGGATGTGCATAGATTTATATAGAAATGAGAATCTAGGAAGTGAAGAAACTGCCCTAGGTTCTATTTCTTCTATAAGTGAAGGAGATACATCAACAAGCTTTAGGAGTAATATAGCAGAGTTTAAGGACAGTTTATTAAAAGATTATAAAAAACAGCTTAATAAATATAGAAAGTTGGTGTGGTAATATGAATAAAGCTATTTTACAAGCAAGAAAAGCACATAGAAAAGCTATAGAAAGCCAATATGAGCATACTTGCACTATTAAAGAGTATAAATCTGTTAAAGATCCAATTAGTAAGCAGACAAAGAAACAAGAAGTAATTGTATTAGAAAATCAACCTTGTAGGCTATCTTATGAATCTGTTAAACAGGCAAATCAAACTGAAGCCAATGCAATAGTTCAGCAGATAATAAAATTATTCATAGCACCAGAAATTGAAATTAAGGAAGGTTCTAAGATATTCATTACGCATGAAGGCAGGACCACAGAATTTAAACATAGTGGAAAGCCTGCGATATATTCATCACATCAAGAAATTATCTTAGAGTTAACAGGTAATGCTTAATGGGAAGATGGGGAAAAGTTGATTTCAGTCAATTCAAAGATTTTCAGAAGAAACTTCAAAAACTTAACCAATCTGATATTGCAACTTTATGCACAAGCTTAACAAAGGAGATATCTGCAAGACTTTTAAGAAAGACTATAAAAAGAACTCCAGTAGGTCAGTATAATGATGGCCGAAAAGGTGGAACTCTTAGAAGAGGGTGGACTGTAGGAGAAATAAAACATACAGGGAATACCTATGAGATTGAGATTATAAATCCAACTATGTACAGCTCTTACGTTGAGTATGGCCACAGAACAAAGAATCATAAAGGCTGGGTAAGAGGTAGATTTATGCTTGCTTTAAGTGAAAAGGAAATAGAAAATATTGCTCCTAAGCTTATAGAACAGAGATTACAAGAATATTTGGAGTGGTGCTTCAATGATAAATAAGATAATAACAGGAATATCACAGGCACTAGATGCCGAATTTAACTTGGAAGAAAGCGAAGAATATACAATCTATACTGAAGATGTAGAGCAGGGTTTAGATGAACCTTGTTTTTTTATTTTTAGTTTAAAGCCTAGTAATAGGCGGTTAGTAGGAAATAGATACGAGGGGAAATATCCCTTCGATATACACTACTTTCCTAAAGATGAAGATAATTATAACAATGAAATAAATGAAGTCACAGAAAGGCTATTTACAGCATTAGAGTACATTTCTATTGATAATGGATTAACAAGAGGTACAAATATGAATGCTGAAATAGTTGATAATGTACTTCATTTTTTTATTAACTTTAATATTATTGTCAAAAAGGAAGTTGAGCCTATTGAGACAATGGGAAGTCTAAAAATAAAGCAAAAATTAGGAGATGATTAATTTGGCTGAAACTAAAACAAAAGCTGCAGCAGAGAGTAAATATACTAAGCAGCAGATATTAAAAAGTAAAAAATATTTAGGAAAACAGGATTTAATAAATGCTTTACTTAAAGATAATAGCCAATATACATTATCACAAGTTGATAAAATAATTAATGATTTTATGAAAGGAGTGGTTAAATAATGCTAGGTGGAGGTACATGGTTAACACAAAACAAAGTGCTTAATGGTACTTATATTAATTTTATAAGTGCAGCAAGGGCATCTGTTAATTTATCTGATAGAGGTTATGTTGCATTACCAATGGAACTAGACTGGGGTATTGATGGAGAAGTATTTACAGTAACGCAAGAAGATTTTCAAAAAGATTCTTTAAGGATTTTTGGATATTCTTATGATTCTGATAAGTTAAAGGGATTAAGAGATCTATTCAAAAATGCAACTGTATTATATGCTTACAAGCTTAACAAAGGAATTAAGGCAAGCAATGATTTTGCAACAGCTAAATATACTGGAATAAAAGGTAATGATATTAAAATTGTTATTACTGCAAATGTTGATGATTCTAATTTATTTGATGTTGTTACTTACTTTGGTACTAAAGAAATAGAAACTCAAACAGTAGCAAGTGCTGATAAATTAGTTAGTAATGATTATGTTGATTTCAAATCTGATGCAACATTAGAAGTTACAGCTGGAATAACTCTTACTGGTGGTACTAATGGTGAAACAGTGACAGGAACAGAATACCAAGAGTTCTTAGATAAAATTGAAGCATATAATTTCAATACTCTTGGTTGCTTAAGTACTACAGAGTCAATAAAAAGTTTATTTGTTGCTTTTACAAAGAGATTAAGAGATCAAGTGGGTGCTAAATTCCAAACTGTGCTATACAAAAATGAAAGTGCTGATTATGAGGGAATAATATCTGTAGATAATTCTGTTTCTGATACTGGAGAATTAGAAAGCTCATTAGTCTATTGGACTGTGGGGGCAGAAGGTGGATGTGCCGTTAATAAGACAGTAGAAAATAAAAAATATGATGGTGAGTTTACTGTTAATGCAACAACTAAGCAATCTGATTTAATTGCAGGTATTAAAGCAGGTAAATTTATATTCCATAAAGTTGGTGAGGATGTAAAAGTATTGAATGATATAAATACATTAACTACTTATACAACTGAAAAAGGAGAAGATTTCTCTAGTAATCAAGTTATGAGAGTATTAGATCAAGTAGCAAATGATACAGCATTGTTATTTAATACTAAATATATTGGTGAGTTCCCTAATGACCAAAGTGGAAGAGTTTCATTGTGGAACGACATAGTTGATTTAGATAAAAAACTAGAAAAAATAAGAGCCATAGAAGGATTCAGTTCTGATAATGTAACAGTTGAAAAAGGTGAGACTAAGAGAGCTGTTTTAGTAACACAGACAATTAATCCAACTGTTGCTATGGGACAATTATATATGGCTGTCTATGTAGCTTAAAAGGAGGAATAGAGTATGTCAAAGAATACAGTTATGAGTGCTAGAGATACAGTATCAGCATCTTTAGCAGAGTGTTTTATAACAATAGATAGTACAAGATATAATTTCATGCAAATGATAAATTTTGAAAGTAAATTTGAAAAAACAAAAAGTGAAGTTCCTATACTAGGTAAGACTGGTAAAGGAAATAAGGCTACTGGATGGAAAGGTACTTTTAGTGGTACAGCACACTATAATCAATCTGTTATTAGAGCTATGATGTTAAAATATAAAGAGACTGGTGAGGATACTTATTTCGATATACAAGTAACTAATGAAGATCCTACAAGTTCAGTTGGAAGACAAACAATTATTCATAAGGATTGTAATATAGATGGTGGAGTTCTTGCTAAATTTGATGCAGATGCAGAGTATTTAGATGAGGAGATAGATGGTACTTTTGATGATTTTGAAATGCCAGAAAAATTTAGTTTATTAGATGGAATGGAATAATAAGGGCACTTCGGTGCTCTTTTAAATTTTGAAAATAATTGGAGTGATGATATATGGAGGATAACGAAAATAAAAAAGTTAATCCTACAGGCATACTGGAAATGTCTGATTTTGAGGGCGACACTTTAAAAAAGCAGATTGAAAGTGGATATAAAAAAATAGGTCAATATCTTATTAATCATGCAGAGGAAATGGCGGCAGATATCGAACCTAATATTAGTGAAATAGAATTAAAAATAAAAATACCATATAACTATGCAGTTACTTTAGAAAAGAAAATAAATTATTATGTTATGAATGAAAAGGAGAATGAAAATGAGTAATTTAAGTTGTTTTTTAGCACAAAATGTTATTAAGGAAGAAGTAGTAAAATATATTGCTAGTAAAAGATTTGTTAATGGTGGTAAGCCGGTAGAATGGGAACTTGGATGCATAACATCTGATGAAGATGAAAAATTAAGAAAGAGCTGTACAAGAAAAGTACAGGTACCAGGAAAGAAAAATATGCTTACTCCTGAAACTGATTATGATAAATACTTAGGATTATTAGCGACTCAATGCGTTAAATATCCCGATTTAAATAATGCAGAACTTCAAAATTCATATGGAGTTATGGGATCAGATGCACTATTAAAAACTATGCTTAAACCTGGAGAATATCAGGATTTATTAAAGAAGATACAAGAAATTAATGGTTTTGATACTGGAATGGATGAATTGGTGGAAGAAGCAAAAAACTAATAAATGAAGGTGATAGCGAGAGTAATTATGCTTACTATTGCCTTCATAAACTTAAGATTTTGCCTAGTCAATTTATAAGTATGAGCAGAGAAGAAAAAGCCTTTATTATTGCTGCTATAGATATTAAAGTAGAAGATGATAAAAAGAAAGCTAAAGAAGCAGAGAGAAAAGCTAAAAGAGGAAAAAGATAGTATTATCCATAATTATGTAATATAATATTAAATATAATACGTATTATGGAGGGGATAATATGGGAGCCAAGAATAAAGTTATTGCAGGTGATTATCTTAATGCAACAGTAGATTCAACTTTTGGAAATATTAGTTTTATTCAAGGAATGAAAGAGGTTGCCAAAATAAACAAAAATGAAATTGAAACATATGATGTTATTACAGATGAACATAGGAAAAGTGCTTCAAGTGGAATAATAAGAGGCGCAGTAGGAGCAACATTATTAGGACCAGTTGGATTACTTGCAGGTTTATCTGCTAAAAATAAAGGAATATATACTGTAGCAATTAAATTTAAAGATGGAAAAAATAGCTTGATAGAAATAAATGATAAAGTTTATAAAAATTTAATAAAAATTTTATTTTAAAAGATAAGCACTTACTTAATTGTAGGTGCTATTTTTATGTTTAATTTCCAAGAAAGGAGGTTATAGTATGGCAACAATTAGAGGTGTAATTCAAATTCAAGACCAAATGTCACCTGCTTTACGTGCAATGAATAATGCAATGAATATTTGTATTAGTTCTTTTGAGAATTTACAAAATGTTTCTAGTAATGCAGTAGATACATCAAGTTTGAGAGCAGCGCAAAGAGAGTTAAATAATGCAGAAATGGCTATAAATCAAGTTGAAGAAAATATAAATAAAGCAAGAAACAGTCAAGAAAATTTTAATGATACTGTTAAAAATGCACATGGATTTATGGATGGCCTTATAGGAAAAGTAAAAGCTTTAGTTTGTGCATATCTTGGAATGCAAGCAGTAAAAGGCATTATTAATGCATCAGATGAAATTGTACAAACAAAGGCAAGACTTGACCTTATGAATGATGGATTACAGACAACAGAACAATTACAAAATATGATATTCCAATCTGCACAACGTTCAAGAGGAGCGTATGCAGATACAGCAAGTGCAGTTGCAAAAATGGGTATACTTGCAAAAGATGCATTTAGTAGCAATGAAGAAACAGTTGCATTTGTAGAACAATTAAATAAGCAATTTACTATTTGTGGTACTGATATAGCAGGAGCTCAAGCAGCTACACTTCAATTAACACAAGCTTTAGCAAGTGGAGTGTTGAGAGGAGAAGAATTAAATTCAGTTTTTGAACAGGCTCCAACAGTAATTCAAGCTATTGCAGATTATTTAGATGTTGGCATTGGTGAAATAAGAAATATGGCAAGTGAAGGTCAAATAACGGCTGATATTGTTAAAAAGGCTATGTTTGCAGCTGCTGATGAAACAAATGAAAAATTTGAAAGTATGCCTAAAACTATAGGTCAGATATGGCAAGGAATAAAAAACGAAGCTTTAATGGCATTCCAGCCTATCCTATTAAAAATTAATGAAATTGCTAACAATCAAGGTTTTAGCACACTTGTTAACAATATTTCTAATGGGTGTGCTTTTATAGCAGTTACTTTACTGAATATTATTAATTTAGTATGTAGCGTTTCTCAATTTTTTGTAGATAACTGGGGAATTATAGGGCCTATAATTTATGGGATTGTTGGAGCTTTAGCCGTATATGCAACATATCTTGGAGTAATAAATATTTTAGAAGGTATTGCAATAATTAAGAAAGGTGCAATGGCAATAGCAGAGGGAATCCATGCAATAGCAATATGGGTAACAACATCAGCAACATGGGCGCAAGTAACGGCTCAATTAGGTTTGAACTCAGCTATGTACGCATGCCCTATAGTTTGGATAATAGGTTTAATAGTTGTATTAGTAGCAATTTTTTATGCAGCCATTGGTGCTGTGAATAAATTCGCAGGTACAAGCATAAGTGCGACTGGTGCTATTTGTGGTGCATTTATGGTAGCAGCGGCAGCTATTGGGAATGTAATAATTGCTATGGCTAATATAATAATAGATGCCTTTGCAGCTATTTATAATTTTATAGCAGCTTTTGCAGAATTTTTTGCCAATGTATTTAATGATCCGATAGGTTCTGTAATTAGATTATTTTCAAGTATGGCAGATACAGTTTTAGAAATTTTAGAAGGGATTGCAAGCGCAATAGATACTCTTTTTGGTTCTAACTTAGCTGGAGCTGTAAGTGGTTGGCGAGATACATTGCAAGGTTGGACAAATGATGTTGCAGGAGAGGCTAAAATTAAAGTTGAAAGAATAGATCCAAGTTCATTACATTTTGATAGGTTAAATTATGGTGATGCATGGAATACAGGTTATGGATTTGGGCAAAATGTGGAAAATAAAGTTAGTAATATGTTTTCTGCTACTAATCAAAACGATATTGGAGGAACTCCTTTTGATTACCAATCACTTTTAGATGCAGCAGAAGGAGCAAGCCAAGGTGCAGGAGATACAGCTAAAAACACTGGTGCTATGAAAGATGCTTTAGACATAGCAGAAGAAGATTTGAAGTACATGAGAGATATTGCAGAGCAAGAAGTTATAAATAGATTTACAACAGCAGAAATTAAAGTTGATATGACAAACTATAATTCTGTTAATAGTGATCTTGATGTTGATGGAATATGTGATGCATTAAGTGAAAAAGTTGAAGAAGCTATGAATACAAGTGCAGAGGGGGTGCATGAATAATGGCTTATAAATTTTATATGGATAAGGTGTTACTTCCTGTACCGCCAAGTAAAATGACAACTAAGATTAGTAACAAGAATAAAACTATTACTCTTATAAATGATGGTGAGGTTAGTATTTTAAAGTCACAAGGACTTACAGAAATAAGCTTTGATTTATTACTTCCAAACGTTGAATATCCATTTGCAGACTATAAGAGTGGTAAATTTAAAGATGCAAAGTACTTTTTAGATAAATTTGAAAAGCTAAAATCAGATAAAACAGCGTTTCAATTTATTGTTAGTAGAGAACTGCCCAAAGGTAAGGATTTATTTAGCACAAATATTAAAGTATCCCTTGAAGATTATAGTATTATAGAGGATGCAAAAGAGGGATTTGATGTTACAGTATCAATTAAGTTAAAGCAATATAAACCGTTTAGTACAAAAATAACTCAACTTCAAACTGCAAAGTTAGCAGGTGCTGCTAATAACAGTTCTGGAGTTATTTTTATACCTGCAAAAGAAGAAATACCACCAGTAGTAAATATAAACACAATACCACCATATACAGTTAAAGAAGGAGATTGTCTATGGAATATTTGTAAGAGATTTTTAGGTGATGGTTCGAAATGTTGGAGTATTGCAAAACTTAATAATATAAGTAATGCCAATTTAATATATGCAGGTCAAGTTATTAGATTTTCGTGAGGTGTTTAAATGAGTAATTATAATTTAATTAATCAGCCTATCGGTAATACAAAGGGATATGAATTAATAATACAAAATGGAGAAATTCTATATTATCCAGTAGTATTAGAAGGTATTACATGGGAAACAGAGAGAAAAGGAAGTCCAGGCAAATTAACATTTAAAGTAAAGAAAGATTCTATTCTTAATATAGAAGAAGGAAATGCTATAAGACTTAAAAAGGATGGAAATAATATTTTTTATGGATTCATATTTAATATGAAAATTGATAAGGATAAACAATATAATATTACAGCCTATGACCAACTAAGGTATTTTAAAAATAAAGATACTCATTGGTATGCAAATAAAAAAGCAAATGAAGTTATTAAGGAATTAGCAGTAAAATTTAATCTTAATGTTGGTGAGTTAGATGATACTGGATACATTATTTCTAAAAGGCTTGAAGAAGATAAAACTTTATTTGATATGATTCAGACTGCTTTAGATCTTACTTTACAGAATAAAAAGAAAATGTATGTTTTATATGATGATTTTGGAAAGCTGGCACTTAAAGATATTGAAAACATGAAATTTGATATTTTAATAGACGAAGAAACAGCAGAAAACTATTCTTATACAAGTTCTATAGATAGCAACACTTATAATCAGATTAAGCTAACTTATGAGAATAAAGATACTGGAAAACGTGATGTATATATGTCTAAAGATACAGGAAACATTAATAAATGGGGATTACTACAATATATTGAGAAAATAGATGATAGTGTAACTAATCCACAAGCTAAATGTGATGCATTACTACAGTTATATAATAAGAAAACTAAAAATTTAAGTATAAGCAATATTCCTGGAGATATCAGAGTAAGGGCAGGATCAAGTGTTGTTGTAATGTTAGATTTAGGAGATATTAAATTACAAAATTATATGTTAGTTGAAAAAGCAAAACATACTTTTAATGAAAGTGAACATACAATGGATTTAACTTTAAGAGGGGATGTGTATTTTACAGATGGCTAATTTAAATGAAAATATTAAGAATATAGCTTTAAAAGCATTTGAAGAAAGTAAGCCAGTAAATATTTGCTATGGAATTGTAAAAACAATAAATCCACTTTCTATTTTTGTAGAGCAAAAGATGTTATTGCCAGCAGAGTTTTTTGTATTAAGCAGAAATGTTACTAACTATACTACTACAATGACTATTAATTGGAGTACAGAAGATGCACAAGGTCATAATCATTTAGTTTCAGGTGCTAAAACAGTTACTATAAATAATGCGCTTAAAGTTGGAGAAAAAGTAATTTTAATGAGATTTCAAGGTGGACAGGATTATCTTGTATTAGATAGAATTGGATAGGATGTGATAACTATGATACCAGGTTCAACATTAGACACAACAACAATAGAGTTCACAGAAGTACCTAGCAAAACATTTAAATTGAATGCAGATACAAATAGAATTAATGGCACAATAGATGAATTAGAAGCTGTAAAACAAGCTATTTATTTAAGACTAAATACAGAAAAATATGATTACCTCATATATAGTTGGAATTATGGAGTAGAAACGAAGGATTTATTTGGAGAAGATATTACCTATGTTTATCCAGAGTTACAAAGAAGAATAACAGAAGCATTGACACAAGACGATAGAATCGAAAGTGTTGATGCTTTTTCTTATGAGAAGGTTAAGAATAAAGTTACTTTATATTTTACAGTGCATACAAAGTTTGGTGATGTTGAAAGCGAAAAGGAGGTGGATATTTAATGTATGAAGATATCACTTATGATTTATTAGTTAATAGAAGTCTTGCAAGAGTAGATAGTGGGTTTGATACAAGAGAAGGAGGTCCAATTCATACTCCAATAGCAGCAGTTTGTGTTGAACTTCAAAATATGTATATTGCATTAGATGGATTGATAAACGAAACTTTTGCAGATACAGCAAGTAGAGAATATTTAATTAAGAGAGCAGCAGAAAGAGGTGTTATACCTACAAAGGCTACCTATGCAATATTAAAAGGTAAATTTGATATTGCTATAAATATTGGTTCAAGATTTACTTGTGGTAGTTTAAGTTATAAAGTGATTGAATTAATAAATGACATTGAAAATACTTATAAGCTACAGTGTGAAACAGTTGGAACTATAGGCAATAGTATATTTGGAAATCTAATTCCTATAGATTATATACAAGGTCTGACAAGTGCTGAATTAACTGAATTATTAATACCAGGAGAGGATGAAGAAGGAACAGAAGATTTACGAAGTGATTATTTTGAAAGTTATGATAGTAAAGCTTTTGGTGGAAATAGAGCAGATTATAAAAAGATGTTTAAAGATGATATAAGTGGTGTTGGTGGTATTAAAATTTATAGAGTTACAGAAGGCAATAAGTTTATAAAAATTGTTGTTATCACTTCAACATGGGAAAAGCCAACAACTGAATTTATATCTAGCATACAAGAGAAAGTAGATCCATTGGAGAATCAAGGTGAAGGAATAGGGCTTGCACCTATAGGGCATAAGGTAGTTATAAATGCAGTAAATGAAACAGATATTAATATTACTACTAAATTAACATATCAAAGTGGATACAGCTTTGATGATGTAAAGGACTATATAAATACTACTATAGATGAGTATTTTATCGAACTTAAAAAGACATGGGCTGATAATGATAATTTAGTAATAAGAATAAGTCAAATAGAAACAAGATTATTAAATATTGAAGGAATACTTGATATTGCGGATACTACAATAAATGGTATAGCTAAAAATCTTGTATTGGATGCTGATAATATTCCCAAAAGGGGGGCTGTAAGTGAGCAGAGTAATTAGTATTTTAGATTATATTCCACCCATACTTGCAGATGTGGAAGAACAAAAACAAATTGCTAAAGCACTTAATCCTGAAATAAATATTTTGTGGCAAGAAATAGAAAGAACTCAAAATAATCAATTTATAAATTTTAGTGATGAATATGGAGTAAATAGAAGAGAAAGACAACTCAAGATAAAGCCTAAGAACACAGAAACATTAAATGAAAGAAAATTTCGTTTATTATCTAGAGAAATAGAAAAATTGCCATATACTTTTAGAACTTTAGAAAATAAACTGAAAGCTTTATGTGGTGAAAATGGATATAGATTAAATATAGATTATGAAAATGATGTAGTAGATATAAAGATTGAATTAACCTCAAAGAAATCATTTGATGAAGTTGAACTAATGACAGAAAAAATGGTTCCAGTAAATATGTTTATTAAGCTATCTTTACTATATAATCAAAATTATTTATTTAAAAAATATACACATAAGCAGCTTAGGGCTTATACACATAATCAATTAAGAAATGAGGCGATAAATAATGTCTAATTTAACTAAAAACTATAAATTAGAGAAACCATTAGAAGATGAATTTTATGATATTAGTATTGCTAATTCAAATATGGATATTATAGATAAAGGTTTAACATTGGATGTGGGTACATCTACAGGAACAGGGAATAACTATATATTAGATATTGGAAGTATTACGTTAGCGGAGAGTAATAAGGGAATATCCTTTAAGTTTTTTGCAGATAAAGATTCTGATGGAGCAGTAACAATAAATACAAATTATAATTTAATAAAACCTAATAAAAATCCAGTTAAGAATTTGAAGAGTGGGGCACCTTATATAATTACTTATGATGGTGGTTCAAATTTTTTCTTAGCTAGTGGAGCTGATGATTCAGATTCTACTAGCGTTGGTACAGATGGAAGTAATGTAAAAACAGGAATAACATTTGTTGGAACAGATGGAGAAGTCCATACAGGAACTTTTACAGCAGATGGAACAATGGTAGCAAGTGATTTGTTAAGTGGAAAAATTGGATATTCTAAAGGAAATAAAATAACAGGAGGTATGACTAACAGAGGTGCTATAAATGCCACGTTGGGTATAAATGGGAAATATACTATTCCTCAAGGATATCACAATGGACAAGGTAAGGTTACTCAGAGCATTCCTAATAGAGGTGAATATCAATATGCTAATGGAATAGGTGCAGGAAATGATTATATATCATTTAAACAAATACCTTATGGATATTATCCTCAAAGTAATAATGGCTGGGCTCCAGAAATTAGAATGAGTAAATCTAGTTTAGCTAGTTACTTAGGTATAACATCTAATAAAATAGTAAGTGGTCAAAGTATATGTGGGGTTAGTGGAAGTGCAAGCATACAAAGTTTAGGAGGATATAGAGTAGCTATGGGTTCTACAAATGCATCATCTAATACTACTGCATTTACAAAATATAATTCATCTACTATAAAATATTACACACTAACTATAAAACAGTTACCATTTACTCCGAAACTTGTAATTGCTGTTAGATGGTATAATAGAGTGCCTTATGCTATATCTTGTTATAGAAATGATAATACAGACCAAATATGTTTCGCTGGAAAAGATGGTGTAATATCAAATGCAGTAAAATATACTGAAATAAATGTAAATGATTCAAGTATAGTATTACCTGTTGTAGATGGAAGTGGAGAATATATGTGGATAGCATTAGGATAAAATAGGGAGATGATTAAAAAATGAAAACTTTAGTATTATATGATAGTGATGGACAAATAGTATTTACACAAACAAATGTTACGAACAATTATGATTGTTTAGTTGAAGATATATCAGAAGATAAATCACCAGTAAGTGTAGATATTTCAACAGGAAAATGTATTCTTGGCGATAGTTTCGAGATAGCAGAAAAGAAGAGAAAAGAAAAAGAGGAACTAGAAAGAAAAAAAGCAGAAGAATTGGAAAAGTTACAAAGTATAGAAGAAGAGTTAAGTAATACACAAAAAGAAATTTTGGATATTAAGGCTAATCTAGTAGATATAGAATATAAAAATTTATTAGTATAGGAGCAGTTAGTATGATAGATGTGTATGAAATGATGAAAGATCTAATTAACAATAAGTACTATGATAATAAAGAAGAAATTATTGAAAGATTAAATGTATTTTTAGATTACAAAGTTATAACAGTAGAGCAGTATCAGGAGCTTATGCAACTTACAGAAAGTAAATATACAGAATAAGCCTAAGTGATGTAGACATATATGTATATTTAGATGTAAAATAATAGAAACAGCATAAATTAGGAGGAATAATGGATATAATGGTTTGGACTATGATATGGACAGTAATAAATCTTATTATACTTTTGGGATTTGCAGGTCTAGGGATTTATGTAATGATACTATTAATAAAAGCATTAAAAATATACATTAAGAAAAATTCGTAATTTAATACATGAAGAAATAAAGTAAGAGATCTGAAAAGGTCTTTTTTTATTGCTTAAATTTAAGAAAAGAGGTAAAGAAGGATGGAAATTATATTACAAACAGGAATATTAAAGATACTACCAAAAACTATAATTTTTATGGCTCTATTTTATTTAGCTTGTAAAATTTTTGATTTTGGTAGTGGTATTTTAAAAAGTTTGCGTAAGGAGGGTACAGGATATAGAAGTTCTAAGATGCGAGATGGTATAATCACATGGGTAGCTGAACTTATAGCGATAATGTTTGTTATGGGAATAGACTTATTACTTGGACTTAATTATATGTTATGTGGTTTTACTTTATCGTTATTTATATTTAAAGAAGCTGGAAGCATAACAGAAAATTTAGGTGAATGTGGAGTAAAGCTCCCAGAAGCTCTAAAAGATAGATTAGAAATATTTAATGTAGATAAAACTGGGAAATTACCAGTAGATGAAGAATAATCAGAGCAGTCTTAATGGCTGCTTATTTTTTTATATCTAAAGGAGGAATAATTTATGGCATATACAGGATGGTTTAAGAAAGACAATAACTGGTATTACTACAAAGAAGATAAAAAGCAAACTGGATGGTTTAAAGATACAGATAGTAGATGGTATTACTTACAAGCAAATACAGGCATTATGCAAACAGGATGGATAAAATATAAAGGTAAGGATTGCTACTTAGCAGAAAAGGCAAGTGGACCATTTAAAGAAGGTCAAGCATATCAAAATATCACAGTTGCGTTCAATGGAATTAACTATAAATTCGATAATGATTGTTATGCTACAAGGGTAATAAATAATTATGTAAGTGATAATTTATGCAAAATGATATCTGTATTTGAAGGGTGTAAATTAGAACCTTATTATTGTACATCTAAAGTTAAGACTATAGGTATTGGATGTACAAATCCTAATTGGACTTGCAAATCTCACATCACAATAGAAGAAGCATATCAGGCATTCCAGGAAGATATAAAGGTATTTGCAGATGGAGTTAATAAGTTATGCAAAAATTCTAATATGAATTTAACTATATATGAAAAAGAAGCATTGATAAGTTTTGCTTTTAATTGTGGATTAGGAGCATTAAGCACCAGTACATTATGGAAGC
>SVCF01000063.1 GCA_015058475.1 Clostridium butyricum | reverse complement strand
AAGCTCTAGGATTTTTTGTTTTGAGCATTATATGATGGGGTTCACACATATAGTAATATATTTACATTTATTTTGTAGTACATAAATTTAGTGCATAAATATGATTAAGGTTAAATATTGTCTATAGTTATGTAACTAATTTCTTGCTGCTGTTATACACAATTGGATATTATTAATGTATAAAGAAGGGCAAGGAAAGGAGATTGATATATGTCTGTATTAGAAAGTGATTATGGAATAATAGATAACCAAATTATTAAATCTTACACAATAACCAATAAAAATAATTTGAAAATGCAGATTATAACATATGGAGGTGTAATAACTTCAATCTGGGTTCCTGATAAACAAGGTAAATTTGATGATATTGTCCTTGGATATGACAATTTAAGTGACTATCAAAAAGGAGATAAATTTTTTGGAGCTTTAATTGGTAGATGTGGAAATAGAATTAGAAACAGCAAATTTATTATTAATAATAAGGAATATGTTCTACAAGCTAATGATGGAAAAAATCATCTACATGGAGGCGATAAAGGTTTTCATACTGTTGTTTGGAAAGGAGATATCTTAAACAATAAAGATAATACTATAAGGTTAACATATCTTAGTAAGGATATGGAGGAGGGGTATCCAGGAAATTTAAGAGTATCAGTTGAATATTCACTTACAGATAATGATGAATTAGTAATTAATTATAGTGCTATTTCTGATAAAGATACAATTTGTAATCTTACTAATCATTCTTATTTCAATTTATCAGGACATGATTCAGGAAATATTTTAAATCACAAACTGATGATAAATGCTTCTAAGTTTACCCCAAATGACAGCGAATCCATTCCGACTGGTGATATAGAAGACGTGGCAGATACACCTATGGACTTTAGAAAATTAAAAAGAATAGGTGAAGATATATATGCAGATTATGAACAAATTAAATTTGGAAATGGATATGATCATAACTGGCTTTTAGATTCAAAAGGCGATGAAAATATTTTAAGTGCAAAATTAGTAGATGAAGCTAGTGGAAGAGCAATGGATATGTATACAACAAATGTTGGAGTGCAGATATATAGTGGAAATTTCCTTGATGGATCAGATATAGGTAAGGATAATATTCCGTATGAAAAAAGAAGTGGAGTATGTCTTGAAACACAATTTGTACCTAATGCTATTAATGATAGTAGATTTGAATCTCCAATTATTAAAGCTAATAAGGAATATAAACAAACTACAATATATAAATTCTATATATTATAAATTTGCTAAAGTAAAGTAAACGATTTTATGATAAAGGAGGAAAAATATGAGGTATTTATTAGGATTAGATATAGGAACATCAGGAACTAAGACAGCATTATTTGATGAAAATGGAAACACTATAGCTAAAGCAACATATGGATATGATTTATTCCAACCACAGATTGGATGGGCAGAGCAGAATCCAGAAGATTGGTGGAATGCTTGTGTTAATGGAATAAAGGATGTAATAGATAAAAGTAATGTAGAAGCCAAAGATATAAAAGGAATTGGTTTAAGTGGCCAAATGCATGGATTGGTTTTGCTTGATAAGGATAACAAGGTAATAAGAAAATCTATAATCTGGTGTGATCAGAGAACAGAAAAGGAATGTGAAGAAATAACTAAGATAATTGGAAAGGAAAGATTAATTTCAATTACTGGTAATCCTGCTTTAACAGGTTTTACACTTTCTAAGTTACTATGGGTTAGAAATAATGAACCTGAAAATTACAATAAAATTAATAAAGTACTTCTTCCTAAGGATTATGTAAGATTTAAGTTAACAGGTGTGTTTGCAACTGAAGTATCAGATGCAAGTGGAATGCAGATGCTTGACATTAATAGTAGAGATTGGAGTGATGAACTTCTTAATGATTTAGGCATTGATAAGTCAATCCTTGCAGATGTGTATGAATCAGTTGTTGTAAGTGGAAAAGTTACGAAAGAAGCATCAGAGATAACTCATCTTGCTATTGAAACACCAGTGGTTGGTGGAGCTGGAGACCAAGCAGCAGGAGCAGTAGGAAATGGAATAGTAAGTGAAGGAATAATTTCAACAGTTATGGGAACTTCAGGTGTGGTATTTGCAGCTACAGATACACCTAAATTTGATAAGTTAGGCAGAGTTCATACTTTATGTCATGCAGTACCAGGAAAGTGGCATGTCATGGGAGTTACTCAAGGAGCAGGATTATCGTTTAGCTGGTTTAAAGATACTTTCTGCCAAAAAGAAGTTGAAGAAAGCAAAAAAGAAAATAGTAATGTATATGAAAAATTATCTGATAAAGCATCTAAGTCTAAACCTGGTGCTAATGGAGTTGTATATTTACCTTATTTGATGGGAGAAAGAACTCCGCATCTTGACTCTAATGTAAAGGGAGGATTCTTTGGAGTTTCCTTGGCTAATAATCACAATGACTTTATAAGAAGTATTTTAGAAGGTGTGTGCTTCAGCTTGAAAAACTGCCTAGATATTATAGAAGAAATGAACATTAACATAGAAGATATAAGAATTAGCGGAGGTGGAGCTGAAGGTAAAGTTTGGAGACAAATTTTATGTGATATATTTCAATATGATTTGACTACAGTAAAAGCATCAGAAGGCGGTGCGCTTGGAGTAGCAATACTTGCAGGCGTAGGTGTAGGAATTTATGATTCAGTAGAAAGTGCATGTGAAAAAATTGTTGCTGGAGGAAGCAAAGTAGCTCCAGATGTTTCTTTAAAAGAGGCATATGAAAAAGTTTATAAAGCCTATAATTCACTTTATCCAAAAATTAAAGATTTTAATATTCAATAATTAATTATGTAAAATCATAAATAAACTATAAGAAATAAAATAATTTAAAAAGGGAGATGCAGTTAAAATGAG
>SVCF01000026.1:16482-36567 GCA_015058475.1 Clostridium butyricum | reverse complement strand
ATTACTCAAATAAATTTCCACCAAGTTTCCAAATACTAATACTATATCCTCTTTTGTGTATAGCTTCCATCCAGACATTAAGTGTTACATTATCAGCATACCACACTTCATGTTTAATATTATTTTCATCAGTATAATTAAATACAACGCATTTACTATTTTGATCACGTCTTCTTTCAGTATCATATTCTTTTAATAATTCCTTAG
Source organism: Clostridium butyricum (assembly GCA_015058475.1). Classification (GTDB taxonomy): domain Bacteria; phylum Bacillota; class Clostridia; order Clostridiales; family Clostridiaceae; genus Clostridium; species Clostridium butyricum_B. The sequence continues at coordinate 36,360 of SVCF01000026.1, read as the reverse complement.
CATCTTTTTCTGAAATAGCTTTTCCTTTACCACCAATTTCCCAATCAAAACCACCTGTGGCTATTGCATAGTTTTTTTCACCAGGTATTTTCTCCATCTTATTCATTAAATCATTTATAAAATTTACATTCGCCTTCTCTCCTGGGGCACTAGATGCTGTATGAAGGTTATAGCACATTATTACATATACAGGTCCTTCAATAAATTCTAATTCTTCAATAGGAATGCTAGGTTCTAATATAATCCTTAGCTTTAAATTATTTTCATTAGCTTTATTATATAATTCATCTATGAACATGATATAATCTTGCCAAAGAGGAATATCTTTCTTTATCTGCTCATAATCAATCTCAATTCCATCAAAATTATTACTTAAAGCTAAATTAATAATTTCATCTATATGACTGCTTCTTGATAATTCATCTTTTAATTTTTCTTTTAATATTTCAGTGTCCTTTTGTTTTATTTTTTCATTAATGTTTATCTTATCATTAACTATAGAAATATAATTTGTATAGTTATCCCTTCTAGATTTATTATAGTAATCTAAAAGCTCTTCTGGCATATGTATATTTCCATTAACATCAAAATAAGCTTCAAAATATGATAACTCAGAAAGCTGAGAACCTAGATATTTGATTTCATCATCAACATCTAAGCTCCAATAAGCAATCCAAGCATTTAGATTTTCAATACTTTTATTAAATACTTCTTCCTTATACTCTATGCCAGAACTATCTTCTTTTAAACTGTTATTGTCACTGTTTTGGTTATAACATCCTAAAAATATAAAGTTTAACGCCAACAATATAGCTATAATTAAATTTATTTTTATTATTCTATTTCTCATGATTCATTCTCTCTTATTACAAATATTTAATAAACCAGTTTACTGTAGAATTAAATGCTTTCTTTATGTTTGATGTTAATTTTTCAACGCCTTTTGGAGCATTATCATACAAAATATTTTTATCAGCATCCTCTATTATCAACTTTTTAAATACACCATCATAAACATCATCTGCTATATTTCTCTGGCTATATCCATACTCCTGCCACGATGATTCTAAATATACACTTCCACTACTTTTACCTTCTAATTTTAAGTTTTCAGCCAAGCAATTCTCATCTACATAAACTGAAATATTATCCTCATTTAATATTATTTCTAATTTTCTGCTTTCTTTGTCTTTAATATCAAATTCCTCTCTATTATCAAGTTTTGAGGAATATAATTTATTTTCTTTTCCCTCTATTTTTTCAATAACATTTAATACATTATTAGAAATTTGAACATATACTCCATTACTTTTAGTATCATCACTCCTCAAATATATCCCCTGAGATCCTATTATATTACCATCTAATATTGTTGATAAATGAATATTCTTATATTCATTACTATCTAAAAGCTTTAAAATTCCATTTCCTTTAGGCAATGAAGTAAGTGTAATAGTATCATCAATAAACTCAGCTTCTCCTAAAATTTCTTCAAATTTTTTTGCTTTCTTTGTATCACCTGTTACAAAATTCATTTCTTGCTTTGTATCATCAGCTATTCTCATTAATAAATGATTAACTGGCCAATATGCTTGTGGCTGAATTCGTGTTAAATCATATATGGAACTTTCATTTGTATTTAATGAATATCCTTCACGATTAAAATTTATCTTAAATAAATCTTTTATACATTTTTCGTTTACCTTACTAGCTCTGTCATTAGTTCCAAACTGTCCTGTATTGGAATGCATCAAACTATATAAATCTGGAACATATCCTAATCCATCAGCATATGTTTTTTCCATTAATTCATAGTCACTTTCAATACGATTTTTCATTTCACTATAAGATTCAAGTGGTATATCATCTTCATCTCTAATATAATCCATAAGATAATGATTATACTCTCTTTTTATTTGTTCTGATACTTTTGAAAATTCAAGTGATGTAATATTTCCTAAGAATTTCTTTTCTTTATCAAATACATTTATATATTCAAGTCTATATCCATTACTCCCTAACTCCCAATAAGTGCTATCAACCAAATCTTTCAAGTCATCTGGCTTTAAAAATTTCGGATCTTCTTTTTGAAACTTATCTGCATAAGTAAACATTGTACCTTTAAAATTATATTCTTCCATGATTTTTTGTGAAAAAATTGATGTATCAGTTCTACCATCTTCAAACATTAAAAACAATGACTTTTCTGGAAGCCTTTTTTCTTTATTATAATAATCCATTATATCCTTTTGAGTAACTGTTACATATCCATTATCTTTTAAGGCTTTAAGATGTTTCTCTAAATTTTTCGTACTTATTAAAGTTTCATTTCCTGCACGATCAACCCCAAAATATGATACTGCAATAAATCCTGTCTCATTATTATTGCTTATGTTTAACTCATCATATGGTTTATATGTAGAAAAAGAAAAAAGTGCTGTTAGAATAATTGCTAGTAGCATTGATAAAATTATTCCTTGAACTATGCTTCTTATTATCTTTGTTCTGTCTTTCTTTTTAGGTGAGAAACTATTACTTTTCACTAGATTCTACGCTCCTTCTTATTTGCTTTTTAATGCTTCTTTCTTTCTTTTTCTTCTGTTCTTCAACATCATTCACTGTCATTCTTGTACCCCAAGTTGATTTCCAGAATGTAAATACAGCTATAGGCATCTGCCATAATAATACAGCCTCATAAAAAATGCAGAATACCATTCCAAAAATCCATGTTGTACTCTTTCTAAGAAACATTTGTGCTAAACTCATCATTAAAGCCATCATTAACATTCCAACTAAAAATGTTGTTGGGAAAATTTTATGTGCAATAGGAACATACATAAGATTATATACAACTACTATTGGAGCAAGTACTGGTACTAAAAGCCCTATATAAAAAAACACTGCCATAAAGGGTTCCTTCTTCCAGATAAATCTACCAGCCATTATTGATTCCCTAAGCCATGATCTTTTCCATCTCATCTGCTGCTTAAGAAATATTTTATATCTGTTTGGGACTATTGTTGAGCAAACAGCAGTATCCTGATAACTAGTACGATGATTTTTTAATACAATATTAGTCATAGATCTATCATCACCAAAAGTAGCCTTCTGCCCTAAGAAACTTTGATTTAACCACGCATCTAAATTATCTAAAACCAATTCTTTTCTATAGCATGATAATGGCCCAGAAAGACATGTTACAGAATCAAAATATGCTTCTGCTGCTTTCATAATTCTAAAAGCTATATAATATCTGACAGACTGCATCTTAGTCAAAGCATTTGTATAAGTATTTGCTACATCAGTTCTTCCTGATACCCCTCCCATTTTAGGATCTTTGAAAGGCTGTACTAAATTTCTTATGGCAAATGGATCTAAGAAACTATCTGAATCAACAAAAACCACTAATTCATGCTTAGCGATTTTAGCGCCTCTTGCCAATGCCTCTCTCTTCCCAGCATTTCTTTTTTGAACAAAACATTTCAATCTATTTTCAATATCAAATCTTTCTGCTTCTTTACTTAATTTTTCTATGGTTTGTTTTATCTTTTCTACTGATTTATCTGTAGAGCAATCATCAACTACAATAACCTCAAGCTTATCAATTGGATAGTCCTGATTTATACAGCTTAAAATAGTCCTCTCAATCCATTCTTCTTCATTAAAGCATGGTATTATTATGCTTACCCCAGGGGTATAATCAACATCTAATGGCTCTGGCTTGTACAACATCCCAAAAATATATCTGCTTAGCAAAAAAATTGCTGCAATTATACTGTATAAGTATAATAATTTATTAAATTTGAAATATATAATGCTTTCAGCTCTCATAAACATTACAAACAAAGTAACAAATAAAAGACACATACTTGATATAAATATCATATATTTATGTCTTTTCCTTCCTGCATATTCTGCAAGTGTTTCATCAAAAACTATTCCACATAAAATTCTATTATCTTCTGTTATTACACCTCTTACCATTTTGCCTTTAATTTTCACTTTCATTTCATAGCCTTCTGGCATTGACCCAGGCATTATTTCAAACTTTAACAATATATTCTTAGCTTTTGATATGATATCCAAATGCTCCTTTTTATTAATTTCTATTAATGTTCCTGTTGTAGACACGTCCTCGGAAATTCCAGTTATTATTTCTATTCCATTATCTGTTTTACATTCTAATTTTATTTGTGTTTTTACTAAATATCTTATTCCTGCATTTTTGCTATTTATATATACAGTTGGATCATCCTCATAATCTTTTATAGTTTTATTTCCTCTTCTATCAACATTATTTCTTATTTTTTCTTTATCTGGGACATTTGAAAGCAGTCTCCTATCTTGCTTACTTTTTAACAAAACATCTTTAATATACTTTTTCTTATTTTTATTTTTCATATCTACCCTCTGCATACCCTTATTTATTTCTATTTTTTATTTTAAGTAATCACTTAATTTAGCAATTCTATATTTTTTACCATAAACCATATTCTCATTATTGGTTAAAAATTTATCTACTGCTTCCGCTGTGTAATATGCCTGATTATTTATATGAAGAACAACAATGTTACCTTTTCCTTCAATTAATCCTTCTTCTATACTTTCTAATATTTCATCTGAACTGTTTGCTTCATAATCATGTGTAGAAATATTTGCTCCTACTGAATACTCAAATCCTGCTTCAAAAACCGTAGTTAAGCCATGTTTACTGACTGCTAATGTTGGTGGCCTAAAATATGGTCTAACCACATTTAAATCTCCAGCCACATTAAAAAGTACACTATAAGATTTAGGTAGTGATGAACTTAATGCAAAAGAATCTTCTGTTAAAACTTCATGTTCATAACTGTGGCTAGCTATGTCATGTCCATCTAAAGCAATTGTTCTAAGTAGATTAGGATTTGAATTAGATATATTGCTATTAACATCACAAAATTTTGAAATAACAAAAAAACTTGCTTCTGCATTATGTTTTCTTAAAACATCTAGTATTTCATTTACTACTACATCACTTCCCCAATCATCAAATGTTAAGAATACAACATCTTCATTATTGGTATCTATAGTTCCTGTTTTATCAAGTAATACCTGTTCAGCTTCGCTAAATCCATGTAACGTTACATACTCATTTCCAATATAATTTCTATTCATTACTTGAACTGCATCCTCAGTTGTCTTAGTTGGTAAATAATTATTAAAAGTAGTTATTTTATATCTTTGTGAATCTTTTTGTATACTAGATAATGAATCTAGAGAATAATTCAATGGTTTCTGCACCAAATCATACCCTTGTGTTATTGAATTATATTTATGAATATAACCATTTTTAACATATCTATTAGTTAACATTCTTATCATATCTGCTATTTTATTTTTATCATAAAAAATATCTGAATCTAATCTAAAATAGACTATTTCACCTTTTCTTAAAGATAAATAGGTATTTACATTAAAGTACTTACTTATTATTTCTTCTGCTTTCATATCTTTATATGTGCTGTTCACAGGTGATTTTGAATAAGTAAACAATTCATATTTCTCGTTTCCTTCTAAAAGGTTTATAGTAGAAACAGCCTCTTTTATATTACTATTTACATAACCATACCCTGGCATATATGCATAACTTTCAATGCCTCTTTCTTTTAATAATCTATCTACTATATATATTTCATTACATATTTCTTCTGTAGATTTTTCTAATATATGTGAACTAGTTGAAACTCCGCCATTTGCAATTTCATGTCCATATTTTAAGATTTTATCAATTCTTTCTGGATATTTTTCAATTTCTTCTTTAGTAACAAAAAAAGTTGCTTTTGCATTAACATCATTTAAGGCTTTTAATACATTATTTAGTACTTCATCATTTTTAATACCTCTAAATGTATATGTAAGCTTATTTGCTGTTGTATATATTTCTGAATTTACTTTCGCTTCTTTTCCATTATTTCTTTCTATAAATTCAGTAAAATCAATGTTAGATTCTTCTGAATTTATTGAATCATTGTATTTATTTGAATAACCACTTGTATTTGAATTATTATAATTCATATTATATTCATCAGGCCATTTTCTGCCCAAATTAACAAAATCAACATTATTTTTAGATTTTGTATTTTTTAATGAATCCATATTTTTTAATCTAGAAACTTTAACTACTTTTCTTTCTTGTTCATCTAATGCTTTTAATATCCACTCTATAACTTCAACTGTCGTTACCTCTTCATTTTTTATATCTGATTTTTCTGCCACTCCAGCCTGCTTATCTATTGCAATAGAATTTTCTTTTTTGGCTTCATACTCTTTTTCATCAAGCACATCATCCTTTATAGACAATATGGTTCCATTTTTTAAATTTTTTATATAACTACTTGCTTGTTCATAATTTTTGAAACTTTTGTTATTTAGGTAATGGCTGCTCTTAACTACATATTTATTATCACAAGCATAGGCTATAGATAATATGTTATCTGTATATTCTGTAGAATTGCATTTCAATAATTCTGGTTTTTCTCCTATAAAACTTTCTATTATTTTATTAGCTTTAGCAAAATCTTTAACTATTTCTTCACTATCCATTTCATCAATATTCTTTTTATTGTAAAGTGTTGCACTTCCAATTTCATGTCCTTCACGATTTATTTTCTTTACAATTTCAGCATTTTCAGAACAATTTATTCCAGAAACAAAAAAAGTTGCTTTAATTTTATATTTTTTTAATAATTCCAATGTCTTTAATAATGTCTCATCATCATTAATATCTTCAAAAGATAATGATATTAAATTTTTAGTTGTATCCGCATCTGTTAATATTTTTGCTTTGTTTGAACTGTTTAAAGAGCTTAAAGCTTTGTTTATATCTGATGCTGCATCATACTCATTCTTACTCTGCTTATTATCTTCATAAATTAAATTTAAATTCTTACTTTTTTCTTTATAAACAAATATTCCAGTAAATGTTACTGCTAATATAATTATTGTGATTATTCCAATCATTTTCCGTTTCATAATAAAAACTCCATTTATATCTCTTATATATTTTTAATTATGTCTGCTTAATAAATAAATCTTTATACTATTTCTTTAGCTTTTCATATATTTTTCCTTATAATAATTTTTAACCACTATAAAATATATACTAAATAACTTTAGTATGTATTCTCAACAAATAAATATTTTTATATTATTCAGAAATTATTTTTAATTTTTTAATCAAATAACACATTTCATTTTTAATAGTTTTCTTTATTATTCCACTAAAAACTTCTTATAACTCATTGTGTGAAAATATCATTTTTTGAAAAATAATACAATTAAATTATATCATTTTTTTATATCAATTCAATATTGTGACCATATAAAGCAATACAAAAAAAACTTTTCTATAGAACGAATACTCTTTATAAAAATTCTCATATTTTCCAAATAATAAAAAGTGGCTGCGCCACGCTCCTTCGGAGAAATATTTTAAATATTACAAATAAAACCATAGAGATTATTTCACTCTATGGTTTTGGTAGTTATCATCTATAAGTTTTTCCGTATACTCCCTGGTACTCTTGTAGTCTCATCGCTCCGCCACATTTGTCGCATGAAAAACAAGGCGGTTCATCTATATTACTTTGATCCATTTCATCAAAGTATTCTACAACCTCCTTAGGTATATTTTCTTTAGTTGCACCACTAATAATCATAATTTCATCTAGCAAAACTTTCTGCCATCTCTTACGTAATGCTTCATATGCAAAATGTTTTATATGTCTTCACTCTGTGATGCTACCTTTACCACCTTCTGTAACCATCATGTGTACATGTAGATTCCATTTTAAATCTCTCCCGAAAGTATGTATAACTGTTACTATTCCTGGATTTAACACTCTCTCTACTTCTCTTTTCACATTCTTTCTAATTTTCTTGCTATATAATTTTAAAAATCCCATCCAATAATCATTCAAAATTTTCTTTATTATTCCAGACTTCATTAGTATAACCTCACTTGTATTATTAACTAATCTACCATAAAATGACGCTGAAAGCTAGATTTTATCTTGCTTTCAGCGTCGAAAAATTATATACTTTCCTATACATAAATAAAAAGTAATTCTAAAAATTACTCTTTAAATATTTTCTTTCTCTTAATGTAACGTTACACATTTTAAAGTATGGGTGATAATAACCTAAATAATGATTCTTTTATTCTTAAGGATAAACTCCTATTATTATGAATTTCTAGAGTTACCTCAGTTGATCTTTCAATATCTTTCATGACTTCTTCTTCATATTCTTTAGCTATTCTATCATCATAAATTAATGCATTAACTTCAAAGTTTAACTTAAAGCTTCTAATATCCAAATTTGCAGTTCCTATACTTATAGCAAGACTATCAACAACAATAGTTTTTGAATGAATAAAGCCACTATTATATTGATATATCTTAACTCCACATTCTAATAACTCGCCCATATAAGAGCTGGCAACCCAAGGCATAAAAAAGTGATCTGGTTTACCTGGCATTACAATTCTTACATCAACTCCAGATAAAGCTGATATTTTTAATGCTTCTAGTATTGGCTCATCAGGTACTAAATACGGTGTTTCTAAATAAACATTTGTTTTAGCATTATTTATTAATTTAATATATGAATTTCTAATATATTCTTCTTTATGATCTGGCCCACTAGTGATTATTTGTATGCCTACATCTCCAATACCCTTATCTTTTTCACTTACATATTTGGAATACTGCGTTACATCCTCTCCAGAGGCATGACACCAATCCAGTAAGAATCTTTCATTTAAGTTATCAACTGCATCTCCTTGTATTCTTATATGGGTATCTCTCCAAAATCCAAATTCTTCATCTCTATTTATATACTCATCTCCAACATTAAATCCACCAACATACCCATATTTTCCATCTATAACAACTATCTTTCTATGATTTCTATAGTTTATACGAGTATTTATATGTGGAAGTATTCCTGGAAAGAATATAGAGAATTTTCCTCCTAAATTTAAATATTCTTTTAAGTGTTTCTTTATTAAACTTCTTGATCCCATTGCATCTACTAATAGTCTGACTTCTAAACCTTCTTCAACTTTTTTAGTAAGTTCTTTTATTATTTGCTTTCCAAGATTATCACTTCTAAAAATGTAATATTCAATGTGTATATATCTTTTTGCTTTTTTTATATCTTCAATTAATTGCTTGAATTTATTCTCCCCATTTACATATACATTAACAGAATTATTAACAGTATATTGGGCTCCGCAACTATTATAATTCATTCTTCTTAGATCATCAAATCGTTCTCCGCCATCATGACTATTATCATCATAACTATATTTTTCATTAAAAATTCTTCTTTGCTTAGTATCTTTTATTATCTTTTTCTTGAAAATCTTTTGCCTACTTAAATTTTGACCAAGCATTAAATACAGCATAAATCCTATTCCAGGTAATATAAGCAGAATTAAAAGCCATGCCCACGTTGTAGTAGGATTTTTTCGTTCTATAAATATTAATGATAAAGAAAATATAGTATTTAAAACTAAAATTATAATACTTATTCCTAATAATATACTCACATTAAATCACTTCCTTTTTTATTAGGGATAAAAAAATCTTTTACTTACTTATTACTCTAATATTTTAGTATCATATTAATTTAATATAACATATATTTACTATTTTATCATTTAAATTAATCTTAAATTTATACTATAAAACCACCAATATAAATTTATATTGATGGTTTATAAATCTTAAGAAACCCTTTTGAACTTTTTATATCTATTTAGTAAAGTACATATTGTAAATAGACCACACTTAAATTGTAATGAAATTTCATATAGTTTTAATTATTCCTTCATACAATCTTTTTATATCTTCCAATACATAGTCTGGCTTAAATATCGTTGTTTCAATATCTTCTTTTTTAGCTTCTCCTGTTAATAATAATACAGTATCAATATTACTATTTATCCCACATGCTATATCAGTATATAATCTATCTCCAATTATCAAAGCTTCTTCCTTTTTAAATCCACTTTTTTTTATGCAAAGATTACCTATAATTTTGTTTGGCTTTCCAATAAAGATTGGTTCCTTCTTTACTGCAGCTTTTATCATATTGCAAATTGCTCCACAGTCCGGAACAAATCCAAATTTAGTAGGACATGCAAGATCAGGGTTGGTTGCAATATACTCTATATCCTTATTAGTTGATAGTATCTCACATATTTTTTCTATCTTTTTATAAGTTAATTCATTATCATATGCAACTACAGCACATCTTATATCATCTTCAATTTCTTCTGTAATGTTAAGTTTAAAATTTCTTAGCTCCTCAATAAATGACTTTGTTCCAACTACAAAAATCTTCTTTTCTTTATAATGTTCTTTTAAATATAAAGCAGTTGCATACGATGCTGTTATAAAGTTGCTTTCATCTACTTTAATTCCAAGTTCAGTAAATTGCTCAATGTAATCTTTTATGCTTTTAGTTGAATTATTGGTTATAAATATATATTTGCCACCTATATTTAAAACATGGCTCATAAATTCCTTTGTTCCATCAATTAATACACTATCTATTGCAATAGTTCCATCAATATCTAATAAAAACAATTTTTTATCCTTTAACATATCTTATCTCCTAAGTATATAGATTGTTACATATACTATATAATAATTTATCATTGTTAAATTTTTTCTATAATACTGCAAGTTTTTATCTAGTGATTATATGTTATGTAGTATATATATTGTTTAATTATAAATAAAAAAATTATAGTATTAGTCGATAAATATAGTATAATCTTACAACAGATTTTTTACTCATCAATGAAAGCATTTTAAAACCACCTGCCTAGCAGATGGTTTTCTTTATTCAATAATAGTGTAATGTTACATTTAACATTACACTATTATTACTCATTCCTAAATTATAAAAGTCTTTCTATTTTCTATATAATATAAAAATAGTTTTTTTAGCTTATTTTCATCAAATTATTTATACTACTTACTATTTTTAGTTAAAAATCATTTTTTAACTGAGATTTTAATAATTGTCCTTGTTCTTTTAATTCTTCTATTCCCTTTATTTTTTCATATAATTCTGGTTTCTCATTTTGGATTTTTTCCTTATAATTTAAAATTTCACTCCAAATATTTTTAGGCACATCAAATTGACTAAAATTACCACATATTAAATCATCTTCAACTAAAGAGAATAAATAATCTAGTTCTTCATTGGAATATTTCATCATTGACAATTTTCCATATAAGCTAACAAATTCACTAGGATTAGTGTGATTAAAATCAAAGGCTTCATTCCACCATTTAGTATATTCTTCAAATCCATTCTTTCCTTCAATTTCATCTTTAACCGCATTTGCTGCATGATATCCACACATTATAGCACCTTGTGTAATAACTTCAATATGAGCAGCACTATCTCCTATGGAAACTACATTACCTAAATAAGGTTTTCTAAGTGAGTCAAATGACTTAACAGCACAGCCTCTTTTTTCAACTATATGCGCATTAGTAAAGTGGTGACTCAAAGGACTATCATTTATGATTTTTTCCATAATTGCATCAGGCTTAAAATCTTTAGTTCCTGTAATTGTTATTTCTACAGTATTATCTAAACTTGATTCCACAAGTACTTCTGCAAAAGGATGAAGTTCTTTACCATAAAACTGATTCCAGCTATTTGGAGCGAATCCTGTAGTATTAGCCATTGTATAGCTCACTACAACTGGCATTCCATAAAAATGTCTTTCTTTATTTAGACCAAATACTCCTGTTAATTTAGCATTTACTCCTTCTGCTATTATTAATTTTTTAGCAATGATATTAGAAGGAATTTTATTGCATTTTACATCAACAGATACATGAGTCCCCATGTCCTTACCCTTAATTGCTATAGTATTTTCTCTTAATTCCACGCCTAAATCTTTGCAAGCCTTATATAAATCTTGAACAAGGTGTTGCTTATCAAATTTTACTGAAAAAGGCCTGTGATCTTTATGTGCAAAATGAACTATATGCCCACCTGGTGAATGATGGTAGTTATCTGTAATATTTAATAGTGGTCCAGTATAGTCTACAGAAAATCCATTCTTTGTGAAAACTATCTTATTTTCTTCAAACTTAATAGTTTCATTTTCATATAATTCATCTGTAACAAATTGTGCTGAACATGCTCTTTTTACAAATCCTATATCCTTTTTCATTTCAATCACCATTACTTGTAAGCCAAGTTCAGCAGCTCTTTTTGCTGCCATAAGTCCCGCTGGACCAGCTCCTACTACAAGTAAATCAATCATTTTTTCCATATGAAACCCTCCCCATAATATAATTATTTTTTAAACGTATCTGTTAAAGTCATTTCATTCATTTTTTCTATTTTAGAATATATTTCTGGTCTTTCAGCTATAATTTTTTCCTTATGAGCTAATATTGAACCCCAAATAAGTTTTGGTGTTTTATACTGGCTATAAGTTCCCTCTAATACTTCTCCTTCAACAAGTCCAAACAAATAATCCAATTCATCATCAGTATATGTTGGTACTAATGCATAGCCTTGTGATACTAAAAGATAATCATCATTATTGAATTCAAATGAGTCTTTCCACCAATCAGAATATTTTTCAAATCCATTTTTTCCTTCAAGTTCTTCTTTAATCGCATTTGCTGCATGATATCCACACATTAAAGCTCCTTGAGTTTCAACTTCAACAAATGCTGCACTATCTCCAATTACAATTACATTATCTTTGTATGGAGTTTTTAATGAAGCAAAAGCTTTAACAGGGCATCCTTGCTTGTCAATTAATTTTGCATTTTTAAAGTTTTCCTTTAAAGGGCTGTCCTTGATAACCTTTTCGAAAATAACATCAGGTCTCATATCCTTATGTCCTGAAATAGTAACTTCCATTATATTATCACCATGTAAACTTGGCCCTATAATAACTGGTGCATTTGAATGATAAACTCTTCCATAAAATAAATTCCAGCTGTTTGGTTCAATTCCAGTAATACCTTCCATAAAATATTTTACTGAAAAAGCTGTTGCAAAATGCATTCTTCCTTTATTAAATCCAAACATTCCTGTTAATTTAGCGTTAACTCCTTCAGCAATAATTAATTTTTTTGCATTTATTATAGAAGTTTGCTTATCTTTTATAACCTTTACATTAACCATATCTCCATTATCAGAACCACCACAAGCTATTGTTTTCATTCTTATATCTACACCAAGTTCTTCACATTCTTTGTATAAATCATCAAGTAGCTTACGTTTATCAAATTTTAAAGCAAATGCTTTCTCTCCTGGTAATGCAAAATGAATTCTATGACCTTTAGGTGATTTATAATATTTATTTTTTACTTCTACCAAATCTCCTGTATAATTAACAGAAAATTTATTTTTCTCGAATATAAGCTTTCCTTCTTCTACTTTTAAAAGTTCATTTTCATATCCATCATCCATAATAAATTGTGCTGAACACGCTCTTCTCAATTGCTTGAAATCTTTATTTTTCTCAACAAGTACAACTTTTAGTCCTAATTCTGCTGCTGTTTTTGCAGCCATAAGTCCTGCTGGGCCAGCTCCTATAATTGCTAAATCAAAAATACTATTCATATTCATCGTCCCTCTTTCTAAAATATATTATAAATTTTAACTAACACGATTAGCACTACCACTCGCATTATTTCTAAATATATCTTATTATACCATATAATACATTAAATAGTTATATTTTCAGTACTAATTTTCATAAAAATTATAGAGGTGTTTTTTCACGATAGACTTAATAATCCATTCATAATTATCTATAACATAATCTAGTGCTTTTTCATTTCTTTTTCTAAGCTGAATAATGAAATTCTCTTCATTAATCTTCATTTTTAACCTTCTTTCTAAGCAAGCTTGCATAATTAAATATCCCTTACACTTTATACTTCGTAACTTCCTAGATGATATCTATCAAAAATCTAAATTAAATTTTTGATATTTCTCAAATATAGTTGAAATCATATGCGCTTCTAAAAATATTACTTAAAATAAATAAGGATATAATAACATCCCTATATCTAAATGTTATTATATCCTTATAAATCTAGCACTTTTTAATTATTTGAAACCAACTCATTACCTTTATCATCCTTTATGGATGAATATTCTTCCCAAGAATTAAAATGGTTTTGTTCGAAGTTTCTTCTTTCTATAACACTAATAATTACATTACATAAAAATAATATACTGCCAGTAATAATACCTATTACAATAACCTTATTAATATGCCTTTCATTATATAATGCTACTCCTATAACTTTTTCAAAAAATTTTCTAATTATCATTTCTAATTAATCCATACACCATCTGAACCTAATGTATATTTTTTATTATTTATAATAACAGTCTTATTTTTTTGTATAACACCATTTTGATCAGCATAATACCATTTTCCACCTTTAAGAATCCATCCAGTTTTTTTATTTCCAGTCTCATCTATATAATAATCTTTTCCATCTATTGTTTTAAATTCTGTATCATCTTCTATAGCAAATTCAGGTTCTTTACGATTAATTAATGCTCCATCTGCATTTAGCTTACATTCATTTCCTTTGTCATCTTTTATTGTTGTATTTTTATCCATTTCTCCATCTTTATTAAAATGATACCAATATCCATTTATTTCAGCCCAATCATCTTTTTCACACTTACCTTCAGAATACTTTTCATCACCTTCTAAATAACAAAAATGCCATTCACCATCCTTTTTATTCCATCTAGTGTCATTTTCTTTATATTCTTCAGAATATTGATGCATATATTTATCTATATCATCTTTATCTGTTTTCATCTCCCCAACATTATTACCAGTTTCATCAAACTTATATTTTATACCATTAATTGTTTTTATGGTATTTTTTTGCATCACTCCATTTTCATCATAATAATATAGCTTACCATCCTCCCCATGCCATACGTTCTTCTTTAAATTCACATTATTAATTGTTGTTTTTGATCCATTAGAAATTTCTGCTTTTGCAGTTATATTACTCATTGGTAATATACATCCACATATTAAGGCTCCTGCAATTAATTTGTTAATAAATTTTTTGTTCATAAAATATTCCTCCCAAGATTTCAGTAAAAATTTACTGATTATTTATTACAGCCTTATAATAAATCTTGTCTGCTCTTTATTCAATAGATTTTACAATTATGTAATAACTTTGTAGTAACCGTGTAATAACTTAACTTCATATTAATATTTTTGTAACATCTTAACACAATAATTGGAATATTATAACATCATTTTTTATTTCATAATTAAACTTTAATTTATTTTTTTTAGCACATTCATTACATAAATATAAACCTAATCCTGAACTTGTAATACAGTTTTCTCTATTATCATCAAATTCGTTATATTTTACAAATGGATCTAATAGATTATCAGAAATATTTTTAGGTATCTCTGTAATTTTATTTTTTATTTCAAATAAAAATCCATTTTCTTTATTTTTAAGTAAAATTACAATATTATCATCCTTAGAGTATTTTAATGCATTATCAACTAAATTTAGTATTATATGTTCAATATCTTCTTTTATTGCATATACAGAAACCTCCTCTAAATCAATGATAAAATTCTTATTAAATCTTTCTGCCCTATCATTCATTCTTTCACAAATTTCATTTATCATTTCATCAAGTTTTATAACACTCTTTACTTCCTTTTTACGTACTTCATATCTTGATATTTCAAGAAGCTTTTGTATTAAATCTCTAAGTTTGCAGCATTCCATCATCATTCTATTAATTGCTCTCTTTTTAAATTCTTCATCCATACTATCTAATTCTTCATCATTTAAAATCTGAAGATATCCATAAATAGAAGTCATTGGTGTCTTCAATTCATGTGTTGCGTTATTGAAAAAATCTCGTGACACATTTTCAAGCTTCTTTTTTTCTTCTATCATTTGATTAAATGTCTGAGCAACTTGTCCAATTTCATCTTTTGAAGTTATTTTTATTTCTTCAGTTTGTTCTCCCTTACCATATTTTTTCATTTCAATCATTAATCGTTTTAATGGACTTATTATCCTATTAATAAAATAATTTAATAGTAAAATTATTATTGCAAGAAGAATTCCCTGAGCAAATATTATACTTTTCATAGTATTTCTTATACTATTATATTTTTCAGTATAACTTCTCTGTAAAATAAGACTGCAATCATATTGTCCATTAAGATATACAGGATACACATATGTAGCTGTAAGCCCATTTTGAGTATTAAATCTTATAAATGATGATTTCTTATTTGAATCCTTCAATATTTTTTTTATACTGCTTTCTAGTAATATATTTCCTTCATCCTGTATTACGTTCTCACTTGAATCATATAATCCTGAATAACACTGATAATTACTATTTACTTCATATACTGTCCTTTTTTTTACTTTCACATCATCATTAATAACAATATCACCATATTTAAGCGTACTAGCACTAAACTTCCGTATGTTTTCCATATCGCTTTTAATATTATTTTTTAACTCTGTATAAAAAGTTTTATATACAAAAGTACTTATACCAAAATTGACTACTATCAGAGCCATTATAACAACTGTCATTATTTTTCCCTTTAATGTTTTAAGCATTTCTAAACACATCCTTTACTTAAAACTCTTAATTATTTAAACACATACCCAACACCAAAGACAGTCTCTATTATAGAATCCTCTTTATTTTCTCCAAGATGAGACCTAAGCCTTCTTATATGTACATCAACAGTTCTTGTATCTCCATAATAATCATATCCCCATACTTCATTTAAAAGTTCTTGCCTTGAAAGAACAATTCCTTTATTTTTATACAAAAAGCTTAATAGTTCAAATTCTTTTCTTTTTAGAAATATTTCTTGTCCATTTTTCACCGCTACTCTTTTATCAAAATTAATTGTAAAGTTCATATCATTATTTGACTTATCATCAATATTTTTATTTGCATTATTAATAGCAGTCTTTTCTGCACGTCTGAAAATTGCATTAATTCTAGCTATAACTTCTCTTATTTCAAAAGGCTTTGTTATATAATCATCCGCTCCTATTTCCATTCCTAGTATTTTATCAATAACATCATCACGTGCTGTAAGCATAATAACATAGCTTTGTTTGCTCATACTTTTGCATAATTCAAATCCACTTATATCTGGAAGCATTACATCTAATAAAACAAGCTCTGGTTTAAACTCATTCATAAGTTTTAATGCAGTCTCACCATCATAAGCTCCTTCTACTTGAAAATTTTCTTTTTTTAATGCAAATTTTAAAGTATCATTTATAGAAAATTCATCTTCCACAACTAATATTTTTTTATTTAACATATGACCACTCCATTATAAATATTATTTTTCTTTATTATCCTCAGCTCGATCTTGAGATTTATTTTCTTCTATTTCTTCATCTATCTTAGCCTGTTCTTCTCCATCACTATTAATATTTAGTATGTTTTCCGAATTTCCCACCTCAGTTTTCTTATCTTCCTCATAATATTTTTCTAAATTTTCTTCTATTCCTTCATTCTTCTTAAACTGCTCTTCTCCCTCACTATTAATATTTAGTTTATTTTCCGTATTTCCTACCTTAATTTTCTTATCTTCGTCATAATACTTTTCTAAATTTTTTTCTATATTATCTTCTGGATTTATTAAAAGACCATCATCACCAAGATAATATTCCTCACCATTCTCACAAACAATTGTATTCTTCTGCATAACACCATCAGTAAAGAAATAATACCAACCCTTAGGTGTATGAACCCATCCTGTAACAAGCTCATCTTCATCATCATAGTAATACCATGATTCATTTCCTTTTTTCCATGATGAACTATTTTCTCTATAATCTTGAGTATTAACTTTTTCTTTTAAATTATTTTGATCTTCTATAATATCCTTATCCTTATCATCATCTGTAATTTTATTTTTATTTTCTATATTTTCTTCATATTTATTAATGCTTCTAAATGCATTATTTAATGTTACATTATCATCATAATTCCATGCTTCAGTTTTATCTTCTGAATTGCTCTCTTCAAAATATTTCATCAAGTCATACACCTTATATACATTTTTTATTTTTTCTGTACTTTTATCTTGTATTTCTTCATGTACTAGTACATTATCAGAATCTATCATATGTATTGTTAAATCGCTTTCTTTTCCTCCTATTCTAGGAACTTCCATAAGCATTTCAAATCCATTATACTTAAATCTTGCGAAATATAACTTATTATTATTTTTATCATCACTCTTTTCTAAAAGTGTATATTCTCTAAAATACTTATCATATGCTCGTAACCCAATATTATCTACTCTCTCTAAATATTTATTATTAATATTTATTTGTTCAATATTAAATGTTCCATTATCATTTTTATTAGTAGTAAAAAATAATTGACCTTTTGATTCAAAAGTATATCCAGATTCACACACCTTTAAATCATTTAAATTATTTTTTAATTCACAATATTTTTCTAATATAAATTCCAAATTTTTAAATTTCACCTTTTTTAATGTATTATCCATACATATAGCATAAAATTCCTTTTTAGCTTCATCATATACTATATTACAAATACTATCTGCACTATTTTCTTCACATATAAAACTATAAGTTTTATCATTTTCCAAATCATATAACGAATATTCATTCTTGCTATTTTCGTTTTTCTTAAATAAAACAAAATTATTATTTCCAGAAACCGAATAGCAGTCATCATATTTTGTATTATCAAATAAAATTCTTTCTTTTCCAGTTGTAATATTAAAATATCCATTACTGAAAAATATCTTTTCTCCTAAAATACTTAAATTATCTTTGCAGAATTTTTCTGGAAACTCAATTTTTGATTTTTCTTCATTTCCTGTACCATTTAAAGTATAAATGATATTATCATATTCTTCAGTCTGTACATTGTACTTCATAAAATAAATCTTTCCATCTTTATATCCTATTGGAATTTGCTGAATGTCACTATTTACTTCATTTACTATACTTAATATGCATTTTATATCATTAATACTCACATCTGGATTTATGATTTCTGTTTCTTCTACATACCTATTTATATATATATAACTCAACAAAAATATAAAC
The DNA here is from genome assembly GCA_015058475.1 of Clostridium butyricum. Taxonomy (GTDB): domain Bacteria; phylum Bacillota; class Clostridia; order Clostridiales; family Clostridiaceae; genus Clostridium; species Clostridium butyricum_B. The sequence goes on along the minus strand of SVCF01000026.1, from coordinate 17,167 downwards.
ATCCCAGCTCCAACAATAAAAGCAATAATCTTTTTCATAGCCTATAATCTCCTATATGAACATATTTATAAAAAATTATACTCCAAACTTATTACATAATTGTTAACTGCAACTAATAATTTTCTTTTTCTAAATTCAATAATTTCTCTTTTATATCTAATCCACCACCATATCCAATTAAATTTCCATTCGCTCCAATAACACGATGACATGGAATAAATATAGATATTGGATTTCTGTTATTAGCCATTCCAACTGCACGACATGCTTTTTCATTTCCAACTTTAACAGCTATCTGTTTATAACTACAGGTTTCACCATAAGGAATTTCTTGCAATGCATTCCAAACTTTAAGTTGAAATTCTGTGCCTTGTGGGGCTAAAGGTAACTCAAATTTTCTTCTTTCTTTATTAAAGTATTCTTTCAACTGATTATAGGCTTCTTTTATTAATTTTGTTTCTCTTATATTTGAATCTTTTAAATGAATTTCTCCAAAATGTAAATCTGTTATATGACTTTGATTATCAGAGATTGTTATTTTACCAATTAAAGTTTCATAATAAAACGTGTTTTTCAAAAACTTTCACCTCTTTATATCATTATTTTTTACTTTTATTATATACCTCTATCACAATATAATAAGTATTTTTATCAATTCATCATATTAACTCGAAAATAAATTAAA
>SVCF01000026.1:0-16382 GCA_015058475.1 Clostridium butyricum | reverse complement strand
TAGTTACTATTTTTTCTACTATTTTAATTATCTGCATAAAAGATGCTATATCACTAAAATCTTCCCTGTCCTATTTTTAAATGTATTCTGACACTTATCACTAAAAATAGTCGCTACCTTATTACCTGTACAATGCGATAATCCTAATAATTTTAAGTTCAAGCTATTTACATATTCCACAGACTTATTTACTCGTTCTTCATCAGCATCCTTTAAATGAGTTCCTCCAATAATTCCAATAATATTTTCATTTGAATATTCTGCTATACTATCTACAATATTTAAAAATCCAGGATGTGCACATCCAAGTAAAATAACAATTCCTTCTCTTGTTTTTAATCCTATTGATATTTCATCTATAAATGGATCAATAACATATTCATTTTCATTTATTTTTATCTTCATGTTGATATTAGTTTTTTCAAAATCATGTATTTTTTTAAAATTTGTAAAGACATATACTTCATCATTTATTTTATACATATTTTCTTTCAAATATTTTATAGGAATACATTTTTCTTTTAGATATTTTTCATTAAAATCAATTCCTATGTATTTATAAGCAGGCTCTTTATATATTACATTATTAATCTCTTCACTTAAATAGCGATATTTATTACTATTTTTAAAGAAGTTCTCACTTATTATTATTTGTGGTTTAATATCATATTCTTCTAATAATCTTTTAATGCCTCCACAGTGATCATAGTGTGCATGACTTAATACAATAGTATTTATAGATGATAAATCTATATTAAGTTTTTTTGCATTATCTATAAAATCTCCAGTTTGTCCAGTATCAAATAATATATTTCCTTTAGTGGTTTCAATGAAAAGAGAAAATCCATGTTCATTTTTTAATTTTTCTTCCTTATCTGCATTATTTTCAATAAGTGTTGTTATTTTCATAAATTCCTCCATAATTAACTTAGAGTCTTAATAATTTTAAAATTAATTAAAAATTAATACAAGAATAAATATATATCACAATATCTATTCTTGTATTATTATATTTTTAATTACTTCTTTTATTTAGTGATTAATTTTCCTTCTGAAGTTGTAACGTCATCAACAGGATCTCCAGCAAATAATTTATTAATTACTTCAGCTACACTTTCTGCCATGCCTTGACTATTTTGATCAAAAGTACATAAAATATCTCCATCAGAAATATTTTTTAAAATAGTTTCATCACAATCGAAAGTTCCAGCTAAAAATTTAATATCGAGTTCTTCAGCAGCCTGCTTTGCACCTTCATATACAGCACCATTAACAGTAAATATAGCTTTTAAATTTGGATGAGATTGTAATATTAATTTTGCACCTTTATATCCACTATCAGCTGACCAATCAGTCGAAAGTTTTGCTACAACATTCATTCCATTTTTAATTACAGCATCATTAAATCCATCACATCTGCTCTCACCATTAACTGAATCCACACTTCCAGCTAATATTGCAACTTCAGAGCCTTTTGGAAGTTTTTCAGATATCATATTTCCCACTTCTTGTCCCCCATCATAATTACTTGCTCCAACAAATGTTGTTACTTTGGCTCCATATGATGAAAGAAGTTCTCTATCTATATCACAATCAATTAATATTATTGGAATATTTGCATCATTTGCTTTTTTAATTGCTGGAAATAACGGGTCAACTCCAGCTGGTGCAATTATTATTACATCTACATTTTCACTTATGGCAGTTTCTATTATCTCTGCTTGCTTATCAGCTCCCCATTCTTCAGAGCCTCTAAGTTCATATATGTAACCTTGTTTTTCTACTTCAGACTTTAAAGAGTTGTTAAGACCATCCCAGTATTCTCCATTGTCTAACATTTGTGGTATAAAAGCTACTGTTTTTTGAGAAGTAGTTTTACATCCTATTAGCATGAATGTTGCTAATATCATAAACAATATTAGTGAAATCACCTTATTTATTCTCATAATATTACCTTCTTCCTAAATTTCAAACTTATTTAATTCATTAGCAGTTTCATCAACTATTAATGTTAGGTTTTGTGCAGCATTTACAACCTCATTAGCATATACGTCCATCTGACTTGCTGAAGCTGTTATTTCTTCAGATGAAGCTGAAATTTCTTCTGCTATACTTGAAGCATTTACAACTCTATCAATTAATTTATCTTTATCATTAATTATTCCATTTGCAGAGATATTTAAAGTTTCTATCTCTGAACTTGATTTTATAATAATTTCAATTATATTTTGTAGTGAATTTGTTATATCTTCAGTATTAAATTGTTGATTAGTAAGTTCACTTCCCATTTCTTCTGTAACCTTTATTATATCTTCTGTAACTGAAGATATTGTATTTATTAATTTGGTTATTTCATCAGCAGATATTTTACTTTCTTCTGACAACTTGCTAACTTCATTAGCAACAACCGCAAAACCTTTTCCATGTTCTCCAGCCCTTGCTGCTTCAATTGATGCATTTAATGATAATAATTGAGTTTGTGATGCAATATCTGTTATCACTTCTACTATTTTATTTACTTCTTTTATTAAATCAGTAAATCTTCTAAATTCATCTTTGAACCCTTCGAATGAAACTGCAACTTTTCTTGAAGATGATGTAAGAACATTTATTCCCTGTTCGCCAGAACTTGTAAGTTCATGGATATTCTTATTGCTAGTAGCAATATCTTCAACTGATTTTATCATGGAATTCAATTTATCATTAAATTCACTAAATTGCTTATCAATACTCATAAGATCTTGAGCCTGTGATATTGATCCATCTGCCATTACTTTTGTTGCATTATACACATCTTTAGATGCTATAAGCATTTGCTGTGCTACACTATCTAGAACTTTTGATTCATTTACTATATTGCTTGTCTTATTCATTATATTTAATATCATTTCTGATACACTCTTTACTGTATTTTTAAGAGATTTGTTCATTATACCAAATTCATTATTTAGATCAGTATCAATATTGACATTAAATTTACCACTAGAAATAGTTTCTATTATATTAATCATATTTTTTAGTGACTCTTTAATTCTAATTACAACTATTAAGGATATTACCCCTAATAATATTAGTCCACATACGCTGATAAAAATAAACTGTTTTGTTGCTTTTTGTGATGTCAATTGGCTAGAATAGTATTTCTTTTGAGCACTTGTATCATTATCTTCAACTAATTTATTCAATGCTTCAATTGACATTTTCTCATTTAACATTAATAGCGATTGTGTTTGTATGTCTATTTCTTGATTATTTATAATTAGATTATTAATTTTCTCCCATGTTTTAGTGTAATTTGATATTATATTAATTAAATTTTCAGCATTTTTTTTCTCTTTTTCACTTAATGGCATTTCTAAATATGAGTTAATAGTATTATTAAGTTTTTCTAAATCTGAGCTAATACTTTCATCTAACTTAGAATCATACTGAACTAACTGATTTTTAACACTTGTTTGTATAATAGCAATATCAGTAGCCATTGATCTACTTAACTCTATTTTTTGAACATCTGTATTGTACATATTATCTATATCATTTTTTATTATGTTTATTTTTTGGTACCCTATATAGCTTAGTGCCAGAATAGATATTAGTGCTACAATACTAACTAAATTTATTGCTGTAGATATTTTTATGTTTGTCCCCTTTTTTACTTTTTCATTCATCATACATCCCCCTTTTTATTTAAACGATTGCAATTATGCCCTTATATACTAATATTATATAATTTCTCCTTTAATTTTACAACTTTTTTAATTATATATCGACAAATTTGGAATTAATATATACTCATAATTTATCATTTTTTAAAAAGGTATAATATGACTTTTGATAAAAATCACATTATACCTTTTTTAAAATTATTTTATAGAAAATCCAATTAGAAATTTAATATATTATTAGTTAAATCAAATTCAACTATTTATTTTATAATTAATCTACATAATATACTATTTCAACTATAGTTATATCTAATTTATCAACTAAATTTATGCATTTATTTATTGTTTCTTTATTTCTACTTTTTATAATTTTTACAATAGGCCTTAAAGGTGCCCCTACAATACTTCCTTCAACTACAGCTATATCATTATTATTTAATCTAACTATAGTTCCTTTTAAAAATGGTTCAACTTTTTTAAATAAAACTCGTGTAATATTATAGTCAAAGGCAGAATCTACATAAGACATTATTTGTTCTAAAATATTAGTTGGCAAATTCTCTTTTAACATATATCCACTTGCCATTACATTATCATAATAATTTGCAATAGATACTATTTTACTAAATTCATCTATTTCATTACCTTTCAAATTTCTTGGATATCCTGTTCCATCAATTTTTTCATGATGATTTAATGCTACTAGCCTAACTTCATCATCTATATTACTATATTTAGATAAATAATTATATCCTAGCTCACAATGAGATTTTACAATCTCCTCTTCTTCTTTTGTTCTTTTTTCCGTTTTAAATAATAACTCCCTTGGAAGTAATGCTTTTCCTGAATCATGAAGTAAAGCTGCTAATGCAATTCTTATGAGTTTTTTTCTATCATATTTCAATTCTATACCTAAAATAACAGATATTATAGCAACATTAATTGAGTGTGAATAATTATAATTTTCCATACACCTTATATCAATCTGTTGTATTAATAATTTATCCTTATTTGATAATTCATCCACTATTTCACTTGCTATTTGAGTTATATTTTCAAGATATAATTCATTAAGTAAATTAGCTCTTTTATTAACTTTAATATTTGCAAATTCCAAACATATTTTTTTCAATTCCATTACTGCTTTTATTCTTAATTCTGGGCTAACAATATCATCAATAACATCATTACTATATTCATCTATTATATATACTGATAAAATATTAAAAATTTTCAAATGTTCAATGATTCTCTTACTTATTTTACTATGTCTTTTAATTAATAATCTGCATTGTCCATCATATACATCAGTTGCTATAACAGAATCAATTCTCAAATTGCTAGTTGGAATTCTTCTCATAATTTCGCCTCCTTCTACAATAATCATACTTATTTTTTATACTTACAAATGTTTTTTCATTTTATTTACCATTTCTGATATATCTCCAAAGATTTCTTGAACTAATTTCATTTTTTCTAGATTATCATTAGATACATTAGTGGTTTGTTCTGAATTAGCAGTGGTTTCCTCTGCTATTGTTAGCAAATTAGATATACTTGAATATACTTTATTGGTATTCATCAATGAATCATTCATTCTATCTGAGACCAAATTAATCTTATCTTTCACAACATCCATATTATTCTTTATTAAACCAAATGCCTTGGCTGTATCTGAAACCAAACATTGTTGCTCTATATTTTCTTGTAATAATTCTTCAACTTGTTCTACTGAATTTATTGTATTACTTTTTAATTCTAATAATATATTACCTATATTTTCTGCATTAGTCTTACTTTCATATGCTAATTTATTTATTTCTTCAGCCACAACTGCAAATCCTTTTCCTGCTTCTCCTACTCTTGCTGCTTCTATTGCAGCATTTAAAGCCAAAAGATTTGTTTGTTCAGATATACTCGTTATTATATCTATAATTGTTGCTATATTAATAAATTTATTTTCTAATTCTTTCATTGATTCATTGACACTATTATTTTTTTCATTAATCATTTTACTCTTCTCAAGTAAAAGGCTTACTTTCTCAAGACCACTTTTAATAGCTATCTCTGTATCATACGAACATTCATTAACCCCTTTAGTTGATACCACAATTTCTTCCATCTTATTTTTTATTTGATCAACTAGTATTGTTTCCCCCTCAATTTCATTTTTAGTTTGAAATGCTCCCATAGATATTTCTGAAATTGAGTCATTTAAAACTATTGTACTTTTATTAAATTCATTCATAATATCATTCAACACACTAAATTTCTTTGATACACTTTCAGTAATATGTGTCATATCATTTATCATATCTTGTTGAATAGAGCTCTTTGTTGATATTTCTGACATATGTTTATTTATATCTGTGTTCATATCACACATATTTTTACTTACTAAAATTCCTATTGGAATAAAAGCTAGTGTCTCGCAAATTATTACTATCACTTCACTATTGTTGCCTTTTTGAATTTGTATTATCAAAAATACTATAATCGTAATTATAGACCATATTGAAACAAATATTATAAGTTTATAGTCATTATATAGTAATAAAGATATTATATAAATAAATGCAATTGCATATGTTGTTGAGTTGTCTGTAGTAAGCAATGTTATTGTATATAGTACTGAAAATCCTAATCCTAATATCCATGCATATTTACTTTTCTGACTGTCTCTTTTATATTCCATAAATGCTAAAATCAATGTTAATATTGAGCATGTTACTACAGTTATAACAAAACTTAATTCTCTATTTCCATCTATATATTCTTTTAAACTTGCTGCAATATATACTAGTGATAGAAACATGAAAATTGATAATATAATCTTATTAATATAATCAAAATTTTTAGTAGATTTTTTCATTCTCAATACCCATCCTTACTTTTAATTAATTTATAATCATTTTAAATTAAGCATTATATAATACTTATTACAATAATATTGACTATTCTATAATCTTAATATTATTACTTTTTTATTTGAGTCCATAAAGATTACTTATTATTTTAATTTAAAATATTCTATAAGTTTCTTTAAATTAATAGCTTGAGATAATAATTCTTCACTAATTGATTCACTTTCTTGTGAAGTGTATAAATTATTTTCAACAATCTTAGATATTTGCTCTGTGCCAAGTATTAATTCTTCAAGTGCTACTTTTTGGCTTTTACTATTTTCAAAAAGACTTTGTGTTATCTCTACACTATGTTCAATTGAATTAGCAATATTATCGAATGACTTAGCTGTATTATTTGCAACTCTTTGTCCTTGGTTAACTTTTTCAAGAGTATCTGCAATTATAGATTCTATCTGTCTTACAGTATCTAAACTTATATTAGCTAGATTTCCTACCTCTTCAGCAACTACTGCAAATCCTTTTCCTGCCTCACCAGCTCTTGCAGATTCTATAGCTGCATTTAATGCTAATAAGTTAGTTTGACTTGCTATTTCATCTATAATTTTTATAATATTAGCTATATTTCTACTTGATTCATTTATTTCATTCATTGATATAAGCATCTCATTTATATCTTCTTTTCCCTGTATAGCATTTTCTTTAGCTGATTTTGATATTTCACTTGTTTTCTCTATTTGCTCAATACTCTTTATAATATTACTCGATATTTCTTCTGTAGAAGCTATAAATTCTTCTATTATGCTTGATTGATCAGTTGCCGCACTTGCTATATTACTAGATACTTTTTCTATATCATTTGCTCCAACTTTTAATTCATTTGCTGAACTACTAATACTATTTAATGTATTATTTAACTTATCAGAAATAGACAACATTGATTCTTTAATTGCCAAAAAATCTCCTATATATTCTAACTGTGGCACTACAGTAAAATTTCCCTTAGAAAATTCATCAAGTACATTTGAAATCTCTATTATATATCCAGATAATGTATTAGTAACATTATTAACTGTATTAACAATTTCTGTAGATTCCTTACTATTTTTATCAATATCACTTAAATCAATTTTTAAATTACCTTTATTAAATTCATTCAATATTTTACTTGCTTTTTCTATTGGCGTAATATATTTTTTAGAGAATCTAGAAATAAGAACTCCACTAATTATAATTGATATTATCAATAATGATATATCTAAACATACTTGTTTAATCAGCTCTGTTTGAATAATTTTCTTTGGATAATTAAATATGATCTTCAAATTTCCATAATTCAAAGTTTCTGAAACACTATAAGTTGCATCGCCTTGAACATCTATACTTTCACATATATTGGAATCCTCTGAATTTAATATTTCAGTATAATTGACTTTAAAATCCGAAATTTTAAATATTTTTCCATCACTTGGAGCAATCTCATCATTAGGATGCAATATAATTTGCTCCTTATTATCTATAACAAATGCATAACTTCCATCTTCATATGTTAAATGCTTTATATATTCTTTTAGATTTTCTATCTTTACATCAATTGCAATTACTCCTACTGAATAATTATCAACTTTTATAGTTTTTGATATGCTTATTACTGTTTCTCCACTCACAGCATCAATATATGGTTCACTTATATAAATTTCTTCTGAATCTATAGCATTTGTATACCATGCTCTTTCTTTAGGATTATAATCTTTATCAGGTATCCAACCAGTTACATCTATAAATTCACCATACTCATTTGCAAAATATATAGTTAGTAATTCATCATTGTCCTTAAATTCTTTCTCCATATATCCTTTTAGGTCTTTTTCAATTACATTTTCATATGATTGCAAATGAACTATATCTCTTTCTAATAAATTTAATATATTAATTTTATTATCAAACCATGAATTGAAATTTTCTTTACTAATTGAAGCAGTATTTTTTAAGTACTCCTTTGACTGTTTCTTAATATCACTATATATATTAAGAATATTTATACTAGTAATAGTAGTCATTAATAAAATACATATAGTAACAACACATATAAATATTAACGAGCTTAGGCTTTTCTTTGATTTAAAAAAATCTTTACATTTTAATATTTTTCTCATACTATTCCCCATACCTTATAAAATTATTTATTTCTTCTAATGGATTTATAATATCTAATAGTAACTTTCTATTTACCAATATCTCTTTGGTACTGCATAAGTTGTCCTATTTTACTTTTTAATATATCTGCTATCACCTACAATCAATTAGTATTCTAACTACATTTTTAAATCCATACTAATAAGCATAATATTATCAATTTTATCTGAATTAAAACCATATTTATTCATAATGAACCTTTCATGTAGTGAATTCAATTTTTCTTTAGATTCTTAAATTACATATTTCACCATTAAACAAATCTGCTTGTATATTTTGATTAAAATCATTTAAATAATAAAGTAAAACAAGCATTTTGTCTAGTGATATTCTATAAAAATCCATATTTTTATAAGATATAAAGTCGAAATTTGTAATATAACACATAGCAAATAGAGGCATTAGTCAATCTAATACCTCTATTTACTATATATTATAGAATTGCTTATTATTTTATTATTAATCCTTTTTCTAAAAGAAATTCATGCGCCACGTCTTTAGCATCCATACCATCAATATCAACCTTACCATTTAAAGTAGCCATTGTTTCTTCATCAAGTAATCCATCCATTTTAGCTAGAACTGATTCTAATTCTGGATGTTTATCTAATATTTCTTGGCTCACAAAATTTACTGCATAATATGGTGGGAAGAATTTAACATCATCTTCTAATGTTGTAAGGCCTAGTTTAGGTAAAAGTGCATCTGTTGAAAATGCATCTACAACTTGTACTTCATCAGCATCTATAGCTTCGTAACGTATTGATGCATCAAGTCCATTTACCTTTTTAAATTTGCTGTTAAATTGTTTTTCTAAAGCTGGAAGGCAATCTTCTCTCTGAACAAACTCTACTGTACATCCAAGATCAAGCTGATCTGAAACCTTCATCAAATCAGATAATGTTTTTAAATTATATTTCTCAGCTGTTTCAGGTTTTACACTCATTACATAAGTATTGTTAAATCCTAAAGGTTCAGATACATGTATGTTATGTCTTTCCATCATTAAATCTTTGACTTTATTATAAACCATATCACGATCATTTTCTATCGGTTCATGAAGCATATCTGAAAGTGCTGTACCAGTATACTCAACAAACATATCAATACTATCATTATTTAAAGCATCAAAACAGAAACTTCCACCATTTAAGTTAAACTTTTGATCCACTTTAAGATCCGTATTACTTTCAATTAAATCTGTATACATATATCCAAGAATAATAACTTCTGTAAAATTACTTGTACCAATAACTATTTTTTCATCATTGGAGCTAGCAAAAGTTGCACTTAAGCTAGAGAATCCAGGAACTAATATTAACACTGCACATAAAGTAAATATAACAGCTCTTTCTCTTATTTTAGCTTTTTTAGAAACATTCTTTATTTTTTCAGGAGGTTGTAGTCCCTCTGAAGTAATAGCATGTTCTAATCTTCCAAGTATCAAATCAATGGCTAATGCAAGAATAGATGCTGGAATAGCTCCTAAGAGAACAAGTCCAGGATTTCTTGAATTTAATCCAAGATTTATAAACCATCCAAGGCCACCTGCCCCAGCAAAAGCTGCAATAGTCATTGTTCCAACTGCTGCTACTGCTGATATACGAATACCTGCCATAATAAAAGGCATAGCAATTGGCATTTCTATTTTAAATAATCTCTGCCATTTAGTTAATCCAAGCCCTTTTGCAACTTCAACAGTTTTAGAATCAATACTCACTATACCTGTATATGTATTCTTTATTATAGGTAATAATGCATATACAATAACCATTAAAATTGCTGGCTTAGTTCCAATTCCTACAAAAGGAACTGCAAATGCTAAAAGTGCTATACATGGAATAGATTGCATTATATTAGCAATTCCAATAACAATTTGTGATGCAAGTTTACTTCTTGTAATTAATATGGCAACTGGAACTCCTATAATAAGTGATATAAAAACTGCTATTGTTGTCATATTTAAATGCTGAATAAATAGTTGTAAAAGTTCTGATTTCTTGTCCATAAATAAATTTATAAAATTAAGCACTTATTTCAGTCCTTTCTTTATTGGAATTATCTGAAGCAAACTGTCTACTAAGTGAAGCTAAAAGTACTCCTTTAGTTAAATATCCTTGTACGCAACCTTTTGAATCAAGAACTGGTATAATTCCTGATATACCATAGTTGAAAGTTGTTAATATCTTTTTTAAGCTTGTATCAACAAAGACTGATACATAATCTTGTGAAATATATTTTTCAATTGTTTCTGTATAACTTTCCTTATCTGTTATATCTTCAAGATATAACACTCCAAGCAATTTACTTTTCTCTGTTACAAGAATACTTTCAATATTATTATTACGCATAATCTGAATGGCTTGCACCACAGTTCTTTCTTTGGTAATTTCATATGGTTTTTTAAGCATTATGTCTGAAGCCTTAACGAATTCTGGATTGCTCCATAATTTATTTTTACCAACAAATTCTTCAACATAATTATTAGCTGGATGCTTTAGAATATTTTCTGGTGTATCACATTGAATTATAGTTCCATTTTGAATTATACATATTCTATTACCAAGCTTTATTGCTTCATCCATATCATGTGTAACAAATATTATTGTTTTATTGAAATGCTTCTGTAACTTAAATACTTCATCTTGAAGTTCATTTCTTGTTACAGGATCCAAAGCTGAAAACGGCTCATCCATTAATATAATTTCTGGATCTGCTGCAAATGCACGCGCAACCCCAACACGTTGCCTTTGTCCACCACTTAATTGAGATGGATACAAATTACGATACACATCTGGCTCTAGATTTACCATTTGTAACATTTCATCAACGCGACTACATATTTTTTCTTTAGGTTCTCCACTAATATTTAATGTAAGTGCAATATTGTCTGCAATTGTAAGATGAGGAAATAGTCCACCTTCTTGAACAACATATCCAATTTGTTTTGGAAGATCAGAAAGTCTTAGATTTGAAATAGACTTTCCATTAATTATAATATCCCCATTATCTATGTCATGTAATTTATTTATACTCTTTAATAATGTAGTTTTACCACATCCACTTGAACCAATAACAACAAAAAATTCTCCAGTTTGTATTTCAAGATTTATATTTTTCAATACTTGTTTATTTTTAAATGATTTAGATACATTCTTTAATTCTATCATTACCTCAGCCCCCCTATATAAAATATTATTTTAACTCTAATTTTATCGCATTATATAAAGTTCATTTTTTGAACATATTTATATTATCAGTGTTCATTGTTCATTGCAATATGTTCAGATAAATTTCTATGAAAAATAAAATATATTGCACAGCATAAATAAAATGCAAATAAAAAATCTATTTATTATTGTTTGAACCATTTCTTTCTATTACAATTTGAAAAAGTACACCAAATGAAAAGCAACTTAATTCTAAACTGCTATTATTTACTGCACAAAAAATAGGCTATAAATTTCTCTGTTTAAATCAGAAACTGAAAAATTTATAGCCTATTGGCAGTTCAATTATTTTTTACAGTATATCAAAATTATTTATATTAATCAAAACTTAAAAAATCTAAAAAACAATTTATCACCTATTAATTATTTTAATTTAAATCTACCTAACATAGTATCTAATGTTTCAGCCTGTGCTGTTAATTCTTCACTTGCTGCTGCACTTTCTTCTGCTACTGCTGAATTTGATTGTACAACATCTGCTATTTGGTCTATTCCACCATTTATTTGTTCTATAGATAAAGCTGCTTCATCTGTTGCTTTAGTTATATTTTCAACAAACTCTGTAGCTTGCTTAGTATGTTCTACAACTTCTTTTAAAGAAGTTGATGTATCCTCTGCTATTTCTTTTCCTTCATAAACTGATTTTATTGAATTTTCAATTAATAGCGTAGTATTTTTTACTGCTTCTGAAGATTGTTCTGCAAGCTGTCTTACTTCTTCTGCAACTACAGCAAATCCTTTTCCAGCTTCTCCTGCTCTTGCTGCTTCTATTGCTGCATTAAGTGCTAAAAGATTTGTCTGTTCTGCTATATCATCTATAGTCTGAATAATATCTTTTATATTTATAGATGAATTTTCAATGTCATTCATAGCAGATAACATCTTGTCCATCTTTTTATTGCTTTCTTCTATATATAACACCAATTCTTTTACTATATTATTTGTATCATTTGCATTTTTAGAAGTATTTTTTATTTGCTCATTTATTTCTCCAATAGAAGCTGTTAATTCCTCTACTGCACTAGCTTGTTCTGTAGCCCCTTGAGATAAACTTTGAGCTGTTTGTGAAACCTGTTGTGCTCCACCACTAACCTGTGCTGTTGCTTCTTTAATTTCATAAAATGTATCATTAAGTGAAATTAAAATATTATCTAAAGATTCTTTTATCTTTATAAAATCACCTTTGTAATTTTCACTAGTGCTAATGTTTAATTCGCCATTTGCAATACTTCCTAATATATGTGATATTTCACTAATATATTTACGAAGACCTTTAGTCATTTCATTAAATGAACCTTCTAATTCACCAATTTCATCTTTACTTATAGATTCTATTTCTACATTTAAATTACCATTTGCTATTTCTTTAGCAATATCTTTAATATCGCTTATAGGTTCTGCTATTATATTAGAAAGAATTTTACTAATAGTAAATGCAAAAACTATTAAGATCACCATAGAACCTATACTTACAACAATTGAAATATACTCTAATATTTTAAGATCTCTTGTTAATTCATTTGCTTCTTCTATATTAACTTGTAATAATTCTTCAATTCCACTTGCTAATTCTCTAACTATTGGTACAACTTCATCATCAAGTAGTTTAGTTCCTTCTTCTATATCATGTGCTCTTGCTAATTCTATTAATTTTGCTCTTACCTCTCTATATTTAGTAGCCTGCTCATTTATTTTATTATAAGCAGCTAATTCTTTTTCACTAGTATTAGTTTCAGCAACTTCTTCTAATAGATTCGCAGTCTTATCTGCTGACTCATTAATTGAATTAATTATTTCATTTATTTTTTCTTCGGTGTCAACATCTAATACTTGTCTTAAAAGAACTCTTTGATTATTAATTTCCATTCCAAATTTTCCAATAATACCTTGTGAAAATCCATAGTTGTTCATAGCATACTTATAATCAATATTTGTTTTCACCAAAAAAAACATGCCTATTAAAGCTACAATAATTCCCATAAACGCCATAATTATAAAAGAATTAAACAATTTTTTTCTTATTGGGAGATCTTTAATTTTTTGTTCCGTAACACTTTTACTTTTTCTCATAATTACAACATCCCTTCTCATAAAAGTTGTTTAATATTATTGTATCAATATCAGTTTCCATTATACATCCTTTTTATAGCTAGCCTTGATTCTTTCCATTTCTCTTTCTGATTTTTTAACTTCCTTATAATATTATAACTTCATTTTTATTATTTTATTTTTTTATAACTAATATACTAAAATCATTTATATCTTGAACTTATCCATTTCATTTTTTATTATATTCGAGTATTCTATCGATTCCATTACATTAGATAGTATTTGCTCTGACTCATCATGAATACCTACTGCTTTTTCTGCAATATTTGTTGTTCCTTGTGCACCTTCACTTGCTGTTTTAGCCACTTCATCAATAGCAGTCAAAACATTATCTAATGATGTATTCAGTTCTTCTGCTGTCGCACTAAAATCAGTAATTAATTCTTCTATAAATATTGAATCTTTTTCATACTCATTTGCAATTCCAATAAACTTATCATAATCCTTAGCTACATCCTTTTTTACAAATTCTAAGAGCATATTTGAATTATCAGCTAATGAATTTACTGCTCCTGTAACTTCTTTTGTTACATTTTGAATATTTTCAACAGCATCTTTAGATTGTTCTGCTAATTTTCTTATCTCTTCTGCTACAACAGAAAATCCTTTTCCTGCTTCTCCAGCTCTAGCTGCTTCTATAGCTGCATTTAGTGCTAATAAATTAGTTTCTTCTGTTATACTTAAAATAATATCTGCTAGTACTCTAATCTTGTCTACTACCTTAGCACTACTTAGTGCCTCTTCCAATTTGCCTTGTATTTGGTCACCTAATTCACTTGCTTTTTCCTTAGATTCTTCTGCTTCTTTCTTAGTAGCTTGTGCACGCTTTGTTATTTCAATAGCTTGAACTGATCCTTCTTGTGATTTTTTAGCTATAGCTACTGATGCTGCATTTATCTCATATGTTGATGCTGACATCTCTTCTGAGGATGCTGCACACTCCTCCATACCAGCTGCTAACTGCTCAGTTACTGCTGAAACACTTTCTATATTTTCATTCAACCTATTAATATTTTCTCCTATCTTTACTGCCATTTCATTATTTGCTTCTGATGCATTTTGTGCTTCATATAATACTCTCTTAATTGCATCATGCATATTTTTAAGTGATTTAGATATTATTCCAAAATCATCTTTTCTATTTAAAAGATTCTCTGGGATATCATCTCTAAAATTACCAGTAGACATAATTTCTAGGCTGTTAATTATAGATTTAAAGCCATTTAATATTTCTCTACTAATTATAAAAGTAAAAAGAATTGATAAGAAAATTGCTCCAACAACTATAAAGAAAAATTTTCGAATATTAGCTTTTACTTTATCACTTAATTCTCTTTTATGTTCTTCAATTACTTTATCTATATCATCTATATAATTTCCTGTTCCTATAACCCATCTAAATTCTTCAAAAGCTTTACTATATGACCTTTTGGGTGATGCTTTTGTTTCTCCTTCCTTTGGAAAATAATAGTCTGTATATCCGCCTCCATTTTTACCATTCTTTATTATATCTGCAACCATCTTATATCCATTTACGTCTTCTGTATCAATTCTATTAGTACCTTCTGTATCACTTCCTAAAAGAACAACATTATCTCCTTCATATGTATCAATCCAAAAATATCCCTCTTCACCATACCTCATATCTCTGACTAAATCAGCAGCTAAAGTCTTAGCTTCTTCTTCTGTATATTGACCATTCTTATAGTCATTATAGATTGCTTTTATAACACTAATAGCAACATAAACTTGATTTTTAATTTCCTCATCATATTCACTTCTCATAGTAGTTTCTAAGGAATTTAGTGATTCATCTCTTAATTTAATTTGTTGATTAATACCAATTATTGAAGTTACAATTATAACTATTAGTAATATAATAGCCAAACCTATTATTTTTGTTCTTATCTTAAAATTTTGTAACATAGCCCTCACCCCTCATATTATTTGACAACGTTTTCTTAGTAATATTATACACTTATTTACATCATATTACAATAATATATGTTTTTTATGATTTCTTCATAAAAAATATAGAATATAATTCTTACTTTTCATTGTTTTTGTATACTTAATTTAATATTTTATCTAAACGTACTATACTGCCAACTTATTGTTTAATTTATATGTCTTCATATTTTAATGTAAAACAAATTGTATATCTATGATTTTAAAGACAGAGGTTGTATCCAAAAATGTTTTTTCCAAAAAACAAGTTTTGGACAAACAATTTTGGAACAACCTCTATCTAAGAATTTGGTACTCTATAAGTGTAGATATAGATCATAAATATATGATCTAACATCTGCACTTATTTT
>SVCF01000025.1 GCA_015058475.1 Clostridium butyricum | reverse complement strand
TGGTGACTCCTAGGGGAATCGAACCCCTGTTACCACCGTGAAAGGGTGGTGTCTTAACCGCTTGACCAAGGAGCCATGCTTTGTAATGTCATTTCGCTGATGTCTTTTTTGACACTTAGTCGCGCTGACCACATAGACTATAATACAGAAAATTAGATTAAGTGTCAACATATTTTTTAAATTTTTTTTTATAATATCTTATTTTTTTAATTTTTTTGAATTTAATCATTGGATTGATTACTTTGTTAAGCTTGGTTTTTTGCGGTTTCAAAGCTGTTTCTCTCTAATTTCATAATATCTATTTCTTTATTTATTCTTTCTATTTCTACATTACATAATTCTAAAAAATTATCTTTTTCAATCTTTTTAATATCTATATTATAACTATCTTTCCTAAAATTCCTACCTGATGCATTTACTTCTACTGGCATCTTTTCATTTATAACCAGTATTATCTCTTTCTCCCATATACCTCTTTTGTTTACTTTATATTTATCTATTAAAACATTTAATCTTTTAGCTTCTTCATCAATTTCTAACTCTAAAACTTCCTTTAATGCACTATAAAAAGCTACTGATATTCCTCTCTTTAATTTGATCTTTAAATATTCTCTGTTTTCTATTAGAAATTCATCTATTTTTGTTTCTCCTATACATTCTACATCATTAAACTTAAAACATTTTAATCCATTCCCTATAGGATAATTTACCAGTATATGATCATAATTCATTCTTCTTACTTTAAAAATTTGCTCAAAATCTTCTAATTTATTATTTATTATTTTTATTTCCATATATAATCACCAAATTTAGTATTCCTTCCTTTTAACATTTTTATTACTATGTTAAAATTTATTTAGCCACAATAAAAATAATTGTTTTTGATGTGGTTTATAAAAAATAAGGAGTGATTAATATAATGATTTATCACGATTTAATAATAGTTGGTGGTGGCGCTTCTGGAGTAATGGCAGCTATTGTTGCAAAAGATTTTGGCTTAGACGTAGCAATTATTGAAGGTAATGATAGAATTTGCAAAAAAGTTCTTGCTACTGGAAATGGTAGATGTAATATAAGTAATAATACTATTTCTTCACCATTTGATACTTTTCATAGTGAAAATGATAGATTTTATTTAGATACTTTAAATAGATTTACAATAGAAGATACTAAAAGTTTATTTTTATCACTAGGATTGCCTTTTACTGAACTTGAGAATGGTAAGATGTATCCTCAATCATTACAAGCGTCTTCTGTAATAGATATCTTTAGAATTTCTATAGAAGAAAGACAAATTCCTATATACTCAAATTGTAAAGTTAATAATATCTCTAAAAATAAAAATTTTACTATATCAACTAACAACGAAGACTTTAAGAATTTTTCATGTAATAAATTAATTTTAAGCTGTGGTGGAAAGGTTGCACCTAAAACTGGATCAGATGGTTCTGGATATAAATTAGCTAAATCTTTTGGTCATACTATTATTGAACCTATTCCAGGCATAGTTCAATTAAAGCTAGATTATCCTTATCTTAAATCATTAGCTGGAATCAAATTTGATGGCTCTGTATCTATTTTTATTGATGATAAACTTGTTCGTCGTGAATGCGGAGAAGTTTTATTCACTGATTATGGTATTTCAGGTCCACCAATAATGCAATTATCTTATTATGCATCAAAAGCTTTAAGTAAACATTCTAAAGTAAAATTAGTAGTAGATATGTTCCCAAACAAAACAAAAGAAGAAATAGATGACTTTTTCTCTACTCATCTTTCTATCTTTGGTTATAGGGAAATTTCTTCTGCTTTAATAGGTTTAATCAACAAAAAATTAATCCCAACACTACTTAAAGATTCTGGAATAAGAGATATCCATTCACCATGCAGTAATATAGACTGGAAATATATAAACATGTTTATTAAGAAACTAAAAAATTGGGAGTTTAACTGTATTGATACAAATGGGTTTTCAAACGCTCAAGTTACTGTTGGAGGGGTAAATACTAAAGAAATAAGTCCTACTACATTAGAATCAAAGCTAGTTAATAACCTTTATTTCTGTGGTGAAATAATGGATGTACATGGTGATTGTGGTGGTTTCAATCTACAATGGGCATGGAGCTCAGGATACACAGCTGCACAGGCTGCTGCAAATAAAAAATAATAAAAAGAGCTATCACAAAATACATCTTTAGCACATATATAAATTGAAGTTTAATATAAACTCAAACAATATATGGTGCTATTTTTTTATTTTACAACAGTCTCTTTTTATATAATCTATTCTTCCTTTTCCCAGTCAAATTCTAATGCTGTTAATTCTTTTCCATTGGCATCCTTTATTATGTGATAAGATTTTAAATGAGTATCATCAATTGTTTTAACTTCTCCAAATACTGAAATTTTTTCTCCATATGTAGTTTCCTTTTCAAAATCAACTTTTACTCGTTTTAATTCATAGCTGCTTATAACTTCAAGCGGAATAACTTCTAATCCCCATTCAACATACTTAACATTATTTACATGTCTATTAGAATCTATATCACTATATCTAATACTGAATTCTTTTAAGTATTCTGCCTTTTGCATTTTTTCAACCTTTTCCATGGAAATATCATAATCCATATCTCCATCTACTCCATAAAAATCATACTGTTCTTTTTGTATTCTCATGGGTCTTCTCTTCTCAATATTAATTAAGAAAAATAATGCTAAAGCCTCTCCTATAATTTCTTGTTTTTCATCCCTAATAATATATTTTCTAAGCCCGTAGAATTTCTTAAATCCAACTGGCTCTGTAGTTATATATATTTTCTCACCAAATACAGGATATCTTTTCATTTTTATGTCATATTTATAAAACACCCACGAGCAATTGTTGTCTTCACAGTACTTCATTCCACCGCCAATTGATTCTGATTGCTGAGTTCCTACATCAGAAATAAAGTTTATTATAGAAGATATTTTACATTTTAATTTATAGTCCACATCATAATAGTTTATTTCATAAGTCTTAGTAAAATTTTTAACCATAATTTATCATTACATAGCTATATAAATAATAGCTCTATAATTTTTTCACCTCACTTAACAATCTTATAATTATGTAATAATCATTATAACATATATTACCATGACAAATATAAATATTTATTATCTAAAAAATATTTTAGATTTATTTCCAAGGAAATATTATACTTTTTTTCTTTATATAAACAAAAAAGAAAGGTTGTAAAACCTCTCTTTTAATAATATTATTTATTTAATGCTTCTAATAATCCATCTAAATTTAATCCGTGAACTACAGCTGCTTCAGCCAAAGTTTCTGATTGAGCTGATGGGCATCCAACGCATCCCATTCCAAAACTCATTAATATTTCTGCTTTAGATGGATCTGCATTTACAATTTCGCCAATCGTCATATCTTTAGTTATCATATTTTTCACCTTCTTTATGTAAAATAATTCATTTTTAATATTCTACAAAAATTATATTTTATACTATAAAGAAAGTCAATATCAGATAAAATTACTATACTATAGATCCTTAACTCTCATTGTTTGATCTCTCTTAGGACCAACTGAAACTATGGAAATCTTAGTTTCTGTAAATTCTTCGATTCTTTCAAGGTATTTCTTTGCGTTTTCTGGTAATTCATCATAGCTTCTTGCATTAGCTACCTCTTCACCCCAGCCTTCAAATTCTTCATAAACTGGTTCACATTTAGCTAAATCTTCTAAGCTAGCTGGGAAATAATCTATTACTTTTCCATCGAATTTATATCCTACACATACTTTCAATTTATCTAATCCTGCTAATGTATCTATTTTAGTAACAGCTAATGAAGTTAATCCACTTACTCTTACAGCAGTTTTAACTATAACAAGGTCTAGCCATCCACATCTTCTTGATCTACCAGTAGTAACTCCGTATTCATGACCTTTTTCTCTAATCCACTCACCAGTTTCATCAAGTAATTCTGTAGGGAATGGTCCTTTACCAACTCTTGTAGTATAAGCTTTTGTTATTCCTACTGCATTAGTAATCATGTTAGGTCCAATACCAACACCATTAGATACTCCTCCAGCAGTTGTATTAGAAGATGTAACATATGGGTATGTTCCGTAATCAATATCTAAAAGCATACCTTGAGCACCTTCAAATAATACTGTTTTATTAGCTTTAATATCGTTGTAAACTTTAACAGATGTATCTTGAACAAATGGCTTTAATCTCTTACCAAATTCTAAATACTCATTTAAAATCTCATCAAAATTTAATGCTTCTCCACCTAATACCTTTGTAATATAAGCATTCTTCATTTCTACATTTTCTTTTAATTTTTCAGTGAAAACTTCTGGATGCATTAAATCACAAACTCTTATTCCACATCTTTCAAATTTATCTGTATAACATGGTCCTATTCCTTTTCCAGTAGTACCAATATCATTCTTTCCTCTTGCTTTTTCTTTTAATCTATCTAATACTTTATGATATGGCATGATAAGTTGAGCTCTATCACTTATTATTAATTTTTCTGGTGTAACTTTAACCCCAACACCTTCTAAATAATCTATTTCTTCAAATAATGCCTTTGGATCTAGTACTACACCATTTCCTATAACATTTAATTTATCTTCATATAAAATTCCTGATGGGATTAGATGTAATTTATATTCCTTATCACCAACTACAACAGTATGACCTGCATTGTTTCCTCCTTGGAATCTAACAACTACATTAGCTTCTTCTGCTAAGTAATCTGTCATCTTACCTTTTCCTTCATCTCCCCATTGAGCTCCTAAAACAATAAATGCTGACATTTATCCTGCCTCCTTAATTTAACTAAACATATTAAGTATTTTTCTATTACTTAGAGAACTATAAAACTTTTTACCTCTCCTTTTAAATAGTAACAAAGTAGTTTTCTACGGTCAACTATATATCGAATAATTTTTTGATTTTTTTCAATATAATTCGTATAATGTTTCTATAAGTATATTTACTATATTACTTATTATTTAATTTTAATGTAAAAATTATGCTGGAAATTCCTTTATATTTACTAATTACTTCCCAAATTTCCATATAAATAAGTTTAATTATATATTAATATTCTAAATTAAATATTTTAATAATAGAGAGGTGCAATTATGAACATATACGAAGAATCATTAAAATTTCACGAACAAAAAAGAGGTAAGTATGAAATTAAACCAACTTGTGAAGTAAAGAATGCACAAGACTTAAGCTTAGCATATACCCCTGGCGTTGCAGAACCATGCCGCGAAATACATAAAGATCCATCTAAAGCTTATACTTACACTCGTAAATGGAATACTGTTGCAGTTATATCTGACGGAACTGCTGTCTTAGGTCTTGGTGATATAGGGCCACTTGCTGCATTACCAGTAATGGAAGGTAAAAGTGTCTTATTTAAAGAATTTGGTAATGTTGATGCTTTTCCTATAGTTTTAGATACTAAAAATGTTGATGAAATTGTTGAAACAGTAGCAAATATTGCTCCAACTTTAGGTGGAATTAATTTAGAAGATATTTCAGCACCTAGATGTTTTGAAATTGAAAAAAGATTAAAAGAAAGATTAAATATACCAGTATTCCATGATGATCAACACGGTACAGCTATAGTTGTTTTATCAGGATTACTAAATGCTTTAAAAATAGTAAATAAAAAATTAGATAATATTAAAGTAGTTATAAATGGTGCTGGATCTGCTGGAACAGCTATATGTAAATTACTACTTTCTTCTGGTGTAAAAAATATAGTTATGTGTGATATTAATGGAGTAATTAGCAGAGATAAAGATTTAAGTGATAATGTTTATATGCAAGAATTAGCTAATATAACTAACCCAGATAATGTTACTGGTACTCTTAAAGATGCTATGGTAGGAGCTGACGTATTTATAGGTGTTTCTGCTCCAAATATAGTATCAAAAGAAATGGTTAAAGCAATGAATAAAGATGGAATAATCTTTGCAATGGCTAATCCTACACCTGAGATATTCCCTGAAGATGCAAAAGAAGCTGGTATTGCTGTTATGGGAACTGGACGTTCTGATTATCCAAACCAAATCAATAATGTATTAGCCTTCCCTGGAGTATTTAGAGGTGCCTTAGATGTAAGAGCATCAGAAATTAATGAAGAAATGAAAGTAGCGGCTGCTTATGCAATTGCAAACTCTGTATCTAATGAAGACTTAAATGCTGAACATATAATTCCAAAAGCATTTGATTTAAAAGTTCAAGGATTAGTTGCTGAAGCTGTTAAAGAAGCTGCAATTAAAAGTGGAGTTGCTCAAATATAATTTTTGTTTTGTATTTATATAATTTAATATATATTGAAAAGGCATCGTAATTTCGCAATAATATTTACGATGCCTTTTTTATTAAAATAAAAAACAAAAAGTTATCCACACTACTATAAATTAAAAGTTATTCACAATTCACTTAATTTAAAGTTATCAACAGTGGATAATTTAAAAATTTAAACAAAAATTGTGGATAACTTTTTAAAAATAAAATTTAATTGTTATCCACAATGCATTTATATATAATAGTTCCGATAAGATTATATTTGCAGCATAGCTGCTTTTTTTAGTTGTGTTAAGATCTTATTTGCAGCATAGCTGCTTTTTTTAGTTGTGCATATTTTTTGATTTTTCTGCGCATTTATCCATTGCTTGAATTACACTACTTCTGAATCCTAACTTCTCTAATTCAATAACAGCATCTATTGTAGTTCCTGCTGGTGAGCAAACTGCATCTTTTAATTCACCTGGATGCTTTCCTGTTTCTAAAACCATTTTGGCAGATCCTAAAACACTTTGTGCTGCCATCTTATAGGCCTTAGCTCTAGGTATTCCAAGTTTTACAGCTCCATCAGCCATAGCTTCTATAAACATAAACACATATGCTGGTGATGATCCTGCTACAGCTATAAATCCATCAAAATATTTTTCTTCTAATTGAACACATTCACCAAAGCTTTCAAATATTTTTATACAGTATTCAATTTCTTCCTTACTAACATTTTTATTAGGACATACTGCTGACATTGCTTCTCCAACAAGTGCTGGAGTATTTGGCATAGTTCTTATTATTTTAGAATCATCTCCAAGCCATTCTTCCATATTATCTATTGTTATTCCAGCTGCTATAGTAATTATTAATTTATCCTCTGTCAATTCTCCTTCAATTTCTTTAATTACTTCTTTGTACATAAAAGGCTTAACAGCTAAAATTAATGTTTCAGCTTCCTTTGCTACTATCTTGCTATCAAGTGTAGTTGAAACTTTAAATTCATCTTCTAGCCTTTTTGAAGAAGATTCTGTTTTAGTAGAAACTATGATCTCATCAGCTTTTACAAAACCAGAGTTAATTAATCCTCCAAGCATAGCACTTCCCATGTTTCCACAACCTATAAATCCTATTTTTTTACTCATTTATTAGCCCCCATTTAAAATTTTATTTGTATACAATTTGATTTTTTATGCTTTTATATAAAGATTTAAATTTAAATCCAGTACAATCATAGGATAGCTTGTTTTAATTCCTCATAAACTATAGATAATATGAAGGGAGGAATCTATATGAACAATGTATCTTTAGTTTATAATAATTCAGTATTAAGCATAGATGACTTCATAGATACTATATTACATAAAAATGATCCCATAGCTAAAATTCCTACCTGTGAGATAATTGAAAAACCTTTGTTTTATTTTATAACCATAAAAGATTTTTATACACATAAACATAACTTTGAAATATACTATAAAAATAAGTTTTTGATTTTAAGAATAAAAGATAAAATCACTACCAAAACTCTTTTGTCTAGAATATTTTATTTAGATAATATTGATATCAGAGAAATATCTCACACTTACTATAACAATACTGTTAACTTAAAAATTTTAAAATTATGTTATATATATTAATTTTAAATTTGCATCGCCGCATAGTTTCTATTTTTATATTTGAATTGTTATTTTGTCTAACTTCACAATAAATTTAAATTTCTATTTTCATATAGTTATTTTTCTATACTAAAGGAAATTATATTCCTATAAAATTTTATAAATAACTTTTCTATTTGATAGAAACATATAGTCGGCGAAGCAGATTTTATTTTTTAACATCCGTATTGCAGCATAGCTGCATTTTTATATATTAATCCCTATGTATAACATCTAAATTACCGAACTTACTATATTGTCCAAGCCAAGCCATTTTTACTGTTCCAACTGGACCATTTCTTTGCTTAGCTATTATGCACTCACCAATATTTTTATCTTCAGTCTCTTTATTGTAGTACTCATCTCTATAAAGAAACATAACTAAGTCAGCATCTTGCTCTATAGATCCAGATTCTCTTAAGTCAGATAACATTGGTCTATGGTCTGCTCTTTGTTCTGGTGCTCTAGATAACTGAGATAATGCTATTACAGGGCATTCCATTTCTTTTGCTAATGCCTTTATTGATCTAGAAATTTCAGATACTTCTTGTTGTCTATTATCTGTTCCACTCCCCCCAGACATAAGCTGTAAGTAGTCTATAACAATCAAGTCTATTCCATATTCAATTTTTAACCTTCTACATTTAGATCTCATTTCCATTACAGTTACACCAGCTGTATCATCAATATATACTTTCGCCTTAGAAAGAGGTCCTGTTGCTCTAGCTATATTCTCCCAGTCACTATCCTCTAATGCACCTGTTCTAAGCTTTAACATATCTACATTTGCTTCTGAACAAAGAAGTTTATATGCAAGCTGTTCCTTTGACATTTCCAGTGAAAATATTACTACACTTTTCTGTTCTCTAAGTGCAGCATGTTCTGCAATATTAAGTGCAAATGTTGTTTTCCCCATAGATGGTCTTGCCGCGATTAATATCATATCCCCAGGTTGAAACCCTGAAGTCATGGAATCTAAATCTGCAAATCCAGATCCTACACCTGTTATTTCTCCTTTATTATTAAATAATTTTTCTATTTGAAGAAATCCTCTTTCTAATACATCACTTAAAGGCTCAAAATCCTTAGATGTTCTATTTTCAGCTATATTAAAAATTTTCTTTTCAGCTATATCTACTACATTCTCTACTTTATCTTGCCTATTATAACTTTCCTCTATTATTGCAGTTGATGCCTTTATTAATTTTCTTAATGTAGATTTATCACTTACTATTTTTATGTATGCACTTAAATTAGCTGTAGTTGGTACAGATGCACTTAATTCTGTTATGTATGTTACTCCCCCAGCTCTTTCAAGCATATCTGTGCTTTTCAAGTACTCTAGAAGAGTTACAAGATCAACAGCCATATCATTTCTAAACATCTCTAATATAGCCTTATATATTGCTTTATGACCATCCCTATAGAAATCATCTTCTTCAAGACCTTCCATTACCTTAGCAATAGAATTTTTATCTATGATCATAGAACCTATTACAGATTGTTCTGCTTCTATGCTTTGAGGTAAACTTCTCATAGCTGAATTTTCCAAGATAAATACCTCCTTTCTTATTTATTTTCATCTAAATAAGCTTCCTTACAATACAAGGAAGCTTATTTAATTTAGTTAAAAGCTATATCCATTAATTCATTTATAGTTTCAATAGCCTTTACTTCTATTCCACCATTATTTAATGGTATTTCTTTTTCATTATCTTTAGGAATTAAAACTAAATTTATTCCCATTCTTTTTGCACCATAAATCTTTTCAAAGATACCACCTACAGGCTTAATTTTACCTTGAAGAGATATTTCACCTGTAACAGCAATATCTTGCCTTATAGGTTTCTTTAATAGTGAACTTATTATACAAAGAGTAATTGCTGCACCTGCTGAAGGCCCATCAATCTTTCCTCCTCCGATTACATTAACATGAATATCATAATCCTTGATATCTTTATCTGTTAAGCTTCTAATAACAGAAGCTGCGTTATATACTGAATCCTTAGCCATAGATCCAGCGGTATCATTAAACCTGACAGTTCCAGCTCCTTTTTTCTTTGCAGGGAATACAGCTGATTCTATACTTATAGTCGATCCTAAAAATCCACTTACACCTAATCCATGTATATTTCCTATTTCTCTTTTCTCTAGATTCTTCAATCTTTCAAAAGGAGTATATCTTCCAATTGAAATTACTTCATCTAAGTCAGATACTTTTATTTCAATATCATCACTTACATTTTCTTTATTTGAATAAAGTGCATAACCATAAGTATCAGTTAATATATTAACTGCTTTTCTTCCTTCAAAAGTATAATTACTTATTTTTTTAGCTACTCCATCTTCTAATTTAACATTAAGCTTTCTTGCAGCATCTTCTACAATCTCAACTATATCATCTGAAGATAGTGGCTCAAAGTATACTTCTGTACATCTTGATCTTAATGCTGGATTTATTTCACTTGGGCTTTTTGTTGTTGCTCCAATTAAAACAAAATCTGCTGGCGCACCATTATCAAATAAATATTTAATATATTTAGGTGTCATTTCATCATCCGGATCATAATAAGATGATGAAAATTCTACTCTCTTATCTTCTAAAACCTTCAAAAGTTTGTTTTGAAGCATAGAATCTAGTTCTCCTATTTCATCAATAAATAATATTCCACCATGTGCTTCTGTAACTAATCCTGTTTTAGGCTCAGGTATTCCTGTTTCCGCTAGGTCTCTTTTACTTCCTTGATAAATCGGGTCATGAACAGAACCTAAAAGTGGGTTAGTTATTTCTCTTGGATCCCATCTCAATGTAGTTCCATCAACTTCAACAAACTTTGATTCATCATCAAAAGGAGTGAAATCTATTTTTTTTACCTCTTCAAGAGCTATTCTAGCTGCAGTTGTTTTTCCAACACCAGGAGGTCCATATAATATGATATGTTGTGGATATGGAGATGATAGTTTAGATATTAAAGATTTAATTGCTCTTTCTTGACCAACTACTTGATCAAATGTTTGTGGTCTCAAAAAGCTCATTATATTTTTACTTGTAATTTTGTTATCTAATTTAATTAAGTTTTCTAATTTACCAAGTGTTTTTTTATTTTCTACACCTTTTTGTTTATTTATAACTGATAGTCTAACTTCTTCTATATACTTCTCTTGTTTTTCCATAATAGATTGCTCTACTTGAGCTTCTATTTTGTTTTGTACATACCTTTTAGCCAATTCGTTAGAAACTAATTCTACAGTTCTATCTAAGGATTCTTGTAGATTTTCTTCTTTTGGTACTACTTTTAAATCTTTACCCTCAGCTAGAATAGTGTTTATGGCATAAATTCTTTCTGCCAAATTTGAAGATTGTATGAATTTTTCTAACTTAAATCTTATCGTTCTTGCTCTAAAAGCGCCCTTATCAAGGACATTTTTTGTTATAGCATATACGGCATCTACTTGGGACTCTAAAGACAAATTAGATGAGATAACATCTTTTAATAAGTTAGTGTCTTTTTTTAAATTCAAATTTTAGTCCTCCTATTCTTGTGGAACAATAATAACTTTCATTTTAGTACTTACTTCTGGATATAATTTAATTTCTATTTCATATTCTCCAGCTAATTTTATTGTATCCATTACGATTTTCTTTTTATCTACATTAATTTTGTATTGTGTATTTATTAATTCAGCAACATCCTTACTTGTAATAGCTCCAAATAATTTTCCACTATCACCAGTCTTAGCTTTTATAGCAATTTCTTTTCCCTTTAATTCAGCAGCTAACTTTTGTGCTGCTTCAATTTCTGCTAACTTTTGCTTTCTATCATTTTCCTTTTTGTTATTTAATATGTGTAGATTAGCTGATGTAGCTTCTTGTGCTAACTTCTTAGGAAATAAAAAGTTTCTTGCATATCCATCTGATGCCTCTATAACATCACCTTTTTTACCAATCTTTTTAACATCTTGTAATAAAATAACTTTCATATTTATTCACCTATCCTTAAGTATTTTTGTATTGATTCATCCAATTTATTTATAACTTCATCTATAGACATATTATCAACTTTAGCACCAGCAATATTCATATGTCCACCACCACCTAGTGATTCTAATACAATCTGAACATTAATATCGCCAAGTGAACGTCCACTTATATATATCTCATCATTTACTTGCCCTATAACAAAGCTAACAGAAATTCCTGATATATTAAGGAGCTCATCTGCAGCTTTTGCTATTATTACAGTATCAATATTTTTAGGTGCTACAGCTATAGCTATCCTATTATTTACTTTTGCTGCTTTTATAGTTTCTGCAATTGACAGATAGTCATCTAAATCATCTGTAAACATCTTTTTAATTTCAATAGTATCAGCGCCCAGTGATTTTAGGAATGATGCAGCTTCAAATGTTCTTACCCCTGTTTTAAATGAGAATCCTTTTGTATCCATATATATTCCTGCAAGTAAACCTTCTGCTTCTAATCGTGTCAATTTAGGCTTTTCAACCATATATTGCACTATCTCTGTTATCATCTCTGAAGTTGATGATGCATAAACTTCAATGTAATTTAATATATCGTGTTCAATCATATCAGGGCTTCTTCTGTGATGGTCTATAATTACTTTTCTATGAGCTTTCTCAACTAAAGATAAATCAGAAACATAACTCTTATTATGAACATCTAAAATTATAACCAAAGTCTGATCATCCATATCATTTTTAGCTTCTTCTGATGATTTAAATAATCCATCATATTTATTTTCATTAGCCAATTTATTTAAATAATATTCTATAGCATTTATATCTCTATTTAATATTATATTACAAGACTTACCCATTTGCTTTATAATACTTGCGAGTCCAATAGATGCACCAAAACAGTCCATATCCGGATTATTATGTCCTATTATATATATCTTACTACTTTCATATATTAACTCACTTAAAGCTCTTGCTATAACTCTTGTTTTAACTTTAGTTCTCTTTTCTATTTCCTTACTATTTCCACCAAAAAACTTTATATCATTTTTATTTTTTACAACCGCCTGATCTCCGCCTCTACCTAATGCTAATTCTTTTGCCATGTTAGCATTATTATAGTTTTCCTGAGGAGACATTCCACCTTTACCAACACCTATACTAAGAGTAATTTCAATCTTATTGCCCTTATCTATCTTAGAAATATCGTCTATTATTTTGAATTTTTGTGATATCTCATCATCTATATATTTATCTTGAATAGATAATACATACTTATTAGTATCATATTTTTTTATCATTGCTTTTAAATTATTGGCATATGAATTTATACTTCTTTCTATTTCAGCAGCTAATAAAGGTCTATTATTTTCGTCTGTATTATCTAAAGCTTCTGAAAAATTATCTACCTCAATTAGCATAACACTTTCTTGGGTTGTTTCATAATCTATAAGCTTCGTAATATCATTAAATGATAATAAGTATAAATTTTCATTTTCCATTGTAACTAATGTAACATATACATCATATAATTTACTATTAATTTCTAATCTTTGATGTAGCTTTTCTTCACCATTTATCATCTTTTCAAGGTTAAGTCCTCTAGCTATACCTAAAATGTTGCTTTCCTTTAATTCTTCTTTGGGCTTTAGAGAATTAAAAATATTATTATTCCATATAATTTCTCCATTTTCATTTATTATAACTAATGGATAAATAAATTGAAGTACATTTTCTGATAATCCATTATTTATGCTTTTTACAAATTCTTGTAGATCATTTTCTTTCTTCCAAAAACAATTTAGCTGATAAAAATTATCTACTAAATATATTGCAAAAACTATTACACCTAACCCCCAATAATCCTCTATACACAATATAATTGTGATTATTATTAGCAATGCTGGTTTAAGCATACGTTTAAGCATCGAATTATTCTTCATAAAAAGCCTCCTAAAATATATTTAGTTTAATTCATCCTATTATTTATATACTTTCTTAATTTACTAAGGCTTTTGCTTTCCTTTTCAACTTGGTCTTCTGCTTTTATTCCTAAATCTAATTTTGAATTCATTACATGATCTACATCTTTAAATGAATATCCAAGCCTTTCACCTAAAAGATATAAAATAATTATAGCCCCAGAAATGCATTCTAATATAGCGTCATGAGCTACATTACTTCCTTTTGTTAAAAGCTTGAATAATTCTCCTATAATACATATAAGTTGTGCTTTTAACTCTTCAATTATTTTAATATTGGTCATTATATTAAAACTTTCTTTTTTCATAACCAATCTCCTCTCACTCCCAAACCCTGTATTCTTATTTTAATTTCTTTTCATACTTATTGCAACATTTTATAAATTTTTTCTAATATTTTCCATAATTATCATTTTATATATTAAAAAACCCCTGATTTCTCAGGGGTTGTATTATTACTCTTATTCTGTTGTGAATGGTAATAATGCTATGTTTCTAGCTCTCTTAATTGAACTAGTTAATTCTCTTTGATGCTTAGCACATGTTCCAGAAATTCTTCTTGGTAAAATCTTACCTCTTTCTGTAACATACTTTCTTAATTTATTGATATCTTTGTAATCAATAAATTCAGATTTATCTGAACAAAAAGCACAAACTTTCTTTCTTGCTCTTCTCATTCTTCCATTATTCGGTCTTCTGCCGTTATTATCTTCTCTCATTGCTTTACCTCCTCACCTAAATTATTAGAAAGGCATATCTCCATCATCTACTGGTGTGATATCCTCATCAAAATTAGCACCGCTAAATGGATCATTCATTGGTGCTGAATATTCATTACTTTCGCCAAAGTTATTTCCTGTAGCATTGTTTCCTTTGCCTCCTAGGAATTGAACACCACCAAATGCATCTGCAACAACTTCTGTCACATATCTTTTAGTGCCATCTTTAGCATCATATGATCTAGTTTGAATTCTACCACTTATTGCCGCTTGGCTTCCCTTACTTAAATAATTGGCAGCACTTTCTGCTTGCTTTCCCCATATAACTACAGGTATAAAGTCAGCTTCTCTTTGACCAGTTTTTGTGTTATATCTATCAACTGCTAATGTTAAGGTTGTTACTGCACTTCCAGTACCTGGAGTAAATCTAAGTTCTGGATCTTTTGTTAATCTACCGATTAAAACCACTTTGTTCATTACAAAACACCACCTTATGCTTGTTGATTAACTATGATATGTCTGATAACACCATCAGTAATTCTGAATATTCTATCTAATTCTCTTGGTAATTCAGCTCCAGCAGTAAAGTTGATTAAAGTATAGTAACCATCACTAACTTTAGATATTTCATAAGCAAGTTTTCTCTTACCCCAGAAATCAACATTTTCTACAGTTCCGCCACCATTTTCAATGACACCCTTAAACTTTTCGATGTTAGCTTTAACAGTTTCTTCATCGAATGATGGGTTTAATATGAATATAGTTTCGTATTTTCTCATCATTTTCACCTCCTCCCCTCGGACTAACGGCTGCACTTTGTACAGCAGGGATTACAATTAAATATTCTATCATTTAATTCAAAATATTTCAAGTATTTTATTTAATTTTCTGCAGTAGATACTATTTTTTTTGCATCTTTTTGAAATTTTCTTCTTGGAATCATAACAATTCTTCCGCAGCCAACACATTTTATCTTCACATCAGCACCAACTCTTATTATCTCAAAATTGTTAGTTCCACATGGATGTGTTTTTTTCATTTCAACTATATCTCCAAGATTAAAATTTTCTATCATTATTTATCCATCCTTTCTTTATTATTCATACTTTTATTAATAAATTGATTTGGAAATGGTATTTCAATGTTATTTTTATCTAACGTTACTTTTATTAACTTTCTAAGTTCTCGCTCCATATCCCATTGTCTTAAAGGTCTTGCCTTTCCTATTACTCTTATAGTTACACCAGTTACTGCTAATTCTACTACCCCTAGCACTTCTATAGGCTCTGTTATATCTTCCTCATTCTGCTTTTTAAACTCTTCACAAATTTTTTCTATAACTTCTATAGCATTATCAATATCTTCTTTATAATCTATATTCACATCTACTATAAATCTGCTATCACTTCGCGAATGATTAGTCACTTCTAATATGGATCCATTAGTTATACAATGAATGTCTCCATTGAAATCTTTTATTATTGTTGTCCTAATTCCAATACTACTAACTATTCCACTAAAATTTCCTATAGTTATATAATCTCCAACACCGAACTGATTTTCAAATAAAATAAAGAATCCATTAATTAAATCTTTTATTAAACTTTGAGCTCCTAGTCCTAGAGCTACTCCTCCTATACTTGCAAAAGTAAATGATATCCCTCCAAATATAAAGGATAATATAGCTGTTACTCCAATAAAATATACAGCATACTTTAAAACACTTTTCATTACTTCACCTAGAGTTTTTGCACGCTGTGCATCCATTGATAATAATCCATCACTTTTTATTTGCTTATCAACAAATTTTTTTATTAAGTAATTACCTGATTTTATAGATATAAAAATCAATAAAACTGTCAATAATATTTTCAAACCTTTATTTATAAATATCTCAAGTTCTTCTATGCTTATTGATATTTTTCCTAAATTCAATTCTGTGTTATCTGATAATATATGAACCAAATAATTTGTATACAATCAAGTTCTCCTTTCTCTCTACTTAAATTCTATATATTTTCCATCCTGTCTTAAGTATATGCTCTTATAAGTAAATAATTTTTCTTCTTCAATTGACTTTATATCTTCTTCATTATCTATTCTCGCACAAATTCCACAACTCATTGTTATAGTTGTTGGCGTTGGCATTATTCTAAAATTATATTTTGCCTCATTTAATTTTTTTTCTGCACTCATTGCATCATGAGTATTTTTAAAAACTATTATATAGTAATTCATTTGTAGTACACCTCTTTAAAATTTTAAAAATATTTTTTCATATTAATATAAATAATATCATTATTTGTATGTAATATAAATATATATTCCCGTTAAATCAAAGCAAATATAAAAATATTTATTTCTGTAACATACTATATATATCTTAACTAATAATTCATTAATCTATATTGTAAATAGTATCATTATTTATATTTTTAATATAAATAATTTAATAAAACATATACTAAAAATTATAAATAAAGCTTTATAATATTAATCCTATTTTTATCATGTGCAGATCAACAATATTATATTATTTTACTATAAAAAAATATAAGAACATAAACTAATAAGAAGAGTGGCTATGCCACAATACGGAACTTAAAAATAATAAATGTTTAAACAAATATCTAAATAGAGATAAAATACTAAGAATATAAAAATATAGACATATGTGAATATTTATTTTTTTAAATATATATTTTCATAAGTTTGAGTGTTTTAATCATTAGTGATAAAATAATCTTTAATATTTTATTTTTAGAGGTGACGAATGGAAGTTTATTTAGACAATGCTGCAACCACATTTCCAAAGCCAAAACAAGTTATTGATGGAATGTATAATTATATGCTTAATGTTGGAGGAAATGCTGGTCGAGGAAATTATAGCAACTCACTACAAAGTAATAGATATTTATACAATACTCGTGAAATCATTTGTGATTTTTTTGGATTTGATTCACCTAGTAATGTTATTTTCACTAACAATGTTACTAATTCTTTGAATATTCTAATAAAAGGATTATTATCTTCGGGTGATCATGTAATAACTTCATCCATGGAGCATAATTCAGTAATACGTCCAATTTTTTCGTGTAAAAAATCTATCGGCATTGATCTTGATATAGTTAATGCAGATTCTAATGGATTTATTGATGTAAATAGTATTGAACGTAAAATAACTTCAAAAACGAAATTAATAGTAATAACACAAGCTTCTAATGTAACTGGATCAATCCAGAATCTTTCTGCTATAGGTAATCTATGTGAAAAATATAATATCTTTCTTTTGGTAGATTCTTCTCAAGGTGCAGGAGTTATACCACTTAATATGAAAAAAATTAAAGCTAATGCAATCGCCTTTACCGGACACAAAAGTTTATTAGGCCCTCAAGGTATAGGTGGCTTTATAATAGATAATAAATACAATGAATCTTGTAGTTGTTTATTAGAAGGTGGTACTGGAAGTTTATCTTATTCGTTAGAACAACCTGATTTCTTACCTGATAAATTTGAATGTGGAACTCATAACATGCCAGGAATAGTTGGATTATATGAATCTATATCATACATTAATTCAATTGGCATAGATAATATTTATGAATATAATCACAATTTACTTAAATATTTAATAGATGGATTATTAAACATAGATAATATTATTGTGTATGGTGATTTAACTGGTGATAATACAACCACTTGTGTGTCATTTAATATGAAATCCTCGGATCCCTCAGAAGTTGGGTATTATTTAGAAACAAATGGTATAAAAGCTAGAACTGGACTCCATTGTGCTCCATTAGCTCATAAAACTATTAATACTTATCCAAATGGCACCACTAGACTAAGCATTAGTTATTTTTCTACTAAAGAAGAAATAGACTATACTCTTTCCTATTTGAATAAATTTTCTACTACTAATATATATTTATAATCTGAATAAAACCTCCTTTATTGGTAATAAATCTAATAAGGAGGTTTGCTTATGACCGAAAATTTTTCAATCGATTCATCTGAACCACTAGCATATATAAAAATATGTAATCATCTATTTTCTGAAATAAAACCTATTATTTTAGATAACAGGCCAATTATATTTATTTGTGTAGGAAGTGATAGATCAACTGGTGACTCTCTTGGTCCACTTATAGGATATAAATTAAAGCATATATGTAAAGACAACATACATATATATGGTTCACTAGAAAGTCCTATTCACGCTAAAAATCTATCTGATACATTGGACAAAATAAATTCTGTATTTAAAAATCCATATATAATAGCAATAGACTCTTGCTTAGGGAAAATAAATAATATTGGTAAGATATACATTAACAAAAAACCTCTTACTCCTGGATTGGCTTTAAATAAACAACTTCCAGCAGTGGGTGATATGAGTATTCTTGGTATAGTAAATATATCTGGAAGTTTTGAATTTTTAGTTCTCCAAAATACTCGCTTATCAATGGTAATGCAATTAGCTGATATTATTTCTAAAGGCATCTATCATTTTATCTTAAAATCTAATAAATCCAATACTTGTGATAATTTAATTGATCTATAATCACTAAGATACTTAGAAATTATATAATACTAATAAACAGCATTACTATACTACACCTAAAATACAATTATATAATCCAAACAATTTCTAATCTAAAATAAATTTTCTACTTACTAATCTTAATATCTTAATAAAAATGTTTCACGTGAAACAAAATAAAAAAATGATACTTCTAAATTTGTAATTTTAGAAGTATCATTTGAAATATTATTTATTCCCATAACTCTCTTTTTTCATAGCTTCATTTAATACATAAAGTTCTTCTTCAGAGAGATCATATCTTGAAATCCCCTTATCAACTGGCTTAGCATAAGTAGTACTATCTTGACGCCCATAAATCCCAGTAAGAATTATCCCATCATTTTTATTATCTAATAATGCTATTGAAAAACTCAAATCACTTCCAACATTTTCAAAAGCTTTATACCTGACTATAGCTACTTTTTGAAGACATTCTTGCATTTTATCCTCTAACTTTTTGCATTCTTCTAGAGCATTTTCTGAAATCTTTTTATTTTCTTCAATGCTATCAAGTCTTTCAATTAACATCTCTTCTAAATTTTTATTATTAGTGCCTTTCATTAGTCTTCTATACTTGGCCTCAAGTTTGTTTATATCCTTAATTAATACTATTACTACTATGAATAATAATATTATTATTATTGATAAGACACATAGTATATATGGTGCAAGTTCATTTATTTTACTAATTAAAGCGTCCAACTTTTGTCATTCCTTTCATGATTGTTTCACGTGAAACATTATAAATTAAGTATATCTAATATTCTTTGTAAATCATCCTCTGAATAATATTCTATTTCAATTTTTCCTTTATTATTTTTATTCGATAAGTTAACCTTAGTTCCAAAGTGCTCCTGCAGTTGATTTCTTATACTTTTATAATATGGATTTAACTCTTTTTTATTAACTTCTCTCTCTTTATTCAAGCTAATATTTTTTATTAATCTTTCTAATTCTCTAACTGATAATTTTTCATCTATTACTTTTTGTGCTAATTCATACTGCAAGTCATTATTATCTATAGATAATAATGCTCTTCCATGTCCTTCTGATATTATGCCTTCAATAACATATTGTTGGACTCTTTTATCTAAGTTAACTAATCTTATTGTATTTGCAATTGCAACTCTTGATTTTCCGATTCTTTTACTTAATTCTTCTTGAGTTATCTTGAATTCATTCAATAATTTTTTATAAGCTAATGCCTCTTCAATAGGGTTTAAATCTTGTCTTTGAATGTTTTCTATTAATGATATTTCTAAAATATCCTTATCACTTAATTCCATTGTTATAACTGGAAGTTCTTTTAATCCCGCCATTTTTGCGGCTCTCCATCTTCTCTCTCCAGCTACAATTATATAACTATCTTCATCTTTTCTAACTATAAGTGGTTGTATTATACCATGTGTCTTAATTGATTCAGCTAATTCAGCTATTTTTTCAGAATCAAATGATTTTCTCGGTTGTTTTGAGTCACATTTAATCTTATTAATTGATATTAGCATTTTATTATCATTTTCTTTAATTTCTTCTACATCTTCAGGAATAAGAGCACTCAACCCTTTTCCTAAACCAAACTTTTTTCCCATCGCCTATCCATCCTTACTGCCTATTTAAAAATTCTTTAGTTAATTCAACATATGCTTCTGCACCTTTACACTTTTCATCATATAGCATAATTGGCAGTCCAAAACTTGGAGCTTCTGCTAATCTTATATTTCTAGCAATTTTTGTTTTATAAACTTTATCTTTAAAATAATTTTGAACTTCTTTCAAAACCTCATTACTTAGATTAGTTCTGTAATCATACATAGTCATTAGTACCCCTTCTATATCTAAGCCTTTATTTAAAGATTTCTTAACTAATTGTATAGTGTTTATGAGCTGGCTAATCCCCTCTAATGCATAAAATTCACATTGCATAGGAATCAGTACTGAGTCAGCACATGTTAATGCATTAATTGTTAATACTCCTAATGAAGGTGGGCAGTCAATAAATACGAAATCATATTTATCTTTAACATCTTCTAATTTATTTTTTAAAATTGTTTCTCTATTATGTATAGCTGTAATTTCAACTTCTGCACCTGCTAATTCTATTGTAGATGGCAAGATAGATAAATTTTGAACTAGTTCACTTTTAATTACACTTTCTTTAACAGTAGCTTCTGATGTCAAAACATCATATATTGACATGTCTAAATTATACTTATCTAGTCCCAAACCACTAGTAGTGTTTCCTTGTGGGTCAATATCTATAGTTAAAACCTTATAACCTTCCATAGCTAAATAAGCGCTTAAGTTTATAGTAGTGGTGGTTTTACCAACCCCACCTTTTTGATTAAAAATACAAATCTTTTTCATAATATAAGCCCTAAAAAGAGCGTCCCCCCTTCCCATAATATTATTATATATACTTTTATAATATAATAAAAGAATTAAGTTTAAAAAACTTAATTCTTATAACTAATAAATATAAAAATATTTAATACTAATTCTAAAATTTAAATTTAAATTTAAATGATAATTTACATTATTGTTTTCATATTATTTTTTTATTTTTGGGATTTTAACAGTTACTTCAATAAAATCTTCTTCTTCTTTACATCCATATTCAGCTGGAATGTCAAATTTATTTAAAACTTGTTTGATAGTATTAACATATAACTTAGCTGGAAGAACTCCCCTAATATTTCTCTTACTTTTATTCTTTAATTCTTTTCCTGCTAATTTTAATAATTCTTTATTTATAAGTTCTTCAGTCTTTTTTACATTCAACCCACTAGAAATTACCTTTTGAACTATCTTTAATTGAAGTTTTTCATCTGGAACTGTTAATAATGCTCGTGCATGTCTTTCAGTTAAATTATTACTTAAACAAATTTCTCTTACTTCTTTATCTAATTTTAATAACCTTAATTTATTAGCTACAGTAGATTGTTTCTTTCCAATTCTCTTTGCAACTTCTTCTTGAGTAAAGTTATGTTCATTAATTAAATTATAATAAGCTTCCGCTTCCTCAATATAATTTAAGTCTTCCCTTTGCAAATTCTCTAGTAATGCAATTTCTGCTGATTCAGTGTCAGTAATATCAATTACATTACAAGGAACTGTTGGTAGATTTGCTAATTTAGCAGCTCTAAGTCTTCTTTCACCTGCAACTAACTCATATATTTCTCCTCTTACCCTTACAGTTAGAGGCTGAATTATTCCATGTTCTATAATAGATAGTGATAACTCCTCTATAGCTTGCTCATTAAAATATTTACGCGGTTGATAAATATTAGGTATAACTTTATCTATGTCAATCTGTATTATTTGATTATTCATGCGCTCAACCCATCTCCCATTATTTAATAAAATTTAGCAATATACCATATTTTATTCTATAATTATATCATTTTTCCTCTAATAATTAATCTATATATATAATTAATTACTTTTATTTTATA
The DNA here is from genome assembly GCA_015058475.1 of Clostridium butyricum. Taxonomy (GTDB): domain Bacteria; phylum Bacillota; class Clostridia; order Clostridiales; family Clostridiaceae; genus Clostridium; species Clostridium butyricum_B. The sequence continues at coordinate 16,921 of SVCF01000025.1, read as the reverse complement.
GGATTTTTAGATATTGTTCCTGCTTTTCTTGGATATATTTTATTACACTCTTTAATTTTTCTTATGACTACCAAATTGTGTCTCAAGTCAGTATCTTCTATAGTTACTTCACATATTTTTTCAAGCTCTCCACCAAGTGTCTTTATAGCTACTTTACTATCTTCGATTTCTTGCTCCACTGCTGGCCCCTTAAGAGCTATGAATTTTCCTCCAATTTTAACATAAGGTAAACAGTACTCAGATAAAACACTCATATTAGCAACAGCTCTAGAGGTTGCTATATCAAATTTCTCTCTTAACATTTTATTCCTTGCACCATCTTCTGCTCTAGAGTGAATAGTTTTAATATTCTTTAACCCTAAGTCCCTAATAACAATATCCAAAAATTTGATTCTCTTATTTAATGAATCTAATAATGTAACATTTATATTCTTATTCATTATTGCTATTGGAATACCTGGAAATCCTGCTCCAGTTCCAACATCAATTAAATTAACATTCTTTTTGAATTCATCTCTTTTAAATGCTTTTATTGAATCTATAAAATGCTTCTTTATAATTTCCTCATCTTCTACTATAGCAGTTAAGTTGATTTTTTCATTCCATTCTTGAAGCAACCTCATATATTTAATAAATTGCTCATATTGCTCAGTAGATAATCCAAGTCCAACATCTTCAGCAGCCTTAGCCATTAAATTATAAAATTCCATAATTTCTCCTCCATAACGGTTAAGATTTTTTATTGTATTGATGTTCTAAATATACAAGCAATACTGATATATCTGCTGGAGATACACCTGAAATACGTGATGCCTGACCTATACTAATTGGTCTAATTTCATTAAGCTTTTGAACTGCTTCTTTTCTAAGACCGCTAACATCATTATAATCAATATCTTTAGGTAATAACTTCTTTTCAAATTTTTTAAATTGTTCTACTTGTTCTAATTGACTTTGTATATAGCCTTCATATTTAGTAAGTATATTAATTTGTTCAATTACATCCTCTGGTAATTCTGGTCTGCCTACATCTAATTCAGCTAATGAATAATAATCTAGCTCTGGTCTTTGCAATAACTCATAAAGGCTAACAGCCTTCTTTAATTCTGAGGAATCCAATGAATTTAAAAATTCATTTACTTCTTTTTTATTAGTTATCTTTAGCTTTTTTATTCTATCTAATTCATTATTTATGCTTTCTTTTCTTTCTAAGAATCGTTTATATCTTTCTTCAGTAACTAAACCAACTTTATATCCTAGTTCTGTCAATCTCAAATCAGCATTGTCTTGTCTTAATAGTAATCTATATTCTGATCTAGATGTCATCATTCTATATGGTTCATTTGTACCCTTAGTAACAAGGTCATCAATAAGAACACCTATATATGCATCAGAACGTGTTAATATAAGAGGATCCTTCTCTTGGATTTTTAATGCAGCATTAATACCTGCTATTAATCCCTGTGCACCAGCTTCCTCGTACCCAGAGCTTCCATTTAATTGTCCCGCACCATATAGGCCTTCTACGTTTTTAAATTCTAACGTAGGCTTTAATTGAGTCGGATCTATGCAATCATACTCTATTGCATAAGCAGTTCTCATCATCTCTACATTTTCCAATCCAGGTAAAGTTTTAAGCATTTTTATTTGTACTTCTTCTGGAAGTGATGATGAAAATCCACCAACATACATTTCTAATGTATCAGTACCTTCAGGCTCTATAAATATTTGATGTTGAGGTCTATCTGGAAATCTCATTACTTTATCTTCTATTGATGGACAGTATCTAGGCCCAACCCCTTTTATGCTTCCATTATATATTGGAGATCTACCTATATTTTCTCTAATTATATTATGTGTTTCTTCAGTCGTATAAGTTAGATAGCATGAAACTTGATCCTTTTCTAACTTATCACTCATAAATGAAAATGGTACAATTTTTTCATCACCATTTTGTTCTATCATTTTTGAAAAATCTACAGATCTTCTATTGATTCTTGCAGGAGTTCCTGTTTTAAATCTTCTTAAAATAATTCCTAAATCTAATAATGATTGCGATAAATCATTAGCTGGAAATAATCCATTAGGACCTCCACTATAAGATACCTCACCTATTATTATTTTCCCTTTTAAATAAGTTCCAGTAGCTAAAATTGCAGCTTTACATGAAAATTTAGCTCCATTTTTAGTAACTACACCTACCACCTTATTTTCTTGAACTATAATTTCTGTTACTTCTATTTGTTTTATTTGAAGGTTTTCTTGTTCTTCTAAAACCCTCTTCATTCTAAATTGATAATCCTTTTTGTCTGCTTGTGCTCTTAATGAGTGCACTGCTGGACCTTTAGATGTATTTAGCATTCTAGATTGTATGAAAGTATCATCTATATTTACTCCCATCTCTCCACCTAATGCATCTATTTCTCTAACCAAATGCCCCTTTGCTGTTCCTCCTATATTAGGATTACAAGGCATTAATGCTATAGAATCTAAGTTAATAGTACATACTAAAGTTTTAAGTCCCATTCTTGCAGAAGCTAAAGCAGCTTCACATCCTGCGTGACCTGCTCCAATAACAATTACATCAAATTGTCCGCCTTCATAATTTATAGCCATTTTGCTCTTTACCTACTTTCCTACACAAAATTCACTGAAAATTTTATTTAATAAATCTTCTTCTAACTCATCACCAGTAATTTCACCTAATGCTTTCATTCCTGATGTTATATATATAGAGATTAAATCTAAGAATTCATTAGCTTCTACCTTTTCTAATGCAGTAGTGCAATTCTCTAATGCTCTATATAATGCCTGTTTATGTCTAGTATTTGAAATTATTAAACTTTCTGAATCTATTTCTCCATCAAAGAATAATTCCTTTATTTTATCTTTTAAATCATCTATTCCTATCTCGTTTTTAGCTGATATTTCTATAATATCTCTTAAATTTCCTATTATATCATCTGATATTTTTCTATTTAAGTCAATTTTATTCAGCAATGTAATGTACTTTTTATCTTTAATTGCATCTATTATAATTTTGTCTTCATCATCAATTTCTCTAGATGCATCTACCATTAATACAACTAAATCAGCTTCTTCTATCTTTTCTTTTGATCTTTCAACACCTATTTTTTCTACAGTATCTTCAGTATCTCTAATTCCAGCTGTATCAATTATTCTAATCGGTATTCCTTCAATGTTTATATATTCTTCAATTACATCTCTAGTTGTACCTGGTATATCCGTAACAATGGCTCTCTTTTCTTTTAATAATGCATTAAGAAGAGATGATTTTCCTACATTAGGTTTACCCACTATAACCATATTCAATCCATCTCGTATTATCTTACCTTCGTCAGCATTCTTTAAAAGTTTCTTAATTCTTTGTACTGTCTTATTTATTCCGTCTTTAACTTGATATAATAAATTATCATCAATTACATCTTCATCATCTTCTGTAAAATCAACTGCATATTCAATTAAAGCTAATACATTTAGTAAATACTTTCTTAATTCGCCGATTTCTTTTGATAATGACCCTTTACTTTGCATTATAGCGGATTTCATTGATAATTCTGTCTTTGCTCTAATTATATCTATTACAGCCTCTGCTTGACTTAAGTCAAGTTTTCCGTTTAAAAATGCTCTTTTGGTAAATTCACCAGGTTCCGCTAATCTTGCACCAGCTTTAACTATTTCATTGAGTACTCTATTAGTTGCAACTACTCCACCATGACAATTTATTTCAACAACATTTTCACCAGTATAGCTGTATGGACCTCTCATATAACTTAATATTACATCATCTACAATTTCGTTATTCTCTTTATTTATTACATTTCCATATCTCATAGTATAAGTTTTCATATCTTTAATATCTTGATTATTCTTAGGTTTAAAAATAATGCTAGCAATATCTAATGCATCTTTACCAGAGATTCTTATTATAGATATTCCGCCCTCACCAATTGGTGTGGCTATCGCACAAATAGTATCAAACTCTTTCATTTCTTGCTATCCTCCATTTAAAGAAGTTTTATTATTATTATGCCCATTTAAACTAATATCAATTTTACATAACAAACTTTAATTAGTCAAAATAACTGAACGATTTTATTAATTTAATGTTTAAAAAAAGAAAGCCAGTTGGCTTTCTCTTACTTATTTGGCTCTATTACAACTCTTCTAAGTGGCTCTTCACCTTCGCTGTATGTATTAACTAGCTCATTATCTTGAAGAGCAGAATGAATTATTCTTCTTTCATAAGGATTCATAGGCTCCAATTTCAATACTTTTCCTATTCTTATAACCCTATTAGCTGATTTTATAGCTACACCTTTAAGAGTTTCTTCTCTTTTACTTCTGTAATTCTCAGTGTCAAGTATAACTTTTTTATGAGGAAGGTCATGTTTCTTATTAACTATCAATGATAGTAAATATTGAATAGAATCTAATGTTTCTCCTCTATATCCAATAATTAGACCCATCTTCTTGCCGGAAAGATTAATTTTTATTATGTCATCTTCCTCTACAATAGATATGTCTGCAATTATATCCATACATTTAAGTATATTTGATATAAAGTTTCGAGCTTCTTTTATATAATCATACTTCATAGAAACTCTTATTTTAGCAGGCTTGAATCCAATAACGTTAAAAAATCCTTTAGATCCCTGTTCTAAAACTTCAACCTCAACATTTTCCTTTGTTGTATCAAGCTCTTTTAATGCTTTGCTTAGCGCATCCTCAATATTCTTACCTTCTACTTCAATTGATTTCATATATCAATTCACCATCCTAAGACTAATAACAAATTAAATTTATTTTTTCTTTTTTTTCTTTCTAGTGCTAGCTAAATTCTTAGGTCCTTTAATATCCATTGAAAATTTTTCTGTTTGATTTTCTATTATATTAGCTTCTGCATTTTTAATTTCTTGCATAGCTGGTCTATAATTTAAGAAATATGTTTGAACAGCTTGAATTACATTTCCCATAATCCAATATAAAACTAATATTGACTTAAATTTTATTGACATGAATCCCATCATTCCCGCCATAACAAAATTCATAGTTCTCATATCCATTCCACCTTGAGCTGGCGTTGGTTGAGCCTTTGTCATTAAATATGATGGTATATAAGTTGTTAATGCTGCCAATATAGGTAATATATAGTATTGATCAGGTCCACCTAAATCGTTAAGCCATAAAAATGGAACTCCATCTAAGCCCTTTATGCCCATGAAAACCCAATACAAAGCCATTAATATTGGTAATGGTAATAATGAAGGTAAACAACCACCTGTTAAACTAACATTATTTTCTTTATATAGCTTCATTACCTCTTCATTCATTTTTTGTGGATCGTTCTTATATTTATCCTGAAGCTTTTTAACTTCTGGCTGAATTTTCTGCATTCCTCTTGTTGATTTTGCCGATTTTATATTTAACGGTAATATTAATAGTCTTATTATTAAAGTAAAAATAAAAATAGCTAAAACATACGAAACGCCTTCATTTGATACATTCATATTAAAATGAACAAATTCATATAACGTATTAAATATACCAGCCAAAAAGTCGACTATCTTTTGAAACATTAATTAAACTCCCTCCTACGCCTTACTTTACTGGATCATATCCACCCTTACAAAAAGGATTACATCTAAGTATTCTGTAAAACGCCATCATACTGCCCCTAAATGCTCCATATCTACTTATAGCATCTAAAGCATACTGCGAACATGTTGGCGTAAATCTACAGCACGAAGGTTTTGCTGGTGAAATATTTTTCCTATAAAATTTTATTAGACTTATCAATATTTTCTTCATTATTATATAAGCCTGCCTTTTTTAATAAATTTTGCATTGCCTTTTCCACTTCAAAATAACTTTTATCTTTTAATGGTTTCCTAGCAATAAAAACAAAATCATATCCTTTTTTAATATCTTTATAGTTTAACCTAAAACTTTCACTAATTAGTCTTTTGCATCTGCTTCTAACAACACTGTTTCCAACTTTTTTACTAACAGATACACCTATTTTGTTATAATAAACCAAGTCATTATCTCTATTCTTCTTATTTTTCAAGATATACATAACTAATATATCATTTGCAAAAGATCTTCCTCTTCTGTATACAATCATAAATTCAAAATTCTTTTTTAATCTATAAATCATAGATATTCACAAACTCCTTTTTTCCTGCATTTGCAGAAAAAAGGCCACTTATGCGGCCCTTAAGCTGTTAATTTTTTTCTTCCTTTTCTTCTTCTGTTTCTAAGAATGTTTCTTCCTGATTGAGTGCTCATTCTTTTTCTGAAACCATGTTCTTTGTTTCTTTGTCTCTTTTTAGGTTGATAAGTCATGAACATTACACATGCACCCCCTTAATTTAAATATTTTATAGTCAAAACTATAATATCACGATTTTAAATTTTACCTTTCTATTATATATATATACTAAATTCCTGTCAAGAAGACAATATTTGTTGATAATTATAAATTAGATTATAGTTTTTTGTGGATAACTTATTGAATATGTAGTTTTAGTTATGTTATTATAGATATACTATTGTGAATAACTTTTTAAGCACAAGACTTATCCACAGTTGTGGATAAGTCTGTTGATAACTTGTTTATTTTCTTAATACATCATTCATCTTAATCTTAATTATTCCAGTATTTATGCCTGTTTATAACTAAACTTATAATCTTGTGCATTAATCATATATATATATTTTTATAAACACAATTATTAACATGTTAGTATACTTATATACATAATTGTTAATAAATATAGTATGTTAATATCTCTGTTAATAAGTTGTACATAATGTTTAAATAAAAAAATTATAAATTATTTGGAGGAACATAAATGGATGCCGATCTAAACAACCTTTGGGCCAAAACCCTAGATATTATAAAAAGCGAACTAAGTGAAGTTAGTTTTAATACTTGGATTAAAAGTTGCCAGCCTATATCGATGTCTAATAATAGTATAAAAATAAGTGTTCCTAATTCTTTTACTCAAGATATTTTAAATAAACGATACAAAGATTTAGTTGCCAATTCAATAAAAGCTGTTTGTTCAAAACTATATGATATTGAATTTGTTATACTATCTGAAACTTCAGAAAAAGAAAATTTAAAAGTAAAGTCAGATAAACCATCTAAATCAATTGTAGTTAATGATGAAATGTCTTCTACACTTAATCCTAAATACACTTTTAATTCATTTGTTATTGGCAACAGTAATCGATTTGCTCATGCAGCATCTTTAGCGGTTGCTGAATCGCCAGCAAAAGCTTATAATCCATTATTTATATATGGTGGAGTAGGACTTGGAAAAACGCATCTTATGCATGCAATAGGGCACTATATTCTAGATGGAAATCCTAATGCAAAAGTTGTTTATGTATCATCTGAAAAATTTACTAATGAATTAATTAATGCTATAAAGGACGATAAAAATGAAGAATTTAGAAGCAAATATAGAAATGTCGATGTTTTACTAATTGATGATGTTCAGTTTATTGCTGGAAAAGAACGTACTCAGGAAGAATTCTTCCATACTTTTAATGCATTACATGATGCAAACAAACAAATTATTCTATCATCTGATAGACCCCCCAAGGAAATTCCAACACTTGAAGACAGACTTAGATCTAGATTCGAATGGGGATTGATTGCTGATATTCAAGTTCCTGATTTTGAAACTAGAATGGCAATTTTAAAAAAGAAAGCAGATGTTGAAAATCTAAATGTAGCAAATGATGTAATGGGATATATAGCAAGTAAAATAAAATCAAATATAAGAGAGCTTGAAGGTGCCTTGATAAGAATAATAGCTTATTCATCTTTGACAAACAGAGAAGTTAGTGTCGATTTAGCTACAGAAGCCTTAAAGGATATAATCTCTAAAAAGCAGGGGAAAAATGTCACTATAGATGCAATTCAAGATGTTGTTGCTAGTTATTATAATCTACGTATAGAAGACTTAAAATCTCAAAGACGAACTAGAAGTATCTCTTACCCTAGGCAAATAGCTATGTATCTTAGCAGAAAATTGACAGATATGTCTCTACCTAAAATAGGTGAAGAATTTGGTGGAAGAGATCATACTACTGTAATACATGCATATGAAAAAATATCTGAAAATTTAAAAACTGATGATACCCTACAGCATACCGTAGCTAATATAACTAAAAAGTTAACTCAAAATTAATTAACAGCTGTATATAATAACTCTATAATATATTGTGGATAACATAAAAATAATAATTGCCTGTTGAAAACTGTGGATAACATGATAAAATTATCACTTACTTATCCACACTCTTTTTGCACAAAATTTTGTTGATTATTCTTCGTTTGAAGTACTTATCAACATATCAACAGCCCCTACTACTATTATTACTATATAATATCTATATATTTATCTATTTATTATAATTAATTCTTGTTGATAAAATAAGGAGGATTACTCATGATTTTTACATGTGAAAAACAAAAATTTTTAGAAGGTATTTCTATAGTTCAAAAAGCTATAACTGGAAAATCAACAATGCCTATCTTAGAAGGTATTTACATAAAAGCCCATAATTCAGAATTAACATTGATTGGTTCTGATATGGATGTTAGTATACAGACAATTGTTGATGCAAATATTATAGAAGAAGGTACTATTGTTATTGATGCAAAAATATTTGGTGAAATAATAAGGAAACTACCTAATTCACAAATAAAAATGGAAACAATAGAAAATCAATTAATTAAAATAACTTGTGAAAAGTCAGTCTTTGATGTTGTTTATATGAGCACTGATGAATACCCACAGTTACCAGAAATAAATGAAAGTTTAAAAATTTCAGTGAATCAAAATATATTGAAGAATATGATTAAAGGAACATCTTTTGCTATAGCTCAAGATGAAACTAGGCCTATATTACAAGGTATATTATTCGAAGTTAGAAATAGAAATTTAAATTTAGTTGCACTTGATGGATATAGATTAGCAATTAGAAGTGAATTTCTAGATAGTGATATGGATATAGAAGTTGTAATTCCAGGAAAAACATTAAATGAAGTTTCAAAAATATTAGAAGATATTGATGATATAGTTGATATAACATTTACGGATAATCATATATTATTTAATTTAGAAAAAACCAAAATAATTTCAAGATTACTGGAAGGAAAGTATATAAATTATGCCTCTCTTCTACCTCAAGAGCATAAATTATTAGTTAATATAAATAGGCAAGAACTTCAAAATGCTATTGAGAGAGCTTCATTAATGGCTAAAGATGGAAATACAAACTTAATAAAATTAGATTTCCAACAAGATAACTTGATAATTACATCTAATTCTCAATTGGGAAAGGTAAGAGAAGAGATAGAAATAAAAGTGCAAGGAGAAGGAATAGAAATTGCATTTAATTCTAGATATCTTTTGGATGTGTTAAAGAATATTGAAGACAATAATGTTTTAATGAAAATGACATCAGGCATTACTCCTTGCGTAATAGAAGAAAAGGATAATGAAAATTCTAAATATCTAGTATTACCAGTTAGATTAATGAGATAAGGAGGATAAATATAATAAAGTATATTTATGCAGAAATATGAATGAAATAAAGATTAACACAGAAATAATAAAATTAGATGCATTTTTAAAATGGGCTGCTATTGCTCAATCAGGTTCAGAAGCAAAATTCTTTATTCAAGATGGATTAGTTAGCGTAAATAACGAAATTTGTCTTCAAAGAGGTAAAAAATTGGTAAAAGGTGATATCGTTAGTTTTGAAGGTAGTGATTATAAAATAGTTTAATTATAAATAAATAATAATAAAATTTTTTATTATTATTTATGCTATAATTATTATAGGTGCATTATATGTATATAAAAAATATAAGTTTAATGAATTATAGAAATTATGAAAATTTGCAATTAAATTTAAGTAAAAATGTTAATGTCTTTAAAGGTGATAATGCTCAAGGAAAAACAAATATACTAGAAGCTATATATTACTGTGCTTTTGCTAAATCTCACAGAACATCTAGAGATAAAGAACTTATAAAATGGGATAATGAAAATGCATATATAAGTATTTTTGTAGGAAAAAGTAGGCTCGACAAAAAAATAGATATAAATATACTAAGAAGTGGGAAGAAGGCTATTAAGGTTAACTCAATTAAAGTTAATAAGATAGATGAACTATTTGGTAGCTTTAATGTAGTTATGTTTTCACCAGAGGATTTAAAGGTTGTTAAAGAATCTCCTAGTTTAAGAAGAAAGTTATTAGACATGGAGATATCCCAAATTAATAAAACATACTATTTTAATTTAGTACAGTATAATAAAGTATTAAACGAGAGAAATACTTTATTAAAAAATAGAAACTTAGAAAACGAGATAATTGAAGTATATAATTTACAATTAGCTAAATATGCTGATTATATTATAAAAGAACGGTTAAACTATATAGATAAGATAAATTATTATGGTAGTAAAATACATAATGAGATAACTTCTGGAAAAGAAAAAATTAGTCTTAAATATACTTCAACAATAGGAAACTTAGATAATATTAAATCAAATTTTTTAATAAAATTAAAAAGTAATTTAATTAAGGATAGAGAAAGAGGATTAACTTTAATAGGTCCACATAGAGATGATTTTAATATTTTTATTAACGATATAGACGTAAAAACATTTGGATCACAAGGACAACAAAGGACAGCTATCCTGACTATAAAATTTGCATCTTTAAAAATCATTAAAGAGATAACTGGAGAGTATCCAGTTTTATTATTGGATGATGTTCTTTCAGAACTTGATACAAGTAGAAAAAGATATATTTTAGGTGCAATTAAAGATATACAGACTATAATAACAAGTACTGGAATTGAAGATTTGAAGGATTATCTAAATAACAATGGAAAAATATTCAGTGTTTCTAACGGTAAGATATTAAATTAGAAGGAGGAAGAAAATTGTTTTTACATTTGGGTGAAAATACAGTAATTTCTATAGAAAATATTATTGGAATTTTTGATTTAGATAGAGCGAGATATGGATCAGATACAATACAATTTTTAAGATTAGCTGAAGAGGATGGATTTGTTGAAAGAATATCTAATGACAATCCTAAATCGTTCATTTTAGCTGAAGTAGATAATGTAAGTAAGATATATTTATCACCAATATCATCAACTACATTAACAAAAAGAATTGGTATAGTATAGGTTTTAAATTTATTTAGTTTAGGAGGAATCTGATTTGGAACAAGAAAATAAAAGATATGATGAAGATCAGATACAGGTACTTGAAGGATTAGAAGCAGTAAGAAAAAGACCTGGAATGTATATTGGAACTACAAGTTCTAGAGGTCTTCATCATCTTGTATATGAGATTGTTGACAATAGCATAGATGAAGCATTGGCAGGATATTGTAACAAGATAGAAGTTGTGATTAATGAAGATAATTCAATTACAGTAACTGATGATGGTAGAGGTATGCCAGTAGGAATACATCCTAAAATGGGCAAATCAACAGTAGAAGTTATAATGACAGTTTTACATGCTGGAGGAAAGTTCGGAGGGGGAGGTTATAAAGTTTCTGGTGGACTACATGGAGTTGGTGCATCAGTAGTTAATGCTCTTTCTGAAGAATGTATAGTAACAGTAAAAAGAGATGGATATATATGGGAACAAAGCTATAGAAGAGGAAAAGCAGTAGGAGATATACATAAAGTAGGCGAAAGCAATGACACTGGTACTATGATTTATTTTAAACCAGATGTAGAAATATTTGATGAATTAATATATGATTTCGAGATTCTTGCACAAAGATTAAGAGAACTCGCATTTTTAAATAAAGGAATTTATATAAAATTAATTGATAAAAGAGATGAAAAAGAAGAAGCATTCCATTATGAAGGTGGTATAAAATCATTTGTATCTTACCTAAATAGAAATAAGATTCCTCTTCATGAAGAACCTATATATGTTGAAGGAACAAAAGATAAAGTGTTAGTAGAAGTTGCACTTCAGTACAATGATGGATATACAGAGAATATTTTTTCATTCGCAAATAATATTGATACAGCAGAAGGTGGAACTCATCTAGTTGGATTTAAAACTGCGTTAACTAGGGTTTTTAATGATTATGCAAAGAGATATGGACATATAAAAGAAAGTGATAAGAACTTTTCTGGAGAAGATATAAGAGAAGGTCTTACTGCAGTGGTATCAGTAAAAATAGAAGACCCACAATTTGAAGGTCAAACTAAAACCAAACTAGGTAATAGTGAGGTTAGAGGTATAGTTGATTCAATTGTAGGGGAAAAGGTAGGAACATTCTTAGAGGAAAATCCTAATGTAAGTAAAATGATAGTTGATAAAGCATTAATGGCAGCTAGAGCTAGGGATGCAGCAAGAAAAGCAAGAGAATTAACAAGAAAATCTGTTTTAGAGAGAACTACATTACCTGGAAAGTTGGCAGATTGTTCATCTAAGGATCCTAAAGAATGTGAAATATATATAGTCGAAGGAGATTCGGCAGGGGGATCTGCTAAGCAAGGAAGAAATAGAAAGTTCCAAGCTATTTTACCTTTAAGGGGTAAAATATTAAACGTTGAAAAGCAGAGATTAGATAGAATATTAAATGCAGATACAATTAGATCTATGGTTGCTGCATTTGGTGCAGGAATAGGTAATGATTTTGATATAGAAAAAATTAGATATAATAGAATTATAATTATGACAGATGCCGATGTTGATGGTGCTCATATTAGAACTTTATTATTAACATTCTTTTTTAGATATATGAAACACTTAATAGATGATGGGCATGTTTATATTGCACAACCACCATTGTATAAGGTTAGTAAAAGTAAAAAAGAGTATTATGCATATAGTGATTCTGAATTAGATTCTATATTAACTGAAATTGGTGGAAAAGATAATTCAACTGATATTCAACGTTACAAAGGTCTTGGGGAAATGAATGCAAATCAATTATGGGATACAACAATGGATCCAGAAAAGAGAATTTTGTTAAAGGTAAATATAGAAGATGCTATGGCCGCTGATGAAATCTTTACAATTCTGATGGGTGAAAAAGTTGAACCAAGAAAAGAATTTATACAGAAGAATGCTAAAAAAGTTGTTAATTTAGATATTTAGTACTGAATAATTAAGAGGTGAAGTACATGGATTTTAATGAGGGAAAAGTTATACCCGTAGATATAAATCATGAAATGAAAAAATGTTATATTGACTATGCAATGAGCGTAATAGTAGGTCGTGCTCTTCCAGATGTAAGAGATGGTCTAAAACCTGTCCATAGAAGAATACTTTTTTCACTACAAGAGTTAGGATTAAGTCCTGAAAAAGGATATAGAAAGTGTGCAAGAATAGTTGGAGATGTATTAGGTAAGTATCATCCACATGGTGATAGTTCTGTTTATGATGCATTAGTAAGAATGGCACAAGATTTTTCAATGAGATATATGCTTGTTGATGGACATGGTAACTTTGGATCAGTAGATGGTGATAGTGCTGCTGCAATGAGATATACAGAAGCAAAAATGAATAAAATAGCTGTTGAGATGTTAAGAGATATAAACAAGAATACAGTTGATTTTATGCCAAATTTTGATGGTGAAGAGCAAGAACCAGTTGTTGTACCATCTAGATACCCAAATCTTTTAGTAAATGGATCATCAGGTATAGCAGTTGGTATGGCAACCAATATACCACCGCATAATTTAGGAGAAGTAATTGATGGAACTATTATGCTTATAGAAAATCCAGATGCTACTGTGTTAGATCTTATGACTAAAATAAAGGGACCAGATTTTCCAACTGGTGCTACTATAATGGGTAAGGCTGGAATAAGGGCTGCATATGAAACTGGTAAAGGTAAAATTGTAGTTAGAGCTAAGTCTGAAATTGAAGAGGAAAATGGCAGATACAAAATAATAATTACTGAAATTCCTTATCAAGTTAATAAAGCTAAGCTTATTGAAAATATAGCTGATTTGGTAAAAGATAAGAAAATTACTGGAATATCTGATTTAAGAGATGAGTCAGATAGAGATGGTATGAGGATTGTTATAGAATTAAAGAGAGATGCTAATGCAAGTGTTGTATTGAATTTACTATATAAACATACAAAACTTCAAGATACGTTTGGTGTTATATTATTAGCACTAGTTAACAATGAACCACGAGTATTAAATCTAAAAGAAATATTGGTAAATTATATTGCATTCCAAAAAGAAGTGGTAGCAAGAAGAACTGTATTTGAATTAAATAAAGCAGAAGCTAGGGCTCATATTTTAGATGGGTTAAAAATAGCTTTAGATAATATTGATAAAGTTATAAGTATTATAAGAACTTCTAAGACTACTGAAATAGCAAAAAATACATTAATGGAAAGTTTTAGCCTTTCTGAAAAGCAAGCTCAGTCTATTTTAGAAATGAGACTAAGAAGATTAACAGGATTAGAGAGAGAGAGAATAGAAGAAGAGTTAAATGAGCTATTAAAACAAATTGAATATTTAAAATCTATTTTAGCTAGTGATGAAAAATTATTAGGAGTTATAAAAGATGAACTTCTAGAAATAAAAAATAAATATTCAGATGAAAGAAGATCTACAATTGAAAAAGTAATGAATGAAATTGATATTGAAGATCTTATACAAGAAGAAGAAGTTGTAATAACATTAACTAAATCAGGTTATATAAAGAGAATTTCGGCAGATACATATTCTTCTCAAAGAAGAGGTGGAAAAGGAATTCAAGCTATGACAACAAAAGAAGATGATTTTGTTGAACATGTCACAATAACTTCAACACATTCAGATGTTTTATTCTTTACAAACAGAGGACGTGTGTATAAATTAAGAGCTTATGAAATACCTGAAGCAGGAAGGCAAGCAAAAGGAACAAATATAATAAATCTTATAGCAATAGAGCAAGATGAAAAAATACAAACTGTATTAACTGTAAGTGATGGCAAAAGAGAAGGATTCTTGTTTATGGGGACTAAGCACGGTATAGTTAAGAAGACCCATATAAGTGAATTTAAAAACTTAAGAAAAAATGGATTAATTGCTATCAGTCTAAAAGAGAATGATGAGCTTCTTAAAGTGAAAAATACTTATGGAGATGCAAACATAATAGTAGTAACCCAAAATGGATATGCAGTAAGATTTAATGAACAAGATGTTAGACCAATGGGTAGAACTGCATCAGGAGTAAAAGCAATTAATTTAAAGAATGATGATATTGCTGTATGTATGGATATAGCAGTTGATGACGAAGAATTGCTTGTAATAAGTGAAAATGGATTTGGAAAAAGAACACCTATAAAAGAATATAAAGTTCAAAATAGAGGTGGAGTAGGATTAATAACATATAAAATAAGTGACAAAACAGGCAAGCTAGCAGGTGCAACAGTTTGTAAGGTTGATGATGAATTAATGCTTATAAATTCAAGTGGTGTAGCTATAAGAATAAATGTAGCAGGCATTTCAGTCACAAGTAGATCTGCTATGGGAGTAACATTAATGAGAACTACTGATGAAGAAAAAGTAGTTGCTATAGCTAAAATACTAAATAATGATGATGAAAATGAAAGTAGTACAGATAATATCGAACAAGTAAATGAAAATGAAAGTAGTGTGGATGATATCCAAGAAGTAAATGAAAATGATATAGAAGAATAAAAAGATTATTAGTAATAGATTACTAATAACATTAGGGTGTTGATAAAATCAACACCTTTTTTGTTTTATTATTAAAATATCACCATTGATATTTTAATAATAAAACAAAAAAAGATACAGAAAATAGAGTTTAAATTGAATTTAATTAAGATTTTTAATACTATGTTTAGAGCAAGCAAATAGATATGGATTGATTGTTTTATATTATAGATAAAAAATAGATATGCCATTGAAAACATAATAGCAATTGTTATGGAGGTGGAGCACATAGTTCCTTGTATTTGTGAAATATTATTTGACAACAATACTTTATCCACGCGTATAAAGGACCAATGACTAAAAAAAGGATTCACTAAAAAATATATATGTATATATGAATATATATATTTATGTATATGTGATGAAGCGAATTATTGCTATATATATATTAATAATAAAAATTTAAATACAATATTAGTAGCTGAGATGGACATATAAAAGATAAATATAATCTTTATTTCTGTGTTTTAAAAAGCTGTTTGAACATAGATAGTTCTATAAATAGTAAGAGTTATCAAAAATTAGTGAACTATCATATTGGGAAACAATATATTGATGAAGTAGATCATATTAGATATGATAATTATGTAAAAGCAATATACAAATGTAGAAAAGAAACAATAAAATTAAATATACAAGTTTAATTAATATAACAAAAAGTATTTTCTCAGATCAGAAGATACTTTTTTATCTATAATCCTAAATGTTATTAGTAATGGGGAACTAATAACATTTTCACTATATTCTAAGGCTAAAATATAGTGAAAAAGTATATAGATAATATTAAAAATAAATATAAAACCTATAATTTTAATGTACAGTTAGCCACGCGTATCAATAATAGAAAAAATGAGAAATATAAAGAAAAACAAAGAAATATAATAATTATAGCTATTAAATAGATTATAATATCTTATTGATGCTATTAATGTATGGTATGATATAACACGTCGTTAGGAATCGATGTAATAACAAATGATTAATGATGTTTATTTAAATAATAAGTAAGCAAAAAAAATCAAAAAAAGTTATTGACAAGTATAAATAGCGATGTTATACTAAGAAAGTCGCTTGAGGCGATAGAGAAAAACAACGAAAGTTGTAGAAAAGAAAATGGTCTTTGAAAATTGAACAGAATAT
>SVCF01000002.1:181887-197939 GCA_015058475.1 Clostridium butyricum | reverse complement strand
CTTGATACATTTGGAGCATCAGGAAATGCAAATATATTATTTGAACAGTTTGGATTCACTGTAGAAAATGTTGTTAATACAGCAGTTAAGGTTGTTAATAAATAAAAAAATAAAATGTTAATTAACTAAGATAAGAATGTAGTATAAACAAATGAAAAAGAAAATAAGTATAGTGGAAGCAAGTTCTGCATTTAATAAAATTATTTATTTGCACAACTTGCTTTCATTAAAAATTAATATATATGTAGTGGAGGTATTTTTATGAAATTAGAAATTAATGATATAAAAAATTCAATTATTAATGGTAAAACAGTTCTTGGCATTGAATTTGGTTCAACTAGAATTAAAGCGGTTTTAATTGATGAAGATAATGAACCTATAGCTTCAGGCAGCCATGATTGGGAGAATAGATATGTTGACAATATTTGGACTTACACTTTAGAGGATATTTGGACTGGTCTACAAGACAGTTATGTTAAAATGGCTGAAGATGTTAAGCAAAAATATGGAGTAATTATTGATAAAATAGGGGCTATAGGAATTAGTGCTATGATGCATGGATATATGGTTTTCAATAAAGAAGATGAACTTTTAGTTCCATTCCGTACATGGCGTAATACTATCACTGAAAAAGCTTCAGAAGAATTAACAAAATTATTTAATTATAATATTCCACAAAGATGGAGTATTGCTCATCTTTATCAAGCAATTTTAAATGAAGAAGAACATATATCTGATATAGACTTTCAAACAACATTAGAAGGATATATACATTGGAAACTTACTGGTGAAAAGGTTTTAGGTATTGGAGAAGCATCTGGAATGTTTCCTATTAATATAGAAACAAAAAATTATAATGAGGATATGGTTAAACAATTTAATGAATTAATTGCACCTAAAAATTTACCATGGAAACTTGAAGATATATTCCCAAAAGTTTTACTAGCTGGTGAAGAGGCTGGTGTTCTTACAGAAGAAGGGGCAAAACTTTTAGATGTTACAGGAAATTTAAAGGCAGGTATACCACTTTGTCCTCCAGAGGGGGATGCAGGAACAGGCATGGTTGCAACTAATAGTGTTGCTAAGCGTACTGGTAACGTTTCAGCAGGAACATCAGTTTTTGCAATGATTGTACTTGAAAAAGAATTGTCAAAAGTACATGAAGAAATTGATTTAGTTACAACTCCTACTGGAAATTTAGTATCAATGGTTCATTGTAATAACTGTACTTCAGATCTTAATGCATGGGTTGGAATATTCAAAGAGTTTGCAGAAGAATTTGGTATAGAAGTTGATATGAATAAGTTATTTGGAACTTTATATAATAAAGCTCTTAAAGGTGATTCAGATTGTGGAGGTTTATTAGCATATAATTACTTCTCGGGTGAACATATAACTGGCTTTGAAGAAGGACGCCCACTATTTGTTCGCTCACCAGAAAGTAAATTTACTTTAGCTAATTTTATGAGAGTTCATTTATTTACAGCATTAGGTGCACTAAAAACAGGATTAGATATTCTTCTTAAAGAAGAAGGTGTAAAACTAGATCAAATTTTAGGTCATGGCGGATTATTTAAGACAAAGGATGTTGGACAAAAGATTATGGCTGCGGCTATAGATGCTCCAGTATCAGTTATGGAAACTGCTGGAGAAGGTGGAGCATGGGGAATTGCATTACTTGCATCATATATGTTAAATAAATCGGAAGATGAAACATTGGAAGAGTATCTTACAAATAAGGTCTTTGCAGATAAAATAGGTACAAAAATCGACCCGGATCCTGAAGATGTTAAGGGATTTAATGAATTTATTAAACACTATACTGAAGGTCTTCCTATTGAAAGAGCAGCAGTAGATAGCTTTAAATGTTAAAAAAAAATTGTGAATAAGATAGTGATTTCTTAAAAATAGATAGTTTAAGAAATTATAAATTACTATGAGATATAGTTCTATGAAATTAAAAAAATTTTATAGAACTATATTTGTATATGGAAATTAAATTATTATTAAAAGTATTTCTTTGTAATTATGGAAAATATTATATTATATAAAAGATGTTTGGATAAAATTTTTTAAATATAATAATTTTTCCAGAAGCAAAATAATTATAGAAATATAAGAAATGATATTAAATATCTCAATATTATTTATAACAAAATGAGTAGCTATTGTTTTTATTATGCATTAGGAGGATTTTTTATGTTAAATTTATTAATTGCAGATGATGAGCCCAAAATAAGAAGAGGTATAAAAGGATTAATTGATACTGAAAAGTATAATATTAATACGATATTAGAAGCTGAGGATGGTGAAGTGGCATTAAAAATAATTAATAATGTTGCTATTGATATTGTTTTACTAGATATTAATATGCCATTTTTAAATGGGATTGAATTGTTAGCAGAAATAAGAAAGAAAAATACCAATATGCAAATTATAATAATTAGTGGATATGATGAGTTTTCTTATGCAAAAGAAGCATTAAAGTATAATGTACTTGAGTATGTTTTAAAACCAATAAAAAAGCAAGAGCTACAGGATGTAATATTTAAAGCAATAAACGAACTTAATAAGAATATTAGAGATAAAGAGTATTTGGAATGGGCCAATAGGCAAATGTTAGAAAATATTAATTACATAAAAAATACAACCTTCAGTAGATGGATATCAAATACAATATCAGATAAAGAAATTGTAGAAGATTTGAGATTCCTTGGAAAAGATTTTTCTAATACTATAGGAATGATATTTATTAAAATAATTGATAAATATAATATAGAAATAATAAATAAAAAATGGAATAATCAACTTGTAGAATTTGCTATAGAAAATATAGTAAATGAGGATTTTAAAGATATTACTAATAAAATTGTATCAATGGATGAAAATAATAATGTAATAATAATAATAGATATATATGATATAAATAAATGGATTAACTATGGACAAGATATACAGAAAAAAATAGGGTCATATTTAAAATTTGATGTGGTTATAGAACAGGGATATACAAAAAAGGGGATAATTGACGTTAAAGACGTTTATAATAAAATTTTAGATGGTGTAAATAAAAGAAAAAAATATAGTAAATTAGTATTATATACAATTAATTATTTAAATTCAAATTATTATTTAAACAATATCAATATTAATGATATTGCTAAATATTTTGAAGTTACATCTTCGTATTTAAGTAAAGTATTAAAAAAAGAAACAGGATTATCTTTTATTGAATATTTAACTAGTATTAGAATTAACAAAGCTATGGATATCATGAAAGACCCTACAATTAAAATTTATGATGTGGCCGAATTAGTTGGATATAGCAATCAACATTATTTTTGCAGAGCTTTTAAAAAAATTATAGGAGTATCTCCAATGGAATATAAAAAGGGGGGGGAAAATGAATAAAAAAAAGAGATGTATTCTATGTATAGGTGGTTTATGCATACTTAGTATTTTAATTTATATTGGTGTAAGTAATTATATGTTAATAAAATATAAAAAAGATAATATTTTTATAATAGGAGTTTCACAAGCTAATCTTTATGAACCATGGAGAATATCTATGCACAACGAACTGAAGGAAGCAGCAAAAAATTATGAGAATATAAAAGTAATATATAAAGATGCTGGTGGAGATACTGATAAGCAAAAGAAGGATATGGAGGATTTAATTAATTTTGGGGCAGATATATTAATTGTTTCAATAAATGATTCAAATAAGCTAAAGGAAACAGTAAAAAAGGCAAATAGTATTAAACCAGTTATAGTTTTGGATAGAGCAGTTGATGGATATGATTATACATTATATATTGGTCCAGATAATGAAGATATAGGTAGGCAAGCTGGTAATTTGATTATGGAATTAACTAATGGACAAGAAGCTAATGTGATAGAAATACAAGGTTTTCTAAATTCTAATCCAGATGAGGAAAGAAGTAAAGGATTCAAAAAGGTAGTAAATCAAAATAAGAATATAAATATTGAAAGGACAATAGTTGCAGAATGGAAAAAAGACGAGGCATATGACAAAGTAAAGAGTATTATTGATGAGAATAGAAATATAAATGTAATCTTCGCTCATAGTGATTATATGGCGCTTGGAGCATATAAAGCTGTTAATGAAGCAGGGCTTGAAAATGTAAAAATTATTGGTGTAGATGGATTATCAGGCATTGATGGTGGAATTAATATGGTAGAAAAGGAAATGATAGATGGAACTTTTATTTGCCCTACAGGAGGGAAAGAAGCAATAGAATATGCTGTAAGAATATTAAATAAAGTGACAGTACCTAAAAACATAATTTTAAATTGTGAAAGAATAACCAAAGAAAATATAGATAAATATAAGTCAAAGCAGTAAAAATATAAATTACCTTAAAGTTCCATATAGTACAAAAAAAAGCTGATTTGTATAAATACTTTTTAAAGGAATGATTATATAATTAACTCATGAAAACGAAAACAAAAAGAATTTAGGGGGAGTTAATAATGAAATTCAAAAAAGTAATATCCATCGTAGCAGGTACAATTTTATGTTTGGGAATGCTTGCAGGATGTGGAGGAAGCAGTAGTGAAGGAAATAGTTCAGCAAGTTCTGAAAAATCAGAAAAGAGGGTAATTGGATTTGCACAAGTTGGAGCTGAAAGTGGGTGGAGAACAGCAGAAACAGATTCTATTAAATCAATACCTACATTAAATGCAAACTATGAGATAAAATTCTCTGATGGCCAACAGAAACAAGAAAACCAAATTAAAGCTATTAGAAGTTTTATTGCACAAAAGGTAGATTTAATTGCATTAGACCCAGTAGTTGAAACAGGATGGGATACAGTATTACAAGAAGCAAAGGATGCTGAAATTCCAGTAGTAATAGTTGATAGAAGTGTACAAATTTCTGATGATTCACTTTATGAGTGTTTCTTAGGTTCAGATATGGAAGAGGAAGGAAAGAAAGCTGCTCAAATTGTAATTGATGAATTTGGTACTGATGCAGAGTTAAATATTGCAGAACTTCAAGGAACTGTTGGGTCAACAGCTATGGTTGGAAGACAAAAAGGATTTAATGCAGTTATTGAAGAAAAAGCTCCTAATTATAAGATAATAAAATCTCAAACAGGTGACTTTACTAGAGCTAAAGGTAAAGAAGTTATGGAAGCATTCTTAAAATCTGATGGCAAGAATATTGATGTGTTATGGTCTCATAATGATGATATGGCAATTGGGGCAATTCAAGCTATTGAAGAATATGGATTAGAACCAGGAAAGGACATATATATAATTTCATGTGATGGTATTAAAGATATGTTCGAATTAATGGCAGAAGGCAAGTCAAATGCAATAGTAGAGTGCAATCCATTACTTGGACCACAATTACTAGAAGTTTCAGAAAAAATATTAAATGATGAAGAAGTAGATAGAGTTATAAAATCTGATGAAAGTACATTCTTACAAGCAGATGCTGAAAAAGAATTACCTAATAGAAAATATTAATATAAATACATAAGGGCTGGTTTAAAACCAGCTCTTATGTAAGGGAATGGTAGTACGTACAAGTCGCAGGAGGTAGATATATATGAATGATTCTAAAGTAGTTTTAGAAATGAAAGGTATTACTAAAATTTTTCCGGGTGTTAAAGCTCTATCAAATGTAGATTTCACTTTGAAAAGTGGAGAAATACATACATTAATGGGAGAGAATGGGGCTGGAAAGTCAACACTTATAAAAGTTTTGACAGGGGTTCATGAAATAGATGGCGGAAATATATTTTTAAGAGGAAAGGAAATAAGAATATCATCAACTCAAGAAGCACAGAAATACGGTATAAGTACTGTGTATCAAGAAGTAAATTTATGCCCAAATCTAACAGTTGCTGAAAATATCTTCATAGGAAGACAACCTATCAAAAATGGACGTATAGATTGGAAAAAAATGAATGAAAGTTCAGAAAAATTATTAAAAGAAAGATTAAATTTAGATATAGATGTTAAAAAGGCATTAAATAACTATTCAGTAGCAGTACAGCAGATGGTTGCTATTGCTCGTGCTGTAGATATGTCAAATGGAATACTTATTCTTGATGAGCCTACTTCAAGTTTAGATGAAAATGAAGTAAAGCAGCTATTTACTATAATGAAAAAATTCAGAAAAGAAGGTATGTCAATTATATTTGTAACTCACTTTTTAGATCAAGTATATGAAGTATCAGATAAACTGACTGTTTTAAGAAATGGGGAGTTAGTCGGAACTTATGATGCTGATAAATTATCAAGAATAGAGTTAGTATCTAAGATGATAGGAAAGGATTATGGCGAGATAGTTAAAGCTACCAGAATAAAAAAAGAAAGTAATAAAGATTCAAAAGATGTATTAGTATCAGCAAATGACTTTGGAAGAATTGGATCTATAAATCCTTTTAATATACAAATAAATAAAGGTGAGGTTATAGGATTCTCAGGATTGCTTGGATCAGGAAGAAGTGAAAGTGCAAAAGTAATTTTTGGAGTAGATAAATCAACAAGTGGACATATAACAATAAGCGGAAAAGAATATTCCTATATAAATCCTAAAAAAGCTATACAAGAAGGTTTTGGATTCTGTCCAGAAGATAGAAAAATTGAAGGAATAATAGGAGATTTAACAATAAGAGAAAATATTATACTAGCGCTTCAAGGAAAGAAAGGAATATTCAAGTATATTCCAATGAAAGAGCAACAGGAAATAGCACAAAAATATATTGATTTACTCAGAATAAAAACGCCAAGCATGGAACAAAAAATTGGTAATTTAAGTGGAGGTAACCAACAAAAAGTTATACTTGCAAGATGGCTTGCAACTAATCCACAACTACTAATTTTAGATGAGCCAACGAGAGGAATCGATATAGGTGCAAAAGGTGAAATAACAGAGTTAATCTTAGCATTAGCTAAACAAGGTATGACTATTGTATTTATTTCTTCGGAGCTTCCAGAGATGGTTAAATGCTGTGATAGAGTAATTGTACTTAGAGATAGAAAGGTTATAGGTGAATTGACTGGTGATGATATTCAAGAAGCTAATATAATGAAAACAATAGCAGGAGGTGCAAATTAATTATGAAGAATAATAATTTACTAATAAAATTTTATAAAGCTAAAATATTCTGGCCTGTAATTAGCCTTCTTATATTACTTTTATTTAATTTTATAATGACACCAAGTTTTTTAAGTATAAGTATGAAGGATGGTCATCTATTTGGTAATACGATAGATATTTTAAATCGTGCAGCACCACTTATTATTGTTTCTTTAGGAATGACACTTGTTATTGCAACACAGGGAATTGATATATCTGTTGGATCAATAATTGCAATAAGTGCAGCTATGTCAGCAACAATAATAGTTAATGGAGGTTCAGTTACATCTGCTGTAATTGTAGGTATTATTTGTGGATGCATATGTGGTGGTTGGAATGGATTATTAGTTTCATATATAGGTGTTCAGCCAATGGTAGGAACTTTAATTTTATATATTGTAGGAAGAGGAGTAGCACAGTTAATAACAGGTGGACAAATATTAACATTTACACACAAAGGTTTTATATTTATTGGAACAGGATATGTTTTACTTCCAGTAGCAATATTTATAACTGCAATAATCGGACTTATAATGTATTTCTTAATAAGAAAAACTGCATTGGGATTATTTATTGAATCAATAGGAGTAAACAGTAATTCATGTAAATATGCAGGTATACAATCTAAAAAAATTGTATTTTTACTTTACGTAATTTGTGGCTTGCTTGCAGGAATAGCAGGAATAATTCTTTGTGCTAATATTAAAAGTGCCGATGCTAATAATGTTGGATTATGGCTAGAACTTGATGCAATTTTAGCGACAGTAATTGGTGGTACTTCAATGGCTGGTGGAAGATTCTATTTAAGTGGTACAGTTGTTGGAGCACTATTTATTCAAACTTTAACAACTACTATATATAGTCTAGGAGTTCCTCCAGAAATAACATTAGTAGTTAAAGCTATAGTTGTTATTGTAGTATGTATAATTCAGTCTCCTCAATTTAGAAAAATGATCAAGGTTAAAAAAACAAAAATGTCAGATAACAATTTAAATGAAGGAGAGGTGGCTAAGGCGTGAATAAAACAGGATTAAATATGAAAAAATTTAAATTAAATAAAGATTATATTTCAATATATGCTACTATAGGATTATTTTTATTGTTGTTTGTAGCAGGTTCAGTGAAATATAGAGGATTTTTTTCAACACAAGTTGTAGCTAATTTATTTATTGATAATGCATATTTAATTGTTGTTGCAATTGGTGAAGCAGTAGCGATATTAACTGGTGGAATAGATTTATCTGTGGGATCAATGATAGCATTTGTAAGTATGGTTACTGCGAGTTTATTGGAGAAGGGGGTCAATCCATTTTTAGTTATTGTTATTGTATTGGTTGTTGGAATAATTTTTGGAACCGTTCAAGGAGTACTAATCCAAAAATTTGAATTACATCCATGGATAGTAACGCTTGCAGGTATGTTTTTTGCAAGAGGTGCTAGTTATCTAATCAGTATAGACACAATAATAATTAATGATCCAACTTTTAGTAAACTTTCATCATTTAGAATACCAATATTGCCAGGGGCATTTATATCAATCAATGTTGTTGTGAGTTTAGTAGTTTTAATAGCTGCTATATATTTACTTAAGTTCACTAAATTCGGAAGAAGTGTATATGCATTGGGCGGAAATGAGAATTCAGCTAAACTAATGGGATTACCTGTTGAAAAAACAAAAGTACTTGTATATACTTTCTCAGGATTTTGCTCAGCATTAGGAGGACTGCTTTTTACAATATATACGCTTTCAGGGTATGGACTTCATTGTAATGGTATGGAAATGGATGCTATCGCAGCTTGCGTAATTGGTGGGATTTTATTAACAGGTGGATATGGAAATATAATTGGACCATTATTTGGTGTATTAACAACTGGTATTATTCAAACTCTAATAATGTTTGATGGTACTTTAAACTCTTGGTGGACCAAAATTGCTGTAGGTATGTTATTGTTCATCTTTATAGGATTACAGAGAATTATTGTAATACAAGAGGAAAAGAAAAAGAGTATTTCTTAAAAATTTGAAGTGTGAATCTTCCAAATTTAATAATAAATGATACAAGTGTAGTTCTTTATGATAAGTTCTACACTTATTATATATTTAAATAAATTAAATGTATTACGAGTGAGTGATTTCTACTGAAAAAACATTGTAATTAAAAAAGAAAAATACAGAAGAGGATATTTAATATTAAATATTAGCAGCAGAATTTTATATGTTATAATGATTGTGCATTACCAATTAATTCTATTTTTACAATTATCTAAAGTGGGTGGATTATATGATAAATGTTTCAAAGTGGTTTATTAATAAAAGTATCGGAAAAAAGTTAATGATATATTTTGGTGGTATAATTTTAACATTAATAATTACCATAACTTATTTAGGCAATTTATCATATATGAAGTCTATAAATATATCACAAAATGAAAATACAAACCAAATAATTAAACAAATAAGTAGCAATATAGATTTCTATGTTAATAAATCTGAGAATATAATAAATTATATGTCTACAGATCCTAGAATTCTTACATTTTTAAATGATAATCATTCAGAAAACGATAATATAGAAGATGCTGTATATAAATCAATCTATAAGTTTACAAAATTTAATCCAGAGATAGCTGGAATTATGGTTGTAAATACAAATGGTGGATATATAAGTGACGTAATGAATAAAGTATCAAGAGATTCATTAATAAATGAAGAATGGTATATAAAATCAATAAAAGATCCGAATAATATGCATTTGTATACAAAGCCTATTGGTAGAAACATTGATAATATATTTAAATATTCTGCTGATGAGGTTTTTTCAATGTCAAAAGCGATTATTGATGATAAGACTAAGGAAACAACTGGTGTAATATTAATAGACATTAAACTAGATGTTATAAAAGATGTTATTGAAAATTCTAAGCCAGGAACTGCTGGATTTGTATTTATAGTGGACAATAATGGAGAGATAGTATACACCCCAGTAAATAATATTGTTTATAGAATACATGATGAATGGATAAGAGAAATGAATAATGAAATAATAACTAAGAATATAGATAGAGAAAATTATAAGCTTACAAAATCCACATCAGATTATACTGGCTGGCAGACTATAAGCGTATTTCCAGAAAGTGAAAGTATTAAAATTGTTGAAAAGCTTAAATATATTTCAATTTTTATAGGTATAATAGCTTTAATTATTTCGGGTGCATTTGCTGCAATCTTTACAAAATCAATAGTTCGACCAATATATAAATTAAAAAAACTTATGAAAGAAGCTCAAGATGGTAATTTAGATGTATTCTTCAATAGTAAATGTAATGATGAAATTGGAGAATTAGGAGAATCATTTAATACAATGGTAAGAGAAATAAAGAATCTTTTAAATTTAATTCAAATTGAGGAAAAGAAGAAAAGAAAAGCAGAGATGAATGTTTTACAGGCCCAAATAAAGCCACATTTTATGTATAACACTTTAGATACTATAAGATGGATGGCAGAAGAAAAAGAAGACTATGAAATAGTTGATATAATAGAATCTTTTACTAAATTGCTTAGGATAAGTTTAAGTAAAGGTAAAGAAATTATAAGTGTTAATGATGAGCTTAATCATATTAAAAGTTATTTAGAAATTCAAAAAATGAGATATGAAGATAAATTAGAATATGAAATATACTTTGATGAAAGAATTCTTAATTATAAAGTTGTTAAACTAATATTACAACCATTAATAGAAAACGCAATTTATCATGGAATAAAAGAAAAAAGAGGAAATGGAAAAATTGTAATTATTGCTGAAGAGTATGATGATATACTACACTTCTCAGTTAGTGATAATGGTAAGGGAATAGATGAAAAAACACTTAAAGAAATAAAGTATATGCTTGAAAATGGAAGATCAGAGGAGAGTAATTTAGGATATGGAATTTTTAATGTAAATGAGAGAATAAACTTGATGTATGGTAAACAATATGGAGTAAAATTTACAAGTATTTATGGGAAAGGTACAAGAACTGAAATCATGCATCCTATAGTTATTAACTAATTGTAGAATTATCTTATTTAAATAGGTTATATAGCACTATAAATTTTATATTAAATTTATAGTGCTATTTTTGTTAAGAATTTCGATAGTTTTCAAAAGAATTTTGTATAGAGTAAAGTTGTTGAAAACGTTATAATTTAAATTGTAAACGATGTAGAAAAACAATAATTTGAGATATAAATGGGAGATGATTTTGATGCAAGAAAAACATATTAATTTGTGTAACAAATTACTCTATTATGTAATGGCACCTTGTTTACTGCTATATTTCTTTTTAATAGATACAGGAGTTATAAAATGTACAATTACTGGTTTAGTAATATTTTCAGCAATTATCATTTGTGGTGTTGCTATACCGATGATATATAAAAAGAATAATAAGAATTATAAATTTGTAATCAATAATTCTTATGGAAAAATAATGGCAGTGTTAGTGCTTTTTGAATTATCTTTTAATCTATATAAATAGTAGACAAGCTATATTTTAGATAGTATCTTTCGTTTTAAAAAAATATATAAATATGATTAACAAAATGAAAGATGATATAAATAATAATTTTATTAAATTAGGAGGGTAATAGTATGAAAAAAAAATTTATGGCAATGTTATTATCAATGACACTTTTAGGAACATTAGGAGGATGTGGGGTTACAACTGCACCAAAGAGTGATGCAGGTGCTTCAAGTGAAGCTGCAAGTACTGATGGTGGATCATCAGATGGTAAGACAATAGGTATATTAATGCCAACAAAATCATCTGAAAGATGGATTAATGATGGTAATGACATGGTGTCAGAACTTAAAAATTTAGGATATAATACAGACCTTCAATATGCTGAAGATGTTGTTGAAACACAAGTATCACAAGCAGAAAATCTAATTACAAAAGGTGTTGATTGTTTAGTTATCGCTAATATTGATGGTGAATCACTAACAGATGTATGTCAAAAAGCACATGATGCTGGAATTCCAGTAGTAGCTTATGACCGTCTAATTAAAAATACCGAATATGTTGATTATTATATATCTTTTGATAATACTTTAGTTGGTGTTCAAATAGGTGAATATATAGAAAAATCTTTAGATCTTAAAAATGCTAATGGAAAATCATACAACATAGAATTATTTGCTGGTTCTCCAGATGATAATAATGCACACATGTTATATGATGGTGCAATGAGTGTACTACAACAATATATCGATAATGGAAGCTTAGTAGTAGTTTCTGGACAAACTGATTTTGATACTGTTTGTACATTAAGATGGGATGGAGCTTTAGCTCAATCAAGAATGGAAAATATATTAACAGCTAATTATTCTTCTGGTGAAAAAGTAGATGCAGTATTCTCTTCTTATGATGGATTAAGCCGTGGTATTGTTGAGGCTTTAAGAAGTGTTGGTTATGGTTCAGCAGATCTTCCATGGCCAGTAATTACAGGTCAAGATGCTGAAACAGCAACAGTTAAATCAATAATTGCTGGTGAACAAACACAAACAATTTTTAAAGATACAAGAACTTTAGCAGCTCAAGCAGTTAAGACAGTTGACTCAATTCTTAAAGGCCAAGAAGCAGAAGTTAATGATACAGAAACATATAACAATGGTGTAAAAGTTGTACCATCATATCTTTGTACTCCAGTTTCAGTTGATGTAAATAATTATAAAGAAGTTTTAGTTGATTCAGGTTATATAGAAGAAGCAGATCTTAAATAGTAGATAAATTAAAGTGATATGGAGATATTAATTTATCACCATATCACTCTAATAAAGGGGGTAGGAAGTCAGATGATAAAAGATAGCAATGATATTATTTTAGAAATGAGAAATATAACAAAAACTTTCCCTGGTGTTAAAGCCTTAAATAATGTAAATTTGAAAGTAAAAAGAGGAGAAATACATTCTCTATGTGGAGAAAATGGTGCAGGAAAATCTACATTAATGAAGGTTTTAAGTGGAATATATCCACATGGAGATTATGAAGGAGAAATTCTTTATAATGGAAAAACTTGTACGTACAAAAACATAAAAGATAGTGAAAGAGATGGAATAGTTATTATTCATCAAGAATTAGCATTAAGTCCATATTTAAGTATAGGAGAGAACATATTTATAGGAAATGAACTTTCTAACCATGGAATTATAGATTGGCAGCAGGTTAGAATTAGAACACAAGAGTTACTTAAAAAAGTAGGGTTAGATGAAGATCCAGAAACAATAGTTAATACTTTGGGGGTTGGTAAACAACAACTTATAGAAATAGCGAAAGCATTATCAAAAGACGTAAAATTATTAATATTAGATGAACCAACAGCTTCATTAAATGAAGATGATAGTGAAAATTTATTGAATCTAATGTTAGAACTAAAGGAACAAGGAATTACATCTATTTTGATTTCACATAAATTAAACGAAGTATCAAAAGTTTGTGACTCTATAACAGTACTACGTGATGGAGCCACAATTGAAACATTAGATGCATCTGGTGGAAAGATTTCAGAAGATAGAATAGTTAAAGGAATGGTAGGTCGTGAGCTTACTGATCGTTATCCAAAAAGGACTCCTAAAATTGGAGATGTGTTATTTGAAATAAAGGATTGGAATGTTTATCATCCAGATTATGCAGATAGAAAAATGGTTGATAATGTAAATATAAAAGTCAGAAAAGGAGAGGTTCTGGGAATAGCAGGACTAATGGGAGCTGGAAGAACAGAACTTGCAATGAGTATTTTTGGTAAAACTTATGGACAAAAAATTTCAGGTTCAATTATAAAAGAAGGAAAAGAGATACACATAAAGACAGTACAAGATGCAATAGATGCTGGAATAGCATATGTAACTGAAGATAGAAAAGAAGCAGGATTAAATTTAATAGACGATATACGTCATAACATTACAATAGCTTCTTTGGGAAAAATATCTAAACATGGAGTTATTGATGAACAAGCTGAAATTATAGCAGCACAAGATTTTAGATTGTCTATGCAGATAAAGACACCTAGTATATTACAACTTACAGGAAATTTAAGTGGTGGTAATCAACAGAAGGTCGTACTTTCAAGATGGGTTTATGCAGAGCCAGACTTGCTAATATTGGATGAACCAACGAGAGGTATAGATGTTGGTGCGAAATACGAAATCTATACAATAATAAATGAGCTTGTAGCTAATGGAAAAGCTGTTATTGTAATCTCGTCAGAACTACCTGAAGTACTTGGATTAAGTGATAGAATTTATGTTATGAATGAAGGAAAAATTATAGGAGAGTTAGATGGAAAAGAAGCTACTCAAGAAATTATAATGGGTAAAATAGTTGCATCTAAATAAGGAGGGAAAAATAATGAGTGAAGCAAATATTGTAACAAAAAGCAATATGGAAAAAGAAAATAAAAAGAAGGAAGCAAATCTTTCAATAAATAAATTTATAAAAGAAAATGGTATGCTTATAGCATTATTGGCAGTAGTTGTGATATTTCAGATTTTGACTAAAGGAATTATGTTAAAGCCTCTTAATATAACAAATCTTATTCAGCAAAATGGTTATGTACTTATCCTTTCAGTTGGGATGCTATTAGTAGTTATTATAGGTACAGTTGATCTTGCAGTAGGTTCAGTAAGTGCATTTGTAGGTGCTATTGCAGGTGTTGTAATGGTTAACAAAGGAGTGAACCCTGTAATATCAATATTAATAGCTATAGCAATAGGTATGGCAGTAGGAGCTATTCAAGGTTATTGGATTGCATATAAGGATATTCCAGGATTTGTAGTAACACTTGCAGGTCAATTAATATTTAGAGGATTTACCATGATAATTCTAAATGGTAAAACAATTGCACCATTTCCAACATCGTTTGCTAATTTAGGATCTGGATTTATTCCACCGCTATTTTATTTCCAAATTGGTTCAAGCTATTTGGTTGGATCATCAATCCTTGTAGGAATAATATTATCAGTTATAGTAGTATTAAATAACTTAAGAAATAGAAAGAAACTTGAAAAATATAAATTTGCTACTGAACCAATGGGAATATTTATTATGAAAATAGCTATTTCAGTTGCAGTAATAAATGCAGCAACTATTGTATTGGCATCATATAAAGGAATACCAAATATATTAGTAATAGCAGGAGTTATAATAGTAATATACACATTCATAACAACAAAGACAGTATTCGGTAGACAAGTATATGCAGTTGGTGGTAATAAAAAAGCAGCAGCATTATCTGGTGTTAAGGTTGCTAAAACTCAATTTCTAGTATTTGTAAATATGGGATTGATGGCAGCACTTGCAGGATTAGCTTATGCAGCACGTGTTAACTCAGCTCAACCAAAAGCTGGTGTAAACTTCGAACTTGATGCCTTAGCAGCTTGCTATATAGGAGGAGCATCAACAAGTGGTGGTACTGGTAGAGTTATGGGAGCTGTTGTTGGAGGTCTTGTAATGGGTGTACTTAACAATGGTATGTCACTAATGGGCGTAGATAATAACTGGCAACAAGCAATTAAAGGTTTTGTATTACTTTTCGCAGTAGTATTTGATTTATACTCAAAGAAAAAGAAATAATTACGAATATTAAATAAGAATGCATTATAAGGAGTATCCAAAAAGACAGGAAGATATTTTGGGATACTTCTTATTGCAGGTTTTAGCTTAATAGAGGAGATGAATTATAATGAAAAAGAAAACAATAAATAATAAGAGTAATAACAGATCTATAAGAAAAAGATTAATTAAATCATTTAGATATTTATCTTCTTTAGGCATTATAGTAGCTTTACTAGGAGTTGTATTTTTAATACAAACAAATTATAAATATAAAAATGCTATACAGAATTATGGGTATTCTCAAGGAACAATAGGAAAACTTGGAATGGAATTCAATAATCAA